>JBJXGC010000026.1:0-10309 GCA_046154545.1 Dehalococcoidia bacterium | reverse complement strand
CTTCCATGAGAAGGCCTTTTGGTGTCAAGCCACCACCTCAGTGGCTTCGGCGGAGGATGGTCGTCGCTGGTTGGTGACGGCGCCTCCGCGCGGGTTGGCAAGTGCGCGACGGCAGGAGCGAGCGAAGCGATCACTTGTCGGCCCGCCGGGGCGTCGTACGCTCCCTTGAGCGACCGTCCTCTTGCTCGACCCCCACGTCCTTGCGGACCGCACTTCCATTCGCACTCTTGTGGCCACGCGTCTGGGGTGGCCGGTGCATGCTGGGGTCTGGTTTTCGAGGTGGGTGCTGCCATCTCCGCGCCGGACTCATCGCTGGTCCTGCCGCGCCCTCGCAGTCACCCCGGTCACCGTCGGTCTCGTCTTTCTGCCCTATCGTCGCGCTGTCCCGTCTTGTTCAGGCGGCAGCCTGGCCCTCCCTCCTGTTCGCCAAATAGAGCGGTTCGTAGACCTCTCCGGTCGCCCAGAGGTGGTGGAGGAGGACGGCCAACTTCCGCGCGACCGCCACGATCGTCCGCTTCTTGCCGTGCCCGCCACCGAGCAGCAGGCGCGGCGCTGCCCAGCGCTTGAGGTCAGTGTCCGGCCCGTGACGACCGACGATGTAGTGCGCCCCCTGGACCAGCAGGCGGCGCATCGCTTTGTCGCCCGCTCTGGTGATCCGCAGCTGGGGCTGCTGTTTGCCCGAGTCGCGCTGGCCGGGCACGAGCCCGAGGTAGGGCCCCACCTCTCTGCTCCGCCGGAAGCGGTCCGGGTCCTCGATCGTGAGCACGAAGGCGAGGGAGATGACCGGTCCCACACCGGCCACGCGCTGCAGCATTTGCGTCACCGGGTAGCGCTCCTGGCCCAGCCGCTCGACCTCCCGGTCCAGCTGCTTGACCCCCTCACTCAGGCCCGTGATCACCGCCAACGTCGGCTTCGCGAGCGCCTGCAGTGTCGCCGGCAGCTGCTCGAGGCTGCGCGCCATCGATTTGTAGCTCTTCGCTTCGAGGCGATGGCCAAGCGACTTGAACACGCCCCGCAGCTGGTTCACGAGCTTCGTCCGCGCCTCCACGAGCCCCTCGCGAAGCTCCAGCACCGCCCGGTCTTGCTGGACCTGGCTGCTGCGGTGGTGGACCGGGCGCAAGAGGGCGAGGTCGGATCGCCCCAGGCGCGCCAGTCCCTCAGCGTCGGCCCGGTCGTTCTTACGCCGGCCCTTGAGCAGTGCCCGCACGCTCTGGGCGTTGGCCACGACCACTTCGTGCCAGGCTGCCAGCTGCTCGCTCGCCCAGGGGGAGTGGGTCCCCACCTCCATCACCACCCTGCTCCTCGGCATCCCCCCGAAGAGCAGGGCGAACTCCTCCTTGGTGCTCTTGACCTCCCCCTGCATCACCACCTCGCCGTCCGCGTCAAGGATGCAGTAGTGACTCGTCCTGTCTCCGAGGTCCAGCCCCACGGTGCGCTGATGCATTCCTTTCGTCATCGCCGTATTCTTGTCCATGCCGGTCATTTCCTCCTTGCGCCTTGAGCGCGTTTTGTTGGCAGCACTCTACCGAGTGACTGCGCTGGAGTGGCCGGCCTTCTCATCCCATCTCCTGGTCAGGCCAGTTCGGCGAGGACTTCGGCCGTGTGTTCGCCGAGCTTCGGGGCCGGGCGGCGGAGCTCCCAGGGGGTCGCGCTGAAGACGTAGGGGGCGCCAGGCATCGCCGCCGGCGCCTCGTGGCCTTCGCCCGTCGTCTGGACGAAGTGGCCGCGGTCCCAGAAGTGGGCGTCGTCGAGCGTCTCTTCGGGACTGCGGACGAGGCCCCAGGCCTGGTCGATCTCCTGGCCACCGCGATAGACCGCATCCGCGTCGTGGGCGGCGATGAAGCGGCGCGTCTCCTCGTTGATCTCGGCCGCCTCTGGCGATTGACGGCCGGGCTGGCGGTTGATCGGGCTGTCGAAGCGCTCTTCGTCGAACTGGAGGCCGAATCCGGCCGCCTGGTACCAGGCCTTCAGCCGGCGCCAGCTCGTGTTGTCGCGGCCGATGCCGAAGAGGATGAGGTCGCGGCCGTCCTTCGCCTTTACGAGCCAGGGCTCCGTGCGGCGGAAGGCCGCGTGCCGCGCGGTCTGGCGGATGACGTCGGTGCGGGCGTAGAGGTACTGAGGCATCCCGACCTCAACCGTCTGGGAGAGGGCCTCGTGCATCGCGCAATCGATCTGTTGGCCCACGCCTGTTCGGTCGCGATACAGCAGCGCCGCGAGGATGCCGTGGACGGCGTACTGGCAGGCGGTGTTATAGCCCTGGTCGCCGTGGCCGCGGACCGGGGGCGCGCCGTCGGCGTCGGAAGGGTCGTAGCCGTTCATCGCCATCGGCCCACCGAGGGCAAGTCCGACCAGGTCCGAGGAGCGGTAGTTCGCCCAGGGCCCGTCCTGCCCGAACGGGGTGACCGAGCACCAGATGAGCGCCGGCGTGGCCTCGCGGAGCTCCGCGGCACCGAGCCCGAGGGCGGCCAACACCCCCGGTGCGCGGTCCTCGAGGACGATGTCGGCCGTGGCTACCAGCTTCCGGAACGTGGCGCGGTCGGCCTCCGAACGCTCGATATCGAGCACCACCGAGCGCTTGTTCGTGTTGTGGTACCAGAAGTTGAGGCTCCGGTTCGGGCCGGGAATGTCCTTGACGAACGGCCCGATGCCGCGAGCCGTAGAGCCGGACGGCGGTTCGACCTTGATCACGTCGGCGCCCATGTCGGCGAGGAGTTTGCCCGCGTACTGCCCCAGTTCGTCACACGCTTCGATGACGCGCAGGCCGTTCAAGGGGCCGCTCACATCAGCACCCCCGAGGTTTCGTGCTCGATGATCTCGTCGTCGCTCATACCGAGCACGTCGCGGAGGACATCGTGGGTATCGGCCCCGAGGACGGGCGAGGCCGACCGCAATGAGCCGGGCGTCCCCGAGAGCTTCGGCACCACGCCATCGAAGTCACACTCGCCAATCTCGGCGTGGGTGAGGCGGTGCCACCAGTCCCGAGCCGCGAGTTGGGGGTCGCGTTCGAACCGGTCGCTGGCCTTCTGGACGGCGCCGGCCCGGACTCCCGCCGCCTGGAGCAGCTCCATCGCCTCGTAATCGACGAACTCGCTCGTCCATTCGCCGATCCGCTCGTCGAGCTCGTCCTGGTGGGCGAGACGCCCATCGTTCGTGGACCACTTCGGGTCACGGGCCCAGTGCGGCTCGTCCATGGCCCGGACGAGCGCTTCCCACTCCGCGTCGTTCATGCAGGCGATCGCCACCCAGCGGTCATCACCGGCGCAGGGGTAGGCGTTGTGCGGGGCGACATGCGGCTCCCAGGCGCGGTTCCCCGGGGGCATGCCATCGCGCCGCCACTTCCGGCCGTTGACCGTGTAGTCCAAGATCGCAGGTCCGTTGAGGACGATGCCGGCCTCGACCTGGGAGATGTCGATGTGCTGACCTTCGCCCGTCCGGTTGCGATGGTGGAGGGCCATCATGATCGCTGACGCGGCGACGTAGCCCGCCGTGTGGTCCATGTAGCTGTAGCCCCAGCCGGCCGGCGGCAGCCCGGGCAGCCCGGACGTGAGCGTGAGGCCGCTCAAGGCCTGAGCCGTCGGCCCCCAGGTGGTGAAGGCCTTGTCGCGGCCCGAGTGACCGAAGCCGGAGATCGAGCAGTAGATGATGTCGGGCCGGATCTCCTTGAGCTGGGGGTAGTCAAGCCCCCAGGAGGTCATCACGCCGCTCGAAAAGTTCTCGACAACGATGTCGCTGACGGCCACCAGGCGCCTGAGTACGTCCATCCCCATCGGGTGGCGGACGTTGAGCTGCATGCTCTTCTTGTTGCGGTTGAAGTAGTTGAAGAAGCCCGAGTTGTTCAGCGTCGGAGTATCACCGGTGATCGGCCGGCCCAGCCGGACGGAGTCGATCGCCTGTTCATGTTCGACGCGGATCACTTCAGCGCCGAAGTCAGCGAGGACGCGGGTCGCCGTCGGCCCGGCGATGATCCAGGTGAGGTCACAGACGCGGATACCGGCAAGGGCCATTTCGGACATACGCCGGATTCTACGCATACCACCGGCTGGGGCCAGCGCCACCCCGGATGTGCCGCGAATTACGCCCTGGGGCGGGCCGGTAATCGGCTGTGCTGTTGCTCTTTGTCGAAGTCGAGGGCGGCCGCGTTCACGTCAGCGACGCCCCGAAGGTCGAGGACATCGGCGTACTCGGCATCGAGGCCGTCGGACGGCCAGCGGCGGATGCGGACGCCCGTCGCCTCTGGCGGGACGGTCACCCGGATGTCCGCGGCGCCCCGATCGCTATGGAACCAGCCACCCTCAGCGCCCTCCGCGCCCACAAGCCAGCTGGCGAACCAGATCATCGGGCGGCCCTGCTCGTTCAGTTCGCCAGGAAACGTGACCAACAAGTCGGAAATGGCGGGCCTCCCTCTCCGGATTCTACGTACCCGCGGCCGTCCTGAAACAACCGCGGGGCAGGCCGTGCCCGGTCAGACCTGCGTGCGGCCCCGCTCCTGGATGGCGATGCGGCGGTCAGCCACCCGCGCCTGCGGGTTGTTGCGGCGGCTGTATTCGTCGCTGGCGAGCTGCTCGAGCCGCAAGCCCTCGGAGAGCGTGGTCTCGTAGCCCTCCTCCGCGATCCGCTTCACCTCCCGGATCACCGCCTGGTCGCAGGACTGGATGTCGCGGGCGAGTTTCATGGCGTGGGCCATGAGTTCATCTGCCGGGACCACACTGTTCAGCAAGCCCCAACGCTCGGCCTGTTCTGCGCCGAGAAAGTTCCCGGTGAAGTGCAGCTCCTTCGCCCGGCCAATCCCGATCCAGCGCCCGAGGCGCTGGCTCAAGCCCCAGCCGGGGACGATCCCGACCCGCGCGTGCGTGTCGGCGAAACGGGTGTTCGGCGTCCCGATGAGAAAGTCGCACATCAGGGCGACTTCGAAGCCACCGGTGATCGCCACCCCGTTGATGGCGCCAATCACCGGGCGGTCGAAGTCCTCGATCGCCTCACGCAACTCGTTATTCGAGATCGTCCGGACGCCCTCGGGCGGCTGGCGCTCGCCCCCAAGCTCCTTCAGGTCGAGGCCGGCACAAAACGCGCGGCCCGCACCGGTGAGGATGACGACGTCGATCGCCGGGTCCGCCTTCAGTTCGGAGAAGGCATCGACGATCGCCCCCCGAAGTTCGGCGGAGAGTGCGTTCATCGATTCAGGCCGGTTCAAGGTCACCGTCGCGACTCCGTTGTCGCGTTGGACGAGGACAACTGACATGGCTGTTCCTTCACTGCAGTTTCGTGGGCGTGAGGGGCATGATACCCGGCCCCGCTACACGGGCACGTACCTGCTGGCGCGAGGCGCGCCCTGCGACCGAATGTGCGTAGAATCGCAGCGATGGCGGGACCACTGGCCGGGATTCGGGTAGTTGAAATGGCGACCGGCGTCGCCGGGCCCTACTGTGGCCGCCTGCTCGCCGGCCTCGGCGCCGAAGTCATCAAGATCGAGCCCCCCGGCGGCGACATCACGCGCATGGCCGGACCGTTCCCAGATGACGTCCCCCACCTCGAACGGAGCGGCCTCTTCCTCCACCTGAACGCGGGCAAGCGCAGTGTCGTGCCGCGTTGGGCCGAGCTGCCGGAAGGCGCCGGCGGCCTCTTTTCGAACGCCGATGTCGTCCTGCTGAGCACGCGTCCTCCGGAGGTCGAAGAGCACGGTTATGTTGAGTATCTCGACCGGATGTCGCTGCTCTTTCCGCGGCTGGTGGTCGTCTGCGTCACCCCATTCGGGCTGACCGGCCCCTACGCCGGCTACCAGGGCGGCGAACTCGTCACCTACGCCTTAAGCGGCTACATGAGCCTGACCGGCGAGCCTGACCGCGAGCCGATCAAGTCCTACGGCGACCTCCTCCAGTACCAGGCCGGCGCCCATGCCGCCCTCGGAGCGATGGCTGCCCTGCGCGCCCGCGAACGTGACGGGCTCGGACAGGGCGTCGATGTCTCGATCATGGAAGCGGGGACCTTCCTGATCGGCGGCGTCGAACAGAACGCCCACTTCTTCGGCACCGTGGCCAAACGGAACGGCACGCGGCTGATGGGCTTCCCGCCCCAGCACTCCTATCCATCGACGATCAGGCCCTGCGCGGATGGGTTCGTCCACGCCCATTCGCACGCCCGCTATCCTGACCTGCTGGGCGTGATGATCCCCCACCCGCGCCTCGCCGACCCCGAAGTGTTGCGCACGCTCACCGGCCACGCCGACGAAATCGACGCCATCATGGACGAATGGCTGGCGGACAAAGACCGCGATACCGTCGTCGAACTCGCCCAGTCCCTGCGGCTCCCGTTCACCGAGGTGAGGCTGCCGGGGGAGGTCCTCCGGGAAGCGCACCACCGCGAACGAGGCAGCTTCGTCGAGGTGCAACACCCCGGGATGGATGGCCCTCTCCTCCAGCCCGGCCCGCCCGCCCGCTTCAGCCGCACCCCCTGGGAGGCGAGGCCGGCCCCCTTGCTCGGTGAGATGCCCGAAGAGGAGCTTCCGGCTGAAGCCGCTCCGGCGCCCACCGACGGCCCCCTCGGCGCCACGCCCGCGTCGCCCGACCGCGACCGGCCGCTCCGTGGCCTCCGTGTCGTCGATTTCACCAACGCAGTCGCCGGCCCCATCGCGTCCAGTCTGCTTGCTGCCCTCGGCGCCGAGGTGATCAAGGTCGAAGCCCCAAATAGCCGCCCGCGCCGGGCGGTCGGTACGGCCCCTCGCACCGACGGCGGCACTGAGCGGCCGTGGGACCGCATGCTCGCCTTCAACTCATTCAACCACGGCAAGCGTTCGATCAGCCTTGACGCCAGTCAGCCCGCAGGCCGCGACCTCCTGCTCAAGCTCGTCGCGAAATCCGACCTGGTGATCCAGAACTTCGCCCCTCGCGTCATGCCAAACCTCGGCATGGACTACGACTCGCTCAAGGCCGTCAAAGAGGACATCATCCTCGTTTCGATGCCCGCGTTCGGCTTGAGCGGACCCTACCGCGACCGCGTTTCCTACGGGCCCGGGATCGACGCCATGAGCGGGCTCTCCCACCTCACCGGCTACGCGGACGGGCCGCCGCTGAAGCCGGGCAACTTCTTCTGCGACCAGAACGCGGCCGTCCATGCCGCCTTCGCCGCCGTGACCGCCCTGCGCCACCGGGACGAGACGGGCGAGGGCCAGCACGTCGAACTGGCGATGATCGAGGGCGAGTTCCAGATCCTCGCCGACGCCTACATCGACTTCGTGATGAACGGCCGCGAGCGGATGCGGGCCGGGAACGACCACCCCTCCTTCGCGCCCCACGGCGTCTTCCCCTGCCGCGGCGAGGACGCCTGGGTCGCCATCGGCGTCGAGACGGATGAGCAGTTTGCCGCCCTCTGCGCCGAGTTCGGCGAGCCCTACCTCGCCGAGGACGCGCTCTACCACACCCGGGAGAAGCGCCACCACAACCGCCGCTGGCTGGCGCCGATCGTCAGCGGCTGGACGGAGAACCTCACACCGTACGAGGTGCAGTCCCGCTGCCAGGCCCGGGGCGTGCCCGCCGGGGCCGTCCTCGATGTGGGCGAGCTGATGCGCGACCCGCACGTCGTTGCGCGAGAGGGGTTTCAGTACGTCGAAACGCCCGACGCCGGGCCGACGCCCTATCCCCGGGCTGCCTTCGTCCTGAGTGGCACCCCCGTGCCACTCGCACAACCCGGCCCCCGGTTCGCGGGCGCAAACGACTACGTCTATCGCGAACTCCTCGGCCTCGGCGACGACGCCATCGCCGCGCTGGAGGCGGCCGGGACGATCTCGTCCGAGCCGCGCGGCTCCAGCGGGCATTAGGCCGGGCGGGCGCCCCGGCGGCATGCATCCAGGCCCCGCTCGATCCCGTCGCGGACGAACTGAGAAAGACCTTCGTCGAGCCACCAGTATTCGAGCAAGTCCTGCACCACCAGCCAATCTTCCCGCGTGAACGTGGCCGTGTAATGCAACGGCAACCGGGCGATGAGCATGTCGAGCCAGCCTTCGCGGTCAGCGTCCGCGATCCGCGCCAGGGCCGGGAAGTAGTATTTGAACGCGTCCGGGGCCAGCATGCAGCTCGGATCCCAGGCGCCATCACCCACGTGCGCCCACGTAAGATCGGCGACCTGCACGTGGAGGAGCGTCAGGAAGTGCTCGGCGCATTCGTCGCAGTGGTAGCGACTGATAAAGTCTGTGGGACGCTCGTAGCGGGCGAAGTGGCTGGCAACGCGCTCAAGCGGGTCCTCTCCCATGCGAACAGTGTAGCCGGGCGCTGGGGCGTGCTACATTCGCCGGCCCAAAGGAGGGCAGCATGGCGGTCATTGAAGTCACTACGGACGGTGCTGTGCGCACCGTCACCCTCAATCGTCCCGAGAAACGCAACGCGATGAACGGCGAGATGCTCGAACTCCTCCGCGCCGCCTTCGATGCCGCCCCCTCGCCACAGGAACGGGTCACCGTCATCCGCTCCATGGGGAGCGTGTTCTGCGCCGGCATCGACCTCCGGGAGCGCGTCAAGACCCTCGCCGCGCCCGGCGCCAGTCCGGTCGAACCCGTCCTCCACGCCATCGAGCACTACCCCTTGCCCGTGGTGGCGGTAGTCCAGGGCGACGCCATCGCCGGCGGGAACGAACTCGCCCTCCACTGCGACATCGTCGTCGCCTCGACGGCCGCGAACTTCGGCATGTCGCTCGCCCAGATCGGGCTCGCACCCACCTGGTTCCTGGCGAAGAAGCTGCTCGAAGTGTGCGGGCCCGTGACCTCGCGCGAGGTCCTCCTCCTCGGCGACCCGCTCTCCGCCGAGCGCATGCACGCCCTCGGGGTCATCTCCCGCGTGGCGCCACCAGACGGACTGGAGGCCGCGGCCCAGGCCGTGATCGACCGCCTCGCCGCCAACGCTCCCCTCTCGTTGCGGGCGATGAAGGCCCTCCTCGTCCGCGAAATGACGTTCCGCGACGGCATCGAACACACCGACGTGGACGACCTCGTCCGCACCGCCCGCCGCAGCACCGACGCCCAGGAGGGCATTACGGCGCGGATGGAGAAGCGCGCTCCAACGTTCCGGGGCGAGTAAGGTGCCGGCCATTCCACGTGACGAGCCCTGGCTCCGGCCGTGGCTGGGGAGGCTCGGGCAGCCCGGCTCCCTGCTCCTCGAACTCGGGTGCGGACCCGGCCAGGACGCCGCAACGCTCGATGGGGCAGGGTTCGAAGTCGTTGCTCTTGACCGATCGGACAGCATGCTCAGGCTCGCCCGCACGCGGGCCCGGCGCGTCCACCTGTTGCGGGCCGACATCTCCGCTCCGCTACCCTTCCGGGATGAGACGTTCGACGCCGCGATCGCCTCACTGAGCCTGCACTACCTTACCTGGGCGCAGACGCGCGCCGCCTTCGCCGAGATACGGCGGGTGCTCCGGCCCGGGCAGCCGCTTCTCTTTCGCGTGAACGCTACGGACGACATTCACCACGGCGCCGGCTCAGGAGTGGAGGTGGAGCGCAACCTCTACCGCGCTGAGCCAGGCGGCCATGCCAGCCTGAAACGGTTCTTCGACGAGCAATCTGTGCGCCAGGCGGTCGAAGGCTACTTTCGGGTCGAAGACCTCCGCCACGTCACAATTCATCGCTATCAACACCCGAAACAGGCATGGCAATGCCGCGCCGTCGCCGAGAGCGTGTAACGCAGACCTCGTCCGCGGCTGCCCGTTGACGACCTCCGCCCGCGAACGCATGCTCCGCCCATCAAGCGGGAGGGACTGCGATGCTGCGCCAGGAAGACTACGAGACGATAAAGATCGAAAAACAGGATGGCGTCGCTATCCTCACGCTCAACCGTCCCGAGCGGCTGAACGCCGTGAACGGCGCGATGCACTCCGAGCTCAGCACCATCTTCCTCGACGTCCAGGCGGACCCCGATGTGCGGGCGGCCGTGATCACCGGCGCCGGCCGGGCGTTCTGCGCCGGCGGCGACTTCGGCCCCGCCTCGAACATGCGGCCCAAGTCCGGCGTTTCCATGATGCAGGAGGCCCGGCGCATCGTCGATAACCTGCTCGATTGCGAGAAGCCGATCGTGGCCGCCGTGAACGGGGCGGCGGCCGGCCTGGGCGCGACCGTGGCCCTCATGTGCGACGTCGTCATCGCATCGCGCAACGCCCGGATCGGCGACCCCCACGTGAAGATGGGCATCACCGCCGGCGATGGCGGCGCCGTCATCTGGCCCCTGCTCGTCGGCGTGAACCGGGCGAAGTACATGCTCATGACCGGCGACCTCATCCCCGCCGACGAAGCGATGGCGATGGGCCTGGTGAACCGCGTCGTGGACGAAGG
>JBJXGC010000024.1:0-6288 GCA_046154545.1 Dehalococcoidia bacterium | reverse complement strand
GCCTATGCGCATCCCAGCCCTTCGTAACGTGCGATGAGCGACGCCCGCCAACGTCACGACCCCTACGCGGCGCTGCGGCAGCGCGGCTTCCTCATCTTCTCCGGGGGCCGGCTCTGTTCCGGTATGGCGGCCACGCTCTTAAACGCTGCCCTCTTCTGGCAGGTCTACGACATCACGGGGTCGAAGTGGCAGCTGGGGATGATCGGGCTGGTGCGCTTCGTGCCCTCCCTGGGGTTGAGCCTGCTCGCCGGCGCGATTGCCGACAGGTATGACCGGAAGCGGCTGGCGCTGCTCTCGCAGGCTGTGCAGTTCCTGGCCGTGCTGGCGATCACCGCCGTGACGCTGAGGGGCTCGGAAAACCTCCTCTTGATCTACGGCGGCGTCTTCGTGTTCGCGTTGGCGTCCACCTTCGAATGGCCGGCTCGCAGCGCCCTGTTGCCGCTGGTCGTCACGAAAGAGACGTTCGCCAACGCCATCGTCGTGAGCGGCACCTTCCAGCAGCTGGCGTTCGTTACGGGGCCGGCGCTGGGCGGCGTGCTCATCGCGGTCTCGGGCGTCGGCCTGGCCTATGGGGTACTCACGGGGCTCCTTGGGGTGTCGATCGTGCTGCTCATGCTGGTCAGACCGCGGCGGGATGACGGGCCGAAGCGGGCGGTCAGCCTGGCCGGCATCCGCGAGGGCATCGCCTTCGTGCGCGGGCGCCAGGTGATCCTCGGGGCGATGACGCTGGACATGTTTGCCGTCATCTTCGGCGGAGCCACGGCCCTTCTGCCGATCTACGCCCGCGATATCCTGGATGTCGGGTCGGTCGGCTACGGCCTGCTGCTCGGAGCGATCGACGGCGGGGCGTTTCTCATGTCGATCGCCCTGATCTTCGTCCGCCCGGCCGTCCGCCCGGGCCGGACGCTGCTCTTCGCTGTGCTCGCGTTCGGCCTGGCGACGATAGTCTTCGGTCTTTCGCGGAGCTTCCCCCTTTCGCTGCTCGCCTGCCTGTTGATTGGGATGTCGGACGAGGTGAGCGTCGTCATGCGCCAGACTACCATCCAGCTGGCGACGCCGGACGAGCTCCGTGGCCGCGTGACGTCCGTGAACATGCTGTTCATCGGCGCCTCGAACCAGCTTGGGGCGGTGGAGTCGGGGTTTGTGGCAGCGCTCACCACGGCGACCTTCGCGGTGGTCAGCGGCGGTATCGGTTGCCTGGCGGTACTGGGTATCGTGGCCGCCGCGATGCCGGAACTGCGGCGGTATCGCGTAGGCCAGCCGGGCGGGCACCTCCCCGGCGCTCCGCCGCCACCGGGCGCCCCGGGCGGTCCAGGCGAGCCGGTCGAAGGAGTGGCGCCAGCGCGCTGACGGCCGCGATCAGCCTCGGCGCTGGGCGAGGGTGGCGTCGTAGGCCGTCCGCTGGCCGGGGTCTCGCAGCGTCCGCCAGGCGGCCTCGATCTCGCGGTATTCGGGCGTGTTCTTGCGAGTGGCCGCGCTCAGGGCCGTCACCTGGTCGGCGATCTGGTCGAGCGAGGCTTTGGGGCGGACGCCAAGGAAGCTGTACCAGTCGTGGTGCAGCCGCGGATACGTCCCCGCGGCGGGTGGGGTGCCGCAGAGGGCTGCGTCGTAGATCGCCCGGATTCGCGGGTTGGTGAGGGCGGCCGCGGCCGCGCGAATCTGGAGGACGACGCGCCCTTCGTCCGCTTCGGAGTAGCCCGCGAGGCGGATCTCGGCGCCGAGGCGGTTGAGCGCTTCGACAACCTCTGCGCCGGTCGCGTTCATATGGAGGTCGAGGAACTCGTACCAGTCGGGCAGGTGCTCCGGCTGGAGGGCGCCCCGCCCTGAGGCCGGCAGGCTCGCTGCCGGACGGGGTGTGGCGGCCGGTGAGGGCGCCTCGCCGTAGGTCTGGCGCATCTTTGTGGCGGGCCCGGCCTGGGCCGGAGCGGGCCGCCGGGTCGCGGCGGGCCGGGCAGCGTCGTACTTCCTCCGTGCGATGGGGTCCGATAGGACCGCGTAGGCGCGGTTGAGGGCGGCCTGGTGGCGGTTGGCGTCGGGCGAATCGTTGCGGTCAGGGTGGAGGTCACGCGAGCGCTG
Source organism: Dehalococcoidia bacterium (assembly GCA_046154545.1). Classification (GTDB taxonomy): domain Bacteria; phylum Chloroflexota; class Dehalococcoidia; order Tepidiformales; family Tepidiformaceae; genus JBJXGC01. Next base: position 4,212 of record JBJXGC010000024.1, on the reverse strand, counting down.
CCGATAGGCGCGCTTGAGTTCGGCGGCCGTCGCTTCGCGCGAGAGTCCGAGTGTGGCGTAGTAGTCTTCGCCGGCGATCATGGCCTCAGCGTACGAAACGGCGCGCCCAACGTCAGGGTGCGGCCAGGCAGACGTCGTCACGGGTCAACGTGGCGAGGCGGGTAAGGTCGTCCTTCGCGGGCAGGCAGAGGACCTGGCCGGTACCGAGGTTGCAGGCGTCGGCCCGGCCGGTGAGGCGGACCACGGCGTTCTGGAAGGCCTGGAAGTCGGATGCCGGGAAGCGCAAGGCCTGGCGGATGAGGTCGCAGGCATCTCCGCCCTGGACGACGTAGCGCTGGCGGGTGGTCGGCGGCCCGATGGGTGCGGGTGTCCCTTCAGGCGTGGGCGCAGGAGTGGTGGGCACCGCTGACGGGGGCGACTCGAGCGTGGGAGAGGCGCTGGCTGAGGCTGTGGTGGACAGGGTGTCTGCGCCGGGGGTCGATGTTGCGGCCACCACGGCTGGCGGGCCCTCATCCTCTTCGACGGGCGGATTATTGCCGTGCCCGCGGAACTGCCAGAGGGCGGCGAAGATGAGCAGGCCCACAACCGCACCGAGGCCGATGGTGGCGAGCGACCCCCAGGGGAGCGCCGCGGTCCGGCGGCCGGCGCGTGCCATTCCGGCCGGCGGTACCGGGCGGCCTGGCGGCGTGATGGGGCCGAGGTCGAACCCGGGTGCCCGTTCACCGCCGCCGCCGTGATTGCCTTTCATGCGCGCCATAGCCCAACCATCCCCCCGAGAGTATCGCCATCAGCACCGGGGGCGAGTAGCGGCTGAATCGAACGCACCAGCGGGCGCCCTGCGCGGTACAATCCGCCGGTGGCGACCATCGACGACGCGCTCGAGATGCTGGTGGACCGGGGGCCCGAGTTCCACGGTGGCCTCTCCAACCACGGGCCGATGGCGGCCGAAGCGCTCATGGCGCTCGGACGGGGCGAGGCGATGGTGCCCTGGGTCGAACGGTACCGCTCGCGGCTGGACGACGCCCCGCGGGGGATAGCACCGATCGCCCCGGACGAGTGGCGGGAGGCGCTCGGAGAGATCGCGCGGGTGGCCGACTGGGAGCGCCTCTTCGAACGCGAACTCGCGTTCGCGCCGTGGGGCGATGTCCTGGCGGCGTGGACGGCGCGGCTCGCCCCCGGGCTGATGGCCGGGGCCACGCACGGCCTGATCCGGACGGCCCACGCGGCCCGCAACCTCGCCGCGGGCGAGACGGCGCCGCGGCTGCAGGAGCTGGCACGGGGACTGGCCTACTGGGCGGCGCGGTACCAGGCGCTGCCCGGCGCGCCGGGTGGAGGTGGCCTCGGCGTGGCGCAGGCGCTTTCGCGCGTGCCGATCCTGCCGTACGACGGGCACCGCCGGGGGCTCATCTTCGACGAGGTGAGGGCGCTCGATGGGTGGTCTCCGTTCGGCCCGGCGGCGGGGCTGCTGGACACAGGCGGTGACGTCTCGCGGACGCTGTCGGAGCTGACGGCGGCGATGGCGGGCCTTTATCTTGCGAACAACAGCCATGCCCCGATCGCCTTCATCCACGGGGTAACGGCCCCGAGCGCCCTGCGGATGTTGGCGCCGTCGCTGCCGCCCGAGACCGTGCGGGCGGCCCTCGGCTACGCCTGGCAGGCCTGTGCCGCGCTGTACGCGACGTATGGGCGTGAGTCCGCGGGCGAGGTGGTGGTCGCGGTCACGCCCGCGGACGACCTGGTCGACCGGGCGGTGGACTGCGGTGACGAGCACGCGATTAAGTTCACGGAGGCCTGCCTGAGGGAGCACGCCCTGAACCCGGACCCGGTCTACCTGGCCGCTGCGGCGGACGTCTCGCAGCGGCTCTCGGGGTAGGGAGCCATGAAGCTCCTCCGCGTGATGATTGCGCTCGGCGCCGGTTGGGCCATTGCCGCTGGTTGCGGCGGCCGGGGCGGTGAGCCGACCGTGACGGACGCCGAGGCCCAGGCTGTACTCGATTCAGTCATCGCCTGGGCTGGCGCGGGCGCGGACCCGGGCGAGTGTTCCAATATTGGCGCTCCCGAGCCAACCTGTCGGATCCATCTCGGCTTCAATCCTGTCACTGAGAGACCGGTAGAGCGCCCAGTCGTGATCGAGAGCATTGATGCACCATCGGGCGCGGTCCCCGGCCGGCTCCTCATCCTTTGCGGAACAGACGCGCTCGGCCGTCAATTCGAGACGGGATTCCTCGTCTACCGCTATGACAAGCGCTACGCGGTGCCCTACCCCGTGTACTGGTCCGGAACGCCGGTCGGGCTTCCCGCAAAGGGCACTCCGGGCGTCGCCACAACGGCGGCCCAGCCCGGCGGGACGGACCGGGCTCCCGGGTGCAGGGCGGCGGGCGTGTTCTGACGCGACCTGCGGGCGGTGACCGGGAGAGCGTGCGGACGCCCGCGACCGCGGTGGGTCGCCACTACCGGAGGCCCGCGACATCGCTAACATGCCGGTGTGCCGTCCGATATTCCCGAGGCGAATCCGCCTGCCTGCGGAGGCGTACGCGGACCGGGAGAGCGTGTTTCACGTGACTATCCGCGCCCTGTCCGGCCACGCGCCGTTTCGCGGCGCGGTGGGCGCTGCCGTCTGGGCGGCGGTCCTCGCGGAGCGCGAGCGCCCGTCGGTTGACTTGTTCGCGGCCTGTCTCATGCCCGACCACTTGCACGTCCTGGTGAAGCCTGGCGCGCGGTCGGTCATCCAGTGGCTGGGGACGTTCAAGTCCTACACCACGGCCGTCGCGCGCAACCGTGGTGGTCGGCACTTCCTCTGGCAGCCGAGCTTCTACGATCGGCGCATCCGGGATGTCGCTGAGTTCGAGGCGGTCGTCTCATACATCGTGGGCAACCCGGCGGCGGCGGGGCTGGTCGATGGTGAGGACGAGTGGCCATGGGTGTACGCCAAAGGGGAGTGACCCGCACGGCACTGGAATGACGCCTGCCCCGGTAGTGGCGACCCACCGCGGTCGCGGGCTTTCGGACAACCTTCCGTGTGTCGATGGGCCGGCTGACCGGGGGAGCGGCATGGCGGTGACCGGGAGAGCGTGCGGACGCCCGCGACCGCGGTGGGTCGCCACTACCGGAGTCCCGGGCCTCTTCTCCCTACCCGCGGGGGAGGCCGAGGCCGCGGGTGGCGATGACGTTGCGCTGGATCTCGCTGGTGCCGCCCGCGATCGTGGCGGAGACGTTGGCGAGGTAGTCGCGGGCGTAGCGGCCGTAGCGGACGGCGCCGGGGCCGTCCTGGACCTGGCCGCCCATCCCGAGCGACTTGGCGGCGGCGATGCTGGCGTTCTGGCGCAGCTCGGAGCTGAGGAGCTTGGCGGCTGAGGCCTCTTTGTTCGGCACCCGGCCGGCCTGCTGCATCGAGGCGATGGAGTAGGAGAGCATCTGGCCGACGAGCACCGTCGTGTAGAGGTCGGCCATGCCGTGGCGGGTGGCGCGGCTTCGCGGCCCTTCGCGCAGGGCTACGAGGAGGTCGTCGAGGAAGCGGCGGGTGCCGGCGAAGGTGGCGATACTCGATCGTTCGAAGTCGAGGGTGGCGGCCGCGTGGTACCAGCCGCGGTTCTCCTCGCCGACCATGTTCTCCTTGGGCACACGGACGTTGTCGAAGAAGACTTCGTTGAAGCTGTGGATGCCCGCCATGTTCACCAGCGGCCGGACGGTGACGCCCGGCGCCTTCATGTCGAAGATGAAGGTGCTGATGCCCTTGTGCTTGGGTGCGTCTGGGTCGGTGCGGGCCACGAGCCAGCCGTAATCCGAGCGGTGGCCGTCGGAGGTCCAGATCTTCTGGCCGGAGACGAGATAGTCGTCGCCGTCGCGGATGGCGCGGGTCTGGAGCGAGGCGAGGTCGGAGCCGGCGCCGGGTTCGCTGAAGAGCTGGCAGTAGTAACCGGTGCCGCTGGTGATGGCGTTGAGGTGCTGCTTCTTCTGCTCGTCGGTGCCGTAGAGGATGAGGATGGGTCCGACGTAGAAGACGCCGCGGCGATGCGCGCCGATCGGTGCCTTGTGGTAGGCCATCTCCTCGTTGAAGATGACCTGCTCCATGTGGCCCTTGCCGCCGCCGCCGTACTGCTCGGGCCAGGCGAGGGCGACCCAGTGCTTCGCCGCCAGCTTCAGGGAGAAGTCGCGCGACCAGCCGAGTTCGCCGCGCATGCGGTCGTCCTCGGGGCCTTCGGGCTGCGCTGG
>JBJXGC010000004.1:0-17898 GCA_046154545.1 Dehalococcoidia bacterium | reverse complement strand
TGGCTGGACAGCTGGGTACCGATGGCCTTCCCGTGGAGGGTTCAGAACTGGCCGTTGGGATCCGGATCAACGTCGATCGCGACAGCGCAACGCCCGGCAACTGCATCGGCCGCCGGACTGCGCAACTTGGCGGTTGGGGCGAGGACCTGCTGCTCAGTGGGCCGGACAACCTCTGGGACTACCCTTCGCAAACGGCGCCTCAATGCAACGGCACGAACGGCCTCGGCCCGGGCGACTACATCGTCTCGCTGGATTACTACCGCGCCAATGCCGGCGGTATGACTTCGTCACAACCGCCCCCCATCGACATCAAGGTGACCGTCCTGAATCCGCTGAGTATCACGGTGACGTCCGACAACTTCGTCAGTGGTGGGTCTGTCCGGATAAACCTCGATATCGCTGGCTCCGGTGAAGCGGGCACCTGGAGCGCGACCGCTCAATCGCTCGGCGTTTACGGGCCCTGTTCAGGGCCTATCACTTTTCCCGATGGCGCGACTTCCTGGGGCACTGACCGGATCGTGACCTTCCCCTCGCCAGACTTCCTCAGCCACTGTGGCAACATCGGCAAGTCCGGGAATTACTTCATCCAGGTGTCGTACCGATACCGCTACCCCAACGGGGGACAGAGCCAGGACAAGTTCCTGGATGCTTCCTTCACGATCCGGCCGGTGCAGTTTGTCGTCCATGGTCCGCTCGGGGCCGATCCGACCCTTATCGGTATCCACGACCTCATCGCGTCCGGCGCCTACGGCGAAGCAATTACCTCACTCAAGGTGCGCTGCCCTCAGGGCGGCGAGAGCACGGCGACAGCAGCGGCCATCCAGGCCATGAACAACGCCCTCGGCCCGGGGAATACCGGCCTTGCCCGCTCCTGGCCGAGTTCGAACTTCGAAGGCCCCTGCGACCTCAGCGAGAGTGGCGATTTTGTCGTCACGCTAAACACGCTCCATCAGAGCTTCTCGGGTCAGTTCGACTTCATCAACGTGGACGACACAACGGATACCGATGGTGACGGCCTGCCCGATGTCCGCGACAACTGTGACGACATCGACAATCCGGGCCAGGAAGACTTCATTCTGGATGGTCAGGGCGACCTCTGTGACGACGACGACGACAACGACGGCGTCCCGGACTCATCTGACAATTGCCCAAGGTTCATCAGCCCGTCCGGGGAGGTCAGCCCCAGCCAGAACAACTTCGATGGCGACAGCATGGGCGACATCTGCGACCCGGATGACGATGCCGACGGGCTGAGCGACGCAGAGGAGCGGGCGGCGGGCACCGATCCCTTCTCGCTCACGCCCTACAGCCCCGGAGTCAATCCCTATGCCGGGGGAGCGCCCACGGGCACGTCCAATCCGGCGACCGCCGGCGAGAGCGTTGGTGTCGTCATCTCCCCTCCCGATAGCGCCGATTCCGTCGGGGTCGTCGTCACGGGTCCGAACGGGGCCGTGGTGTACCAGGAGACGCTGATCCCGCAGTCCCCGGTTGCGTTCTCCTTCGTCCCAGGCGTCCCGGGGGCGTGGACGATATCGGCCGACTACTTCGCCGGTGCCACGAAGGTCGATTCGGTCAGCCATGTTCTCATGGTCACGGCCGCGGCTGGCACGCCCACCCCCACCGCGACGCCTCCCGCCACTGCCTCTCCGAGCGCCACGCCATCCCCCACCGCCACGGCAACAGCCACGCCCACGAACGCCGGGGCCGTCAGTGTGGTGCCCGTGGTCGCTGCCCCCACTGCGCAGCCCAGCGTGGTCGCAACGCCCCCGGGCAGTGCCACAGCGGCGCCCACACCGGCAGCGCCGCTCGCGCCACCCGGCGCGCCACCGGCCCCGGCCACGGCGGGCTCGCCAGCGCCCGTCGCGATAGCGCCGGTCACGATCCCGGGCCCGCCGGCAACCGGCATCGGAAACGGGCAGCGCCAATCGCAGTCCGCGTGGAGGTGGGTCGCCGGCGTTGTGGTCGTGGTCAGCGGCGGCACGATCCTGGCCGGTCAGCGCATCCGCCGGTAGGTGCGCCGTTCTGCGGGCCATCTGGACACCAAAGGAGCCCGCAATGCCTGCGGACAGCGCGCGCGCCCTCCCCAGCCCACACGACAAGAGGCGCCCCCACGACGGCGCCTCTGTGTGACATCTCGCTGCTCCGCCGCGGCCCTACAAACCCTCGAACAGCTCCGCCACTGCTACCCGGAACCCCGGGAGCACGTCCTCGCCGGTCAGCTCTTCGCCCAGGACGAGCGTCTGAGAGTGGCGGTCCGGGTGGTGGACGACCACTTCTCGCGCTTCGGGATAGACCACCCAGACGAGCCGCACGCCGCCGGCCAGCCACTGCCCGACCTTCTGCTGCACTTCGTCCGCCTCATCGTTCGGAGAGACGACCTCCATCACGAGGTCGGGCGGTATGCTCGCCCACCCCTTCGGCAGGCCGCCAGTCATGCGCCCCGCGGCGATGAATGAGACATCCGGAAACTTCAGGCGGCCGCTGTCGAGTGCCGGGTACTGGTAACCGGCGTTTGGCCCGGCCACGTGGCCGAGGTTCGCCGGCTTCACGTGGGCGTTCAGCAGGGTGATGCCGTTCGCGCCGACATAGTCACTCGTGTATCCCATATCACGCTCCACAAGGACGCCATCGACCATGTCAAAGCCAGGCTCAATCTTCGGGCGATCCTTCGCTGTCGCTGCTGTCATGCTGCCAGTATACCGGAACGGACGCGCCCCAAGCGCTACGTCCCCAGCGCCGCGAGCACCTTCGCCCGGTCGTGGGCGAGCATGGCGGGGACGTCCAGGCGGAGGCCGGGGAAGGCTTCGCTGGCGATGATGCCATCGGCGTCCGGCTCGCGCTGGACGTAGGCGCCGTCGCGGAGCTGGAACCAGTGGAGGATCCCATCAATCGGCCGCCAGACGATGTACTCGATCACGCCGTTGCGTTCGTAGGCGCGCTTCTTCTGGTGCAGGTCGCGAGAATGCGAACTCGCGGCGACCTCGAACGCCAGCTCTGGGGCGCCGTTAAGGTATCCGTCTTCGAAGCGGTCTGGCCGAAGGCGGTAGAGCATCAGGTCGGGGATGGGCTCGTTCGTTTCGTCGAGCAGCACCGTGCCGCCATCCATCGCCTCGACTTCGCCCGCGTGGCGTGCTTCGTAAGCCATCAGCCATTGGTATGCGAGCTTGACAGGCCGTTGATGCTCCGGGATGCGGACCGGCGATGGCATGTAGACGACTCCCTCGATGAGTTCGACGCGTTCCAAACCTTCGCAGTCAGCGTAGAGGCGGTGGAACTCCTCCCGCAGCATGACGGCGCCGTTCTCCAGTCGTGCGGGTACCGCGGTTGCGTTCGCCATCTCCGCCTCCTCCAACAGTATAAGCGGGTTCGAAACCCGACACGCGCGGAAAACGAGAAGGGGAGGCGCACGCCTCCCCTTCGCAGAAACGGCCAATGGCCAACGGGTAACGGCCCGCCTAGACCTCGCGGAACTCACCTTCGACGGTGCCTTCCGTCGAGCCGGCGCCCGTGTCCGTCGCACCGGCGAAGCCGTCCGGGCCAGGCGCCGCGCCGTCACTGCCAGCGCCGGCCGCACCGTAGACCGCCTCGCCGATCTTCTGCATCGACTGGCTGAGGGCGTCGAGTGAGGAGCGGATGCGTTCCGAATCCTCGGCCGTGATCGCCTCGCGCACGTCCTTCACCCGGCCCTCGACCTCCTCCTTCAGCTCCGCCGCGATCTTGTCGGCGTTGTCGCGGAGGGTGCGTTCGGCCTGGTAGGCGGTGCTGTCGGCGAGGTTCTTCAGCTCGATCGCCTCGCGCTTCTTCAGGTCCTCGTCCGCGTGCAGCTCGGCTTCGCGCTGCATCTTCTCGATCTCCTCCTTCGAGAGCCCGCTCGAGGCCTGGAGGATGATCTTCTGTTCGCGCCCCGTGCCCTTGTCCTTGGCCGAGACGGAGACGATGCCGTTCGCGTCGATGTCGAACGTCACCTCGACCTGGGGCACGCCGCGTGGCGCTGGGAGGATGCCGTCGAGGATGAAGCGGCCGAGCGACTTGTTGTCCGTCGCCATCGGCCGTTCGCCCTGGAGGACGTGGATCTCGACGCTCGGCTGGTTGTCGGCGGCCGTGCTGAAGACCTGGCTCTTGGCCGTCGGGATGGTCGTGTTGCGGGGGATGATCGGCGTGCTCACGCCGCCCAGCGTCTCGATGCCGAGGGTCAGCGGCGTGACGTCGAGGAGGAGGACGTCCTTCACTTCGCCCTTGAGCACGCCCGCCTGGATGGCGGCGCCGATGGCCACCACCTCGTCCGGGTTGACGCCCTTGTGCGCCTCTTTGCCGAAGAAGTCGTTCACGATCTTCTGGACGGAGGGCATGCGCGTCTGACCGCCGACGAGCACCACCTCGTCGATGTCGCCGGGCTTCTTGCCGGCGTCGTCGAGCGCCTTCTTCACCGGTTCGAGGGTGCCGGTGAGCAGGTCGCTCACGAGCTGCTCCAGCTTCGCCCGCGTCATCGTGATGTTCAGGTGCTTGGGCCCGCTCGCGTCAGCCGTGATGAACGGCAGGTTGATGTCGGTCTGCTGGGCGCTCGAAAGCTCGATCTTCGCCTTCTCCGCCTCGGCCTTGAGGCGCTGGAGGGCCTGCCGGTCGGTGCGGAGGTCGATCCCCTCGGCCTTCTTGAACTCGTCGATCAGCCAGTCGATGACGCGCTGGTCGAAGTCGTCGCCGCCGAGGTGGGTGTCGCCGTTCGTGCTCAGGACCTGGAACGTGCCCTCGCCCAGTTCGAGGATGGAGATGTCGAAGGTGCCCCCGCCGAGGTCGTAGACGGCGATGACCTCGTCGTGCTTGCGGTCGAGGCCGTAGGCCAGCGAGGCGGCCGTGGGCTCGTTGATGATGCGCAACACCTCGAGCCCTGCGATCTTGCCGGCGTCCTTCGTGGCCTGGCGCTGGGCGTCGTTGAAGTAGGCGGGGACGGTGATCACCGCTTCGGTCACGGTCTCACCGAGGTAGGCCTCCGCATCCGCCTTCAGCTTCTGGAGGATCATGGCGCTGACTTCGGGCGGGCTGTACTGCTTTTCGCCCATCTTCACCTTGGCGTCGCCGTTGGGGGCGGCCGAGACCGTGTAGGGCACGAGCTTGAGGTCGCGCTGCACTTCGGGGTCCGTGGATTTGCGGCCCATGAAACGCTTGATGCTGAAGATCGTGTTGTCCGGGTTCGTGACCGCCTGCCGTTTCGCCACCTGGCCCACGAGCCGCTCGCCCGTCTTCGTGATCGCCACGATCGAAGGCGTGGTGCGCGTTCCTTCCGCGTTGGGGATGACGACCGGTTCGCCACCCTCCATCACCGCCATGCAGGAGTTCGTCGTCCCAAGGTCGATACCGATTACTTTTGCCATTGGTGCCCTCCGGGCAAAGCTACTAGCTGCTAGCTACTAGCTGTTAGTGACTGATCCTGATGCCTCAGGACGTACGTTTCGGTTGGACTACTAGCAGCTAGTAGCTAACCGCTAGGATCTTCCCCGACGATGACCATCGCCGGGCGGATGACTTTGTCGCCGATCTTGTAGCCCTTCTGGACGACAGCGAGCACCTTGCCTTCGTCGCCGGGCTGGTTCGCCACCGCTTCGTGCAGGGACGGGTCGAATTTCGCGCCTTCCGACGGCACTTCGCTCACGCCCATCGCCGTCATCAGGCCGGTGAACTTCTTCTGGATGGCGATGACGCCCTGCACCCAGTTCAGCCCGGCGAGATGCGCATCCACCGTGCTGACCGCCCGGTCGAGATCGTCGTACACGGGCAGCAGGTTTATCACCAGCGCTGCATTGGCGAAACGTGCGCTTTCGCCACGCTCCTGTTCGATCCGCCGCTTGTAGTTCTGGAAGTCGGCGGCTGTCCGTTGCCAGTTCTTGTAGTTCGTGTCGGCCTTCTCGCGCAGCTCGTCCAGCTCGCTCGTCGCGACGCGGTCGCCGTCCGGTGTCATCTGTTCACGCTCATCTTGATCGCTCATGTGGCTGTTAGCTATTAGCCATTAGCTGCTAGTGGTACGGTGGTCGATTGGCCGGCGGCGGTGAGAACGATCCGTCAGCGGCGAGTGACCACTAGTAGCTAGCAGCTAGAAGCTCGTCGCTATCCCTCCTGTCCGTAGTATTTGCCGATGAGCTGCGTCAGCACGTCGCTCACGTAGCGGACGTGGGCTACGGCGTCGCCGTAGGCCAGGCGGGTGGGGCCGAGGACGCCGAGGACGCCGCTCGCGCCGCCGGGCATGCCGTAGCGGGCAAGCACGAAGCTCATGTCCTTATAAGGACCATCCGGGTTTTCATCGCCGATGACAACGGCCACTCCGTCCCCTGCTACTGCCCCGGATGGGATAGCGTCGCGGAGCTTTCGTTCATCGACCGCTTCGAGCGTGTCGAGCATGCGGTCGCTCTGGTCGAATTCGGGCTGGCGGAGCATCTCCCGGACACCCTCGACCACCGGCTCTTCGATGGCCGCCCGCTGTTCCCGCAGGAGCAGCTCCGTGACCGCTGCCACGACCGTCCCCTCGACGGCGCTGAGCGGCTCGTTCTTCCCGCGCATCGGGAGGTCGGCCGCCATGTGCCCGCCGAACTCGGCGTTCAGGCGGCCGGCCAACCGGGTGAGCGCCTCCTGGCCGACGTGCGTCTGGAAGTCGAGCGTCTGCTGGTGGACCTGGGCGTCGCTAGTCACCACCACGAGCAGCGCCCGGTTCTCGGTCAGCTCGACGAGCTGGAGCTGCTTGAAGCGCACCTCGAGGACCTTCGGCTGGGTGGCGAGGGCGACGTTGTGGAGCGAATTGGCCAGCACCGAAGCGGCCAGCGAGACCCAGTCCTCGAGGTCGCGGGCGCTCTGGTGGAACTGGTGGAGGATGCTGACCTGCTCCTGGCGCGAAAGTTCACGCTCGGGCATGAGGGAGCTGACGTAGTAGCGGTAACCGCGGTTCGAAGGGATGCGGCCGGCCGAGGTGTGGGGGTGCTGGATGAGGCCCTCTTCTTCGAGGGCGGCCATCTCGTTCCGGACGGTGGCGCTGGAGAGCCCCAGGCTGTGGCGGTCGACAAGCGACTGCGACCCAACCGGCTGGGCGGAATCGACGTAGTCATCGACGATGAAGGCAAGGATGCGCCCGCGGCGCTCTGACAAAGCCATTATCAAGCCTCGATCGGGCATCTGGCACTCTCAGCGTCCGAGTGCTAACGCCGTCACTCAACCAGAGTAGCCGAGGGGAGGGAGGGGATCAATGGGGCGAGCTTGCCCGATGGTGGGCGGATGAGCAGAATGTCGCTGGATTCTGCAGGGGGCGGCCAGCACGTGTGGACATTCCGGCGAATAACGCCAGCAGAGATGGCGTCGGATCCGATACAACGGCAGTTCTTCCAAGAAGATAGCCCGGAAAACCTGATACGCGAAGCGATTCAGAACTCACTCGATGCTCGATCGGGATCCGAGCCGGTTCGTATTCGAATTCAGTTCTCCGGACAGAAGTATGCGCTAGCTCCGGCCCGGGCGGCGAGGTACTTGGACGGCCTACGGGAACGGCTAGACGTCGGTTTGGATTCCAGCGAGCGAATCGAGGCCCTTGCCGCGCTTGAGGGCCCGATGCCGTTCCTGACTTTCGAGGACTTTGGAACTCGAGGCCTTGCAGGCAAAATCGACGATTGGCCATCGCAAGACCCCAAAAACGACTTCAACTGGTTTTGGAGGAACACGGGCCGTACGGGGAAACTGTCGGCCTCAGGTGGCCGCTGGGGGGTGGGAAAGTGGGTTTTCCCTGCTTCGTCGCGAATCGGGGCGTACTTCGGCCTCACATCACGCAGCGACTCGCCGAGTCCGATCCTTATGGGGCAAGTGGTCCTGAAGACTCATACTTTGAACGGCGATCACTTCGACCCCTACGGGTTCTTCTGCCTTGCCGCTGGCGACGTGGAGCTCCGCAAGCCGTTCTCGGACGAGGTCATGTTGGGCGGCTTTGCGAGCGACTTCCGGCTGTTTCCGAGGAGTGCGCAAGCCACAGGTCTCTCAGTCGTCGTTCCTTATCCCGTTCATGAAATCGACCGCTTCCAGCTCCGGCTCGCGGTTCTCCGCAACTACTTCTGGCCGATCCTGAACAATCGCTTGACTGTCGAGATCACGGACGGCGACTTGCGACAGCCGATCCTGAATCGCGAAGCCGTCGTGGAATTCATGCGGGCGCACCTCACCGACGTAGACTCAGCAGAAGGCGACGTGGCCTCGCACATCGCGCTGGCGGAATGGCTGCGCGCCGAGGGGTCATCGTACTCGTTGGACCTGGCGGCTGCGGCAACGGGCGCGCCGGATTGGTCCAACGTCCCACTGGAGGCTGACGAAGAACTCCGGACCCGATTCCACAACGGAGAACCGATTGCCGCCCGGGTCCGTCTCTCCGTGCAAGTTGTTGACCATGACGCCCAAAGCGTGGAATTCAGCGTTGCCCTCCGCAAGGAACTGTCCCAGCCCAGTCGGCCGGACGAGTACATCCGCGACGACATCACCGTGCCCGACGTAAAAATGATGCCCCGCAACTCAGTTCGCTCGATTGTTGTGATTCCGCCGGGCGTACTTGCCGACCTCCTTGGCGACTCGGAGGCCCCGGCCCACCGCGACTGGGACGAACGTGAGGCGCGTGTCCGGACAGGGGCACGGTGGGTTCAAGGAGTATCTCGCGTTAGATTCGTGCGCCATTCTGCACGGCACCTCGCCGAAGCTCTGTTGCGGCGGCCTGCGGTGCCGGACGAAGATCTGCTTAACGATGTTTTTTGGGTGGATGAAGCCGTCGAGCCGACGCCCGGCGAGAAGCCCGTCCGCAAGCCACCGGCCCTTCCGATCCTTCCGAGGAAACCTCGGGCGTACTCCGTGGCAGCACTTTCGGACGGTGTCGCGGTGAAGCTCCACGCGAGTCAAGATGGTTCACGCAAATCAGCCCTTATCACGCTGGCCTACGACCGCCGAATCGGGAACGCCTTCACACACTTCGACGTGAACGACTTTCACCTCGACCAGCTGGATATAACGAGCGACGGCGCCAGCATCGACTTAATTCCCCCGAATCGGGCCATTGTCAATGCTGACTCGGCGGGGGAGGCGAGAATCGAGTTTCGAGGATTCGACCGCCGCCGCGACGTCATAGCCGATGTGCGGGACGCTCCATGATCGGCCGCGCCAACTTCACCGGCCGGCAGCGAATCCTCCAAGACGACGTGGAGCTAATACTCGACGTGACGAAATCTCCCTTGGAGGTGACCGTTGCGCTGAACCTCGACTCCACACTTCCGAGCGCGGCTGAGGTATTCCTAGAAGCGTACAGAATGTCAACCGTGCAGCGGTTTCCACTTGGATCTCCATCGTCAGCTAAGGAAAGTCGTCAGCTGAAGCTCGATCCGGTTTTCCCGGATTCCGTTCTCTTTCGCGTCAAGGTTGTCGATCCGAGAGCGGCCGTTGCCGTCATCATCGCCGGGGCTGACCGCCTCAGACCCCAGGTTTCCACGGCCTCGGGCCGCCGGCGACTCTCGCTCCTTCCGGTCGTGCCGGAGGAGTTAGGTAACGAGGTCTGGCAGGTCCGATTCGAAGACGATCACCCCGAACTTGTCGTCAACAGCCGCATACCTGGCATCATGGACATCGTCGCAAACGATGCGACCTTCAGGGCCGTTGTGTTGCCCGCCGTACTTTACGAAATTCTTGTTTGGATTCTCCTCGACGTAAGATTTCCTGCTGACGACGCCGTGTTCGAGCATTGGCCGTCCCGCTGGCTGGCCTTCGCCCAGTCGCTGGTAAGCTCTGAGCCGCCTACCGAGGGCCCCGAGATAATCCGCGATTGGATCGCGGAGGTTCGGAGTGCCTTCGCGACTAGGCTGCGCGGTGCACCGACTTACGCAACGGCCAAAGGACTGGTGCTTCAATGATACGGCTTAGAACTTTCACGTCTGAGGGCGTGGCGGTATTCCAAGAAGTACTCTCCCTTGCGCAAGCTCAGCCAGGACCGAATTGGCCAGCTCGCGTTCTCATGAGCCCCAGTCTTTCATCGGAACTTCCAGTCAACGTCGAGATCGATGAAGCATTGACGTTCCAATCACGACTAGAATTAGCTGCATACTTGGAGCCGATCGTCTATTCGTCTGGTGTTCAACAGCGTGAGACCGCCCATGGGTTGTGGTCATGGCTAGCTGCTGTTTATTTTGACCAGATCTGTCCTCCTCGTTCGGACGGACAGCGGATATTGCTGGAATTATCCAGGTATTTGTTCAATGGTGGCCTTCCTGGTCGCAACTTCCGACGATCCTCTCGTCACCTCATTTTCGGTCCCGTCTATGTATTTCATGTCAATCGAACAAGGCCACCGATGGCGCTATTGTGTCAACCGCCTAATATCCACCCCGACATGGCAGAGCAACTCGCTTCTTATCAGAATCTACTCGCGCTCTCGGCCGTCATGCAAGTGGCAGATCGGCTCTATTACGATGAACGGGAGCAGCGGGTCCGCGCCGGTGCGACTGACCGCAAGCGGTCTGGGACTGTCAGGCGGCTCATCGCCGTGACTACGCAGCTCGACCTTACTTACGACTTGGCTCGCTTGGCGCCCGACGACCTGCTTGAGTTGCTGCCCGCGGAATTCAAGAGATGGCTGGTGGCGAAGTGACACCGTGCCGCCACGGGACATTCTTCGCATCGCGGAGCTGAAGTGACACACACCGTTCCTCCGAGGTCCATCAACGCCCAAAACCACTTGATGCGCCCGCTCGGCGTTTGCGGAAGCATGCTCAGAGCCAGGTCGTGGAAGCGGCGATTGCGCCGGATCCCATCGCCCAACGAGAGTCCGAAAAATCTCGAATAGATCCGCACCACGTTCGCATCAACGATGGGTGCAGCACGGCCATAGCAGACCGTTTCAACGACGGCAGTCGCATAGTGTCCGACGCCGCTCAACGCCCGCAGGGTCTGAATGGCGGCGGGGTCTCCGGCCAAGACCCGGACGGCCCGAACGATGTTGCAAGCGCGCCAGTGAAGGCCAAGCGGGCGGAGGACGTTGAGCAGGGTATCATCTGTGGCAGCCGCGGCGGAGCCCGCGGACGGGTACTGGCGAACGAACTCAGTCCACACCAGTTCCGCTTGGCGCGCTCGAGTCCTGTGAACCATCATTTCGGCCATGAGAACCTGGTAGGGGTCGCGGGTGTGGCGCCAGGCGAAATCGCGACCGTTCTCGCTAGCCCACGCGAGCAACCGCTTCCTGAACCAGGCTCTGAGGCTGGCAGGCGGGATCGGCATCGAGCTGGCTGACGAGCGCTTTGGCAATATGCTCAATCATAGGGACTACCACCGCATTGCCAAACTGGCGGTAGGCCTGCGTGTTCGACACCGGGATCTCGAAGCCATCGGGGAAGCCCATCAATCGGCGGCACTCCTCGGGAGTGAGGCGGCGCGGGTTCCTCCCGTCTTGAGGGATAAGTATCTCCGCCCCGTCCTTGTGGTACCTTGCGCTGAGGGTCCGCGTCGCGCCGCGCAGGTCGGCGAGCCCGAACCCGAATCCGTTTCCTCGTAGACGGTGTTTCTCCGCGTAACGAGGGAGGTACTCCCACAGGCGGTCTGTAATGGTGAACTCTGGCCCCGGCGACGGTTCCAGGATGTCGGCGAGTACGGGAAGACGGTCAACTACAGGCGGCTCTGGAAACTGAAACGCGCGCCCGCCCCGAAGCGCGACGATGATGAGTCGTCGCCGATTCTGTGGGACCCAGGGACGAGCGTTCCAGAGCTCGCAGGTCGATGTATACCCAGCGAGCCGAAGGCGTCGGAGCATCCACCGCAAGGTCACCCCATGGTTTTCAGTCTGAAGGTTCTTGACGTTCTCCAGAAGTAGTGCGCGAGGCTGGTGCGCTTTCGCAATACGCTCAACTTCGAAGAAGAGCTGGCCCTGGTCAAGATCCTTGAGCCCGACAGGCCTCCCGATCGCCCTCTTCTTGGACACTCCCGCGATGGAGAATGGCTGACACGGAAATCCGGCTGCGATGATGTCGTGCTCAGGAATCGCATCCGCCGCGATGCGCCTGATGTCTCCGGCAGGCTCGTCACCGAAGTTTTTCTTGTACGTTGCCTTTGCGAACTTATCGATCTCGCTGCTAAAAACGCACGTGCAGTTCGCGCCCTCGAGGCCAATTCGCATGCCGCCGATCCCGGCGAACAGGTCGATGAACGTGAGTCCGACCATAGTGTGCCAGGGTGGCGGTTTCGTCGCTTAAGAACCAGGGCGACGGCTACTTCACCTGGTCGCTGCTGGTCGCCCTGACGCTGGACGGCAGGGTCGAGGCGCTGCAGCCGGGGAAGCGCAACAAGAAGTACCGGCTCGCCGGGTGACCGCCTCGGATACCAGGTCGGGCCTACAGGTCGTCCGGGCTGAGACCGGTCCGCCGGGGGATGCGGGCGAGCATGCGTGGGCCGATCTCCTCGCGGTCGTGAAAGGCGAACACGAAGTCGGCCCAGCCTGGCCGGGACAAGACCCGGTGCGACCCGCTCTGACGCTTAAGTGTCCATCCGGCGCGCGTCAAAGCCGTCAGCAGTTCGCGCGCCGAGACGCTGCGCCAGTCACTCACGCGGCGACGAATGTGAGCTGGATAAGCCCCGAGGGTCCCGCCTCGCCAAGCTCGATCCGCTCCGACAGAACTCGCAGGGCGAGTGCCTGCACGTTGCGCAGGGCTGCTTCGCGCGAATCCGCATAGACCATGGCGCCCGGGATCTCCTGGACTTCGGCGATCCAGCGGCCGTCGTCTTCCTGCTCCGTCTCTATCGTCAACTGCATGCCATCGATTCTACGGCATGCAGCGGGCGGCCGGCTTCGCACTCCAACTCCCCGAGTACGACGGCTACTTCACCTGGTCGCTGCTCGGCCGGGTCGAGGCGCTGCAGCCGGGCAAGCGCAACAAGAAGTATCGGCTGGCGCCGAGCCGCCCCGGGCCGCCGCCTATCTGAGCGCGATGAAGTCGTCCACCGAAAAGCCTGCGTCCTTCCGGGTCCGCGCAGCCAATCCGCGGCCCAGGTCCCTCACTCGCCCAGCACCATCTCCAGGAAGGCTTTGTCCCCCAGCAGCGCTTCGTCCGGGGTGTACATCCGGCCGTAGCGTTCGAGGTAGATGAGCTGCTTGGCCGCGAGAAAGGTCTGGCGCTGGACCTCCTCTTCGAAGTGGCCGGCCTTCATCGCCTTGCGAAAGGCCCGGGCGATCACCCGGTTCTGGCGCCAGCGTTCGCGGAGCGACCGCTTCGGAGCAGCCTCGCCGTGGTTCAGCTCGCGCGCCTGCTCCGGGCTCATGAAGAGCGCGCCCATGCTCACATCCTTCATCGGCTTCGTGAGGATGGGTTCCATGAACATGCGGACCATCCCCTTCACGTCGTCGTCACTCATGGCGAAGCCCTCCTGGAGGAGGACGCCCTGGGCCCGGATGATGTGGCGCGTGACCACGTCCCAGGCCTCTTCGCGGCCGAGGGCCGACTCGCAGAGCGCCCGGAAGAGCTCCTGCGAATCCGCGTCCAGCCGGGCGACGATGCCCCAGTCGAGCATGGCGAGGCGGCCGTCTTTCATCAGGAAGAGGTTGCCGGCGTGGATGTCGGCGTGGAAGACGGCCGAGCGGAGGGCGGTCAGCACCCAGGCCCGGAGCAGCTCGCGGACGAGCGGCCGGGGATCGACGCCGTACTCGCGGGCCTTCGCCAGGTCGTCGATGGGCGCCCCGTCGATGTACTCCATGGTCAGGACGCGCGGCCCGCAGAGCGCGGCGTGGACCTCGGGGATGACGAGCCGCTCGAGCCCGTAGGCCTGGAAGAGGGCGCGGAAGTGGGCCATCGTCCGCACCTCGTTCCGGAGGTCGAGCTCCTCCGCGATCTGGGTGCGGAGGCCGACCAGGTAGGCGACGGCGTTCCCCGCCTCGCCGATGCCCTGGCGGGCGAGGAAGCGGGCGAACGGCTCCATCACCTGGAGGTCGGCGGCGACGACCGAGGCCATGCCCGGCCGCAGGACCTTGACCGCGACCTCCCGTCCGTCGTGCAGGCGGGCGCGATGGACGACGGCGATCGAAGCGGCCGCATGGGGGCGCCTGTCGAAAGCGGCGAAGAGCGTGTCCACCGGCGCGCCCAGGTCCTCCTGGACGATCTCCCTGACCTGCGCCCAGGGCACGGGCGGCCCCTTGTCGAGACAGCTCCGAAACTCCTCGGCGATGGCGGGCGGGATCATGGCGGGCGAGGAGGCGACGGCCTGGCCGAACTTCACGTAGGTCGCGCCCAGCCGCTCGAACGTCCGCCTGGCCGCGCGGGCGACCGTGCGGTCGCTACGGCGCGCGAGCTTGCCTGCGATGTAGAGAGCGCCCTCGGCGCCTGCCGCGGCGAGGGTACTGGCGCCGCGCCGGAGGACGAGCTGCAGGCCAGGCCGGGGCAGTTCTATGGGGATCGGCGCCTCGTACATAACGGCCGTCCGCTGGCGGTTCTCCATGCCTTCACCTTCGCATACGGGACGGGAAGGCGCAGTCGGCCGCTTCCCCCGGGCGCCGCGAGACCGGAACAGCGCTCCGACGTACGTTCACAACGATGAAGCCCCGGCACTCCGTCCTCCGCGCGATCGTCGCGGCCCTGCTCTTCGCGACGGTCGCGAGTGGGGCGCTGCTGGTCCTGCCATCGCTGGTCCTGATCGCCGTCTTCGTTGCCCTGCCGGCCGGGTCCGCACTCCTCCTCTCCGGCGGCCACCGCGATACCTTCGTGGCGAACGGCATGGTGACCTCGCTGGCAGCGGGCGCGACGGGGGCGGCCTGGGTCGGCCTGGGGGCCGAGGCGGAACGGGTGGTCTCGGTCATCGTGGGCGCGGTCCTGGCGTTGGTGCTACTGACGTTGGTAGCGGCGTTCGGATGTTACGTCGCGGGCCGGCTTCTGAAGCTGGAGGGCGGCGAGAACCGGTAGTGGCGACCCACCGCGGTCGCGGGCTTACGAACACTGCCCGGCGCTGTCGCTCAGGCCCACGACACGCCGGGCATCAGTGGGCACTCCCGCGGCCGCCGTGGGCCGCGACTACACCACCTGGCGAACGGTGATCTGCGCTCCTGCGCGGGCAAACCGATCGTCGTTCGTCCGAGCTCTCCGCAGCCGGACTCCAGGGCAGCTGCGAGGTGGAGAGCGTCGGGCGTCTTCAGGCCGTGATCGGCACGGATGTGCGCGGCAAGATCGAAAGTCGAGGAACGGATGGGCGCTTGTTGAAACTCAAGGAGTTGCTGCTCGAAATCAGCGACGAGCTTCGAATCACCTGAACGGTAGGGAACGACGAGACATTCCATCCGCACGAGGTCCGTCACGAGGAATCGAAGCCCGTTGGTCGCGTCGATCAGCTCAGCGATGCGGCTTCGCCAGGGCTCAGCCGCCTCCACCAGGTAGATGACGAGGCACGTGTCGAGGTAAACCAGCACCTACGCCTCTCCCCACGAATCGCGTTCTTCCTTGAGGGTTCGATCGATGTCCTCCTTCGAACGGTAGGTCCGGTCCGGTTGGCTATGAATTCTGCGATGAGTCGCTAGAATACGTTCAGGACTCCCGAGTGGAGGGACATCCTCGCCCTCAACCGAGACAGTTACCACGGCGTCCCCTTCCGGCGTGTCTGGCGGAAGCTGTACCTCAAGGCGGCGGTCCGGCGTGATCCGCCCTCGGACCGTGAACGTGGCCATGCGATTCCTCCTGCGCGGTTCGCTGTAGTCGAGCATACCATGGGCGATTCGGCGCACGGATGCCCTTTCTGTGGGGCGCCGCGTTGGCTGTGAGAAGCGCGGTCACAGGTCCAGAACAACGTCCCGCGACGCGCGTCCCGGGCGCCGGCAGCTACACTGGTCTGATGGCACATGACGACCACGGCCGGAGCACTGTCCGCGTGCTCGGCCTCTCCTTGGCGGTGACGCTGACCTTCGCCGTGGTCGAGGTCGCCGTCGGCTTCTTCAGCGGCTCGCTGGCGCTCATCTCGGATGCCGGCCATATGCTCGTGGATTCGGCCAGCCTCGTCCTCGCCCTGGCGGCGGCGGCGGTCAGCAGGCGGCCCTCCGACCTCCGCCGGACCTACGGGTACGCCCGGGCGGAGGTCCTCGCCGTCCCCCTCCAGGTGGGCCTGATGCTGGGCCTCGCCGGCTACATCGTCTCCGAGTCGATCAGCCGCATCGGCAGCGAACCGGAGATCTCGGCCCTGCCCGTGTTCATCACCGGCTCCGCCGGGCTCGCCCTCAACGTCGTCGTGCTGCGCCTGCTCGCGACCCATTCGCACCAGAACATGGGCGCACGCGCGGCCCGTCTCGAGGTCGCGTTCGACGCGCTGGGCTCGGTCGGGGTGCTCGTGGCCGGGGCCGTGCTCTTCGTCTGGGGATGGACGCCGATCGACATCATCGTCAGCCTCGCGGTCGGGGCGCTGGTCGTGCCGCGGGCGATCTCGCTGCTCCGTCAGGCGGTCGCCATCCTCCTGGAAGGGGTGCCGCCGGGCGTGAACACGGACGAAATCGTCGCCTCAGCGACGGCGATCGAGGGCGTGAACGCCCTCCACGACCTGCACGTCTGGTCCCTGGCGCCGAGCTTCCTCGCCCTCAGCGCCCACGTCGAAGTCGACTCCATGACCGGCTCGGAGCGGGCGATCGCCTCGCTGGCAAGCGTCCTCAAGGAGCGCCACGGCATCGGCCACGTCACCCTTCAGGCGGAGACGCACGAACTGCACGAGGCGATGGCCTGCTGCGAATTCCCGGACGCCCTCGCCGACCCCGGGCACCGTGCCCACGCCCCGGCCGTGGCGGTACCGGAAGCGCACGCCGCGAATCACCGGTGAACCGGGCGGACGATAGTGCCGAAGCGGAGCTGGCGGAGTTCTGCGCGAGCCATGGTCTCACCGTCGTCGCACAGATCGCCGTGCCGGATGGCGGCTCACGCTTTCTCGCGCACGTCAGGGACGCGGCTGGCGAACACCGTTTCCTCAAGCGCGGCTCAGGGCTGCGTGGGCACGGCGAGACGCGCATCCTCCGGGCCTGGGAGGGCACTGGCTACACGGCCGGCGGGCTCAACGTCTACGGCGAGGACACGTTCACCTGCCGGTGGGTCGATGGGGTCACGCTGGAAGATGCGGCGGACGACATAGGCCCGCTCCTTCGCCGCTGCGGCGACATGCTGCGCGTCCTTCACGGCGTCGCCGCGCTGGACGGCCTCATGCCGATCACGGAACGCGCCTCGGCCGAGTGGGTCGAGCGCGACTTCTCCGGCTCACTCCCCGAGCCGATGCTTGAAGCGGCGCGTCGCGCAGCCCGCGACCTCACGGACTACGACCCGGCCGAGGCGGTGATGCTCCACGGCGACACCGTCCCGGCGAACATCTTGGTCGTCGACCGCCTGATCGCCCTCGACCCGATCGGCTTCGACGGCCCGGCCGGCTGGGACGTGGCCCAACTCGCGGTCGCCTGCACAGGCCGCGACCGGCGCGCCAACCTGGCGGACATCGTGGCGGGCTACGGCTCCACACCACCGAAGACCGAAGCGGCGTTCCGATACTTGGCGTTCCTGTTCCTCGACAAGCACCTGGCGATGGAGCGCGCGCGTCCGGGCTCGCGGGCCGGGGTGGTGGCGGAGTTGGAACGGCTGGCCCGGGCGCTGGTGTGACCGCCTCGGGTGACTACGGTGCGGCATGCATTCACCAGGCACGGCGGGCCGTGACCCCTCCCATGAGATCGGGGTACTGTGGAGGCGCTCGACCTGGCGAGCCGACAGATAGCTAACAGCTAGAAGCTAGCAGCTACTTGAACGTCTTCCCCTCCGCCACGTCCTTCACGCTCTGCTCCATGATGTTGCGGGCGACGGGGCCTTCCCAGCGGTTGTAGATGATGCCCGTCTTGTCGACCACGTAAACGTAGGGCTCGAT
>JBJXGC010000313.1:0-14705 GCA_046154545.1 Dehalococcoidia bacterium | reverse complement strand
CCCAACCGGCGGCGACCTCCGCCATGTCGCAGACCTGCGAATACGCGCGGCAATCCGCGACATCAACACGGGCAGGACGGCCGTCGTCGAACGTGACGCTCGGGGGGACCGACACCGTCGCGCAGGGTGGCGCAGCCACGGCGACGGCGGGGCTCGTGGCCGCCCCGAGGAGGGCCCGCGCGGTGAACGGCCCATCGCGTCCACACCACTGGTCCCAGGTCCAGGTGCCGACCGTAAGCGACCGGTCGAGGCGGGCATCGACGTTCGTGGTAGGGCCGTTGTTGTTCAGGCCCGAAAGAAGCGAACCCGTTGGCCCCAGCACTTCGAAGCCCACCCGTTCGTAGACATGACACGGTTGCCCGGGGTTCCCAACTTCAAGGGCGTAGGAAGCGCCCGCCGCCCCGGAGGTTGGCTGCAGACTGAGGGCGAGCGCCCACGGGTCACAGGGCGGGAGCATGGCCGCCGGGGAGCCCTGTTGGCTGAGCCCCACCCAGGTGATGGCGACAGCAGTCACGGTCACCGCGCCCCCACCCGCGACCACGCGGCCCACCCCGGACGAAGGGATGAGCCCGGCGAGCGCCGAGCCCAGCCTGCGCCATGGCCCCCGGTGGCCCGAGCGCCAGATCTCGACGGCCTCCTCACGCGATTCGGCGCCGACCTTGGAGAGGATCTCGCGCACGTGGTACTTCGCCCCGTCGAGGGAGATGTCGAGCGCCGCCGCGATCTCGGCGTTCGTGCGGCCGGCCGTGATCATGCGCATCACCTGTTCCTGGCGCGGCGTCAGGTCGTGCTTGTAGCGCGTCTCCAGGTGGCTCGGGCGCGAACTCATGCGCGCACCGTAGAGCAGCGGGCTGCCGAGTTCACTACTCTATGTCCAAAATGACGGAGTGCCGTGAATCTGTGCCGCGCCGCCGCCCGGCGGAGCGGTACTATCGGCGGGTGACCACAGACCTCGCCTCCCGCGCCACCGAGTTCGCCC
Organism: Dehalococcoidia bacterium; assembly: GCA_046154545.1. GTDB lineage: Bacteria > Chloroflexota > Dehalococcoidia > Tepidiformales > Tepidiformaceae > JBJXGC01. The sequence continues at coordinate 13,726 of JBJXGC010000313.1, read as the reverse complement.
GCGTCCTCCGGGCGGCGGGGTTGAACACGACGCCCGGCAGCACCGTCGATGTGGCCCGCAGCCTGGCCCTCATCGACATCACCGACGCCGCGGCCTTCCGCGCCGCCCTGCGCGCGAACCTCACCCTCTCGGTCGATGAGTTCGAGCTGTTCGACCAGGCCTTCGACGCCTTCTGGCTCGGCCGCGGCCCGGCCACGCAGGCCCGCGTCTCGACCCCCAACATGACCACCATCGAGAACCGGCCCCAGGGGGCGCCCGTCTACGCCCTCATGCCCGTGGGGCTGGAGGGCCTCTCGCCCGAGGGGGACGCCCGCCTCGAGGGCGGCGACCGCACCGCCGGCGACGCGGACATCCTCACCCGCAAGGACTTCGCCCGGTTCAGCGCGGAGGACCTCCCCCGCCTGCGCCGCCTGATCCAGCAGCTGGCGCCGTCGCTCGCGACCATGCCCAGCCGCCGGGCAGAACGCGCCTCGTCGGGGCGGATCGACATCCGCCGCACCGTACGCGGCGCCCAGCGCCACGGCGGTGAGGTCCTGCGCCTCGCCTGGCAGCGTCCGAAGCTGCGCAAGCTGCGGGTCGTCGCCCTCTGCGACGTCAGCGGCTCGATGGACGTCTACTCCAGCCACCTGCTCCAGTTCTTCCACGCCCTCCAATTGGAGTCGGGCGGGGTCCGGACCTTCGTCTTCAGCACCCGCCTGCGCGAGGTGACGCCCATCCTCCGGCGCAAGCGTTACGCTGACGTGCTCGGCGGCCTTGCGGGGGCGGTGGAGACCTGGAGCGGTGGCACGACCATCGCCCACTGCCTCGGCGAGTTCAACGAACGCCACGGCAAGTCCCTCGTTAGCGCCCGGACGGTCGTGATCATCGCCAGCGACGGCTGGGAGCGGGGCGATGTCGCCCGCCTGAGCCGGGAGATGGAGCGCCTCCAGCGGCGGGCCTACCGGGTCATCTGGCTGAACCCGCTGAAGGCGCGGGATGGCTACGAACCGCTGGCCGCGGGCATGGCCGCCGCGCTCCCCCACGTCGATCACTTCCTCCCGGCCGCCTCCCTCAGCGACCTCGAACGGCTGAAGCGCGTCCTCGCCGGGATCGGGTAGCGCGGCGCTCCGGCTGCGATCCGTGTTTGAATTCGAAGTTGGAGACGTATACGCTCCAGCGGGGGAGGAACGATGAGCGACCGTCTCGACCCGATGCGGGGCGTTTACGATGGGCAGCGGGCTGCGGCGCTGGCTGGCGTCCCTAAATCGACGCTCCATTACTGGGCGCGCACCGGCCTGGTCGCGCCGTCCATTTCTACGAATCAGCCGAGGCTCTGGTCGTGGGCGGATCTGCTCGCGCTGCGAGCCGTCGAATGGCTGCGTCATCGTCCCGATGGCGGATCAGATGTGCCAGTTCGGCGCATCCGGGCGGCGCTGGCGCTGATGTCCGGTGAGGGGAGGACCGTACACGACCTGCGCCACATCCTCGTATCCGGCAGTGGCCAGCTCTTCTTCGGCGAAGGGGACGACGAAGTGGCGAAGGGGCTGGACGGGCAACTCGCGAGGGCGGACATCCTGGTGCTCGTGGCCCCGTTCGGCGGTGCCCCCGACCTTCTTTCGCCCCGGCCTCACCTCAGGATCGTACCAGGGAAGCTTCACGGTGAGCCGCATATCGAAGGCACCCGCATTCAGTCTCAGGCTATCTTTGCGCTCCACGCCGCCGGATACGCGCTCGACGCTCTTGTTGAGTTGTACCCCGATGCTGGCCGGGCAGCCCTCGCTGAAGCGATCGCACTCGAACAATCATTCCAACACCGTGCCGCCTGAGCCACGGCGCCTCGTCCTCGACCAGAACTTTCCGCTGCAAGCTGCCCTCTTGCCATGGCCACCAGCGGTAAACCTGACGCCTCTTCGCGACGTGAATCCGCTCCTAACTGCTGGGTACGAGGACTGGCAGGTAATGCTCGCGCTGCACCAGCGCGGCAATATCGATGGGTTTATCACGAACGATGTCCGGATCTTGAGTTCAGCCAGGGAGATGGTGGTGTTCTCAAGGAAGCGTCTCGGGCTGGTCGTGACGGACGGCGTCGGCCACGACGCGATGCGCGCGACCGGGCTACTGATGGTCCACCTCGCGGCCATCGCCGCCAGCCTGACCGGCGAGCCACGGATCTTTCGGCTGAGGCCGACTCAAGTCCAGCCAATCACCGCTGGCGTGCAGATCAACCGGGTTGCGACGCATCGTTCGATCGCGCCGAATCTCCTGATAACGCAGGAGTTAGCGGAAGCAGGCGACCTGGCTCGGCCCGTGCTCTGACCCAATACCCTTACCAGCCGAGGGCACGCTCGATCGCCGTCGCTGTCGCGGCGGCGTGGAGGATGTCGGCGTGGTAGTGCGCGGCCGCCGTGTCCGGGTCTTTCAGACCGTTCCCCGTGATCACCGCCACCGCCCGGCCGCCACGGAGGCGCCCTTCACGGCTCAGCTTGAGCAGCCCGGCCACTGAGGCGGCACTCGCTGGCTCACAGAAGATGCCTTCCTTCGCCGCCAGCAAGGCGTACGCCTCGAGGATCTGGTCGTCGCTGACGGCTTCGATGAGGCCGCCGCTTTCGTCACGAGCCTGGGTCGCGCCGGTCCAGCTGGCGGGGTTGCCGATGCGAATCGCCGTCGCCACCGTGCTCGGGTGCTCGACTGGCGTGCCGAGCACAATCGGCGCGGCCCCCGCCGCCTGGAAGCCGTACATCCTCGGGTGCAGCGTCGCCCGCCCGAGCTCGGCGCACTCGCCGAAGCCCTTCCAGTAGGCGGTGATGTTGCCTGCGTTCCCCACCGGGACAGCCAGCATGTCCGGGGCATCGCCGAGCGCTTCGCAGACTTCGAAGGCGGCCGTCTTCTGGCCCTCGATGCGGTGCGGGTTGACCGAGTTGACCAGGGCCACCGGGTGCTTCGCCGTCAGCTCGCGGGCGGCGTTCAGGGCGTCGTCGAAGTTGCCCTCGACTTCGATGATGCGGGTGCCGAAGGCGATAGCCTGGGCGAGCTTCCCGGCCGCCACCTTGCCGCCGGGGACAAGGACGTAGCTCTGGATGCCGCAGCGCGCGGCGTAGGCGGCGGCGCTAGCGCTGGTGTTCCCGGTGCTGGCGCACATGATCGCCTTCGCACCGGCCTCAACCGCCTTGGCCACGGCGACGACCATCCCGCGGTCCTTGAACGAGCCCGTGGGATTGCACATCTCCAGTTTGAACCAGAGTTCGTCGAGGCCGATCAGCCGTTCGAGCTGGGCCGAGCGGACGAGTGGCGTGTCGCCTTCGCCGAGCGAAAGCAGCGGCGTGCGCTCGGTGAGGGGAAGGATCGCGCCCCAGCGGTGGAGCACCCCGCGCGGCACAGGGGCCGTACTCACGGCTCCTCCGGCGGCCGGAAGGAGTGGAACTTCATCTCGCGCAGCTCCTGTTCGAGCACCTGGATCTGCTTGCGGCGCTGCTTCTCCATGAGCTGGTTGTACTTCGCGAACTCGTCGCGGACATGGTCCACGACCTCCGCGATGTCCCGCCGGATACCGGAGACCCGTTCACCAAGGCCGGAGTGGCGGCCTTCGAGGAGGGCGATCTCACCGTGCGTCTTATCGACTTCAGTCAGGACACGGTCGCCCAGCTCTTCGAGGGACGCGAGCCGGGCGTCGATGCGTTCGTGCTGGGCCCGCCAGACGGCGATCTCTTCGAGGACCTCTTCGCGGAGCGTCTGCTCGGCCGACACGGCCTCAATCAGCTGCTCATTGCGGCGGACCATCTCGCCGACCACCTGGAGGCGCTCATGGACGACGTCGAAGCGATCTTCGAGGCCTGCCATCACCACCTCCTTGATCCGCTCTTCGAGGTCCCGGTTCACTTCGATCGTCCGGTCGAGGCGGAGGCCGAACTGTTCGATCCGGGCCTCCACTTCGCGTTGGCGTTCGAGCAGGGCGGCCGTCGTCTGGCCCACCTGCGAGGTCTGCGCCTGGACCTGGGCGATATCGGCCGCAATCAACCCGAGCTGTCCGGAGGCCGCTTCGATCCGCTTGAAGGCCTCGCCCCGTTCAGTCCGGTCATACTCCGCTTCGGCGCGGAGAAGGCGCAACGCGTTATCGATCTCTGCCCGGCTCGCGGAGAGCTGGTGGCGAATGTGCTCCGTGCCCTCGTCCAGGCCCCGTAACTTCTCGGGGAGGCCGCGGAAGGGGAGGAAGCGGGGCTCGATGTCGCGGATCGCCAGCTCGCTCTTCGACTGGGCCTCTGTCACGTCGTAGAGCTGGCGGCGGAGCTGATCGACCTGGGCGGTGGTCCGGGCCTGGTCGTCCCGGGTCTCCCTGAGCTGCTGCTCGAGCCAGCCGATCATCTCGCCGAGGGCCTGGGCCTGCGTTTCACTCGCCACGGTTAGGCCTCCACTCTGAGGAAACTCCGGACGCCCGCTACGACCGGGAGCGCGGCGATCTCCGTGAGGGCCGCTCGCATCGCGCCCTCCCGGGCGTTGTGCGTCATGATAACCAGTTCCGCCGTGCCCTCGTCGGCGTTCGTCTCCTTCTGGCTGACCGCCGCGATGCTGACGTTGTGGTCACCCAGCGATTGGGCGATGCGGGCGAGCACCCCGGGCTGGTCCGTGACCGTGACCCGGATGTAGTAGCGCGATTCCAACGACTCCAGCCCGAGCACCGGGACATCCCCCTCCGGCCCCCAGTACTTCCGCTCGCGGTTCCCGAGGACGATGGAGTGGGCGAGGTCGAGCAGGTCCGCGACGACGGCGCTGCTCGTCGGGTCGGCCCCGGCGCCGCGGCCCTGGAAAAGGACCGTCCCGGTCAGGTCGCCCACCACCTGGACGGCGTTGTACACACCATCCACCTTCGCCAGCGGGGCGGACTGGGGGAGGAAGACGGGGGCGACGCGGGCCACGATGCCCCCCTCCGAACGCTCGGCGATGGCGAGCAGCTTGATCACGTAGCCCAGCTCCTGGGCGTTGCGAAAGTCGTCGGCCGAAAGCTGGGTGATCCCCTCCGTGTGCACCTGCGAGGGCCGGACACGCGTCCGGAACCCGAGGCTGGCCATGATCGCCAGCTTGTAGGCCGCGTCGTAGCCTTCGACATCGTTCGTCGGGTCCGATTCCGCGTATCCCAGGCGCTGGGCCGCCGCCAGGGCGGCCGGGTAGCCGCCGCTGGCCGTTGGTTCGATGCCCTCCTTGCGGAGCGCTTCGGCGGCCGCGCCCTCGCGCGCCATGCTGGTGAGGATGTAGTTCGTCGTGCCGTTGATGATCGCCCGGATGGAGGTGATGCGGTTCGCGAGCAGGTCGCGGCGAAGCGGCGCGATGAGCGGGATACCGCCGCCAACGCTCGCCTCGAACATGATGTCGAGACCCCGGCCGTGGGCGTCCGCCAGGAGTTCCGGGCCGGCCTTGGCGATCAGCTCCTTGTTCGCCGTGACGACGTGCTTACCCGCCGCCAGCGCCGCCCGGATATAGCTCCCGGCCGGCTCTTCGCCGCCGATCACTTCCACGACGATGCCGATGGCGGGGTCGTTGAGGACGGCGTTGACGTCGGTCGTGATGACCCCGGCGGGCAAGTCGACGGTGCGGGCCTTGGTCGCGTCTCGGACGGCCGCCCGGCGGAGGACGAGATGGGCGCCGACCTGGCGGGCGAAGTACTCGCGCCGCTCGATAAGGGCGCGGGCGACGCCCCCACCAACCACTCCCAGCCCGATCAGGCCAACGCCGATTTCATCTTTCACGGTTAGTTAAGGTGCTGCTCAGCCCACTTGATGTCGCTGGCGCTCAAGGCCCGGCGGATCGTGCTGGCGAGCTGCGACCGTTTCTGTTTGACGAGGTCCTCCAGCCGCTGGGAGGCGAGCTGGCTCTTCTGGGTGTCCGAATAGTCCACCGGCTCCTTCCGGTCGATCCGGAACACCCACCAGGCCTGTTCCACCTGGACGGGGCCAAGGAGTTCCCCGGGCTGTTTTCCTTCGACGGCCGTGCGGATCGTGGCCGGCAGCAGCTCAATCGGCTCCGGCGAGTTCAGCCCGTTCTTCTGCTTCGAAGCCGGGTCGAGCGACTCCTTCTGGGCCAGGTCGCCGAGGTCTTCGCCTGCCTTCGCCCTGGCGAGGATCGCGTCGGCCGCCTCCTTCGAAGTCAGCACCACCGTCTGAATGGCGTACTGCTCGCCACTCGCTCCAATAGTGGCCGTGACCGACTCGGCGACCCTGGCATCGGCCAGCTCGGCAAGCTTCAGGCGGCGGTAGTTCCCGTCACTCACCTTCTGGGTGCGGAGGGCGTTCCGGTAGAGCGTGTCGAACGTCGAACCCGAACCGCCAACGGTGACGCCGAGCTGACTGGCGATGAACTCCGTCACTTCGTTGTCCCCCAGGGCGATGCCCTGGTCCCGGGCCACCTGGATCACGAGCGCTTCCCGCTCCAGCTTGTTGATGAGGTCCTCTTCGAGGACGGCGGGGGTTGAGCCGGACTGGGCGTTCGCCTGGATGAACTGGCCGAGCCGGTCGGCATAGTAGTTGAGTTTGAACTTCTCGCTGCCGACGGTCAGCACTACCTTGTTTGGCGTGCCAACGCGGTCTTCGTAGACCTGGTAGGCGAAGACGCCGAGGATGACGACGAGCAGGGCCAGCGCGCCCCCGACGATGGCCAGCCGCTGGCGCCGTTCGAGCCATGAGGCCACGCCCGTACGCCGGGAGTGGCTATCGGCTGCCCGGGCCCGGGCCCGGGGGAGTGCTGTCGTCCGTTCTCGCCTCGCCATGCGGTTAGCCGCGAATGGGGAAGACGCCCGTCTTGCGGATGTGCTCCAGGGTGTACGGGAGCAGGGCGAGGTGGCGGGCGCGCTTGATGGCTGTGCAGACCAGCCGCTGATGCTTGAGGCAGGTCCCGGTCTTGCGGCGCGGCTCGATCTTGCCGCGGTCGCTGATGTATACGCGCAGACGGCCGATGTCTTTGTAGTCGATCCCGGGCATGTGGTCGGCGCACATCCGGCAGACTTTGCGGCGGCCGCCCCCGAACCGGCGGGCCGGCCGCTGAGGCCGGTCTCCACCTTCTGAGCGTTCTGAACGTTCGGGCCGGTCGTTTCGTTCTTCCGAGGTCATCGTTGTCTTCCTTCTACTGATGAACGCCGGCCAGGGTGGCCGGCAGGGGGATGAGAATCGTTATTCGAAGGGCAGGTCATCGGGATCGACATCGCCGCCGCCACCGAAGCCCTGTCCGCCACCGCGGGCACCGCCGCCAAAGCCGCCCCCACGCGCCTGCGCGGGTGCGGGCCGTCCGGCCCCGGCTGCCGGGGCGGCAGCGTCGTCGTTCCAGCCACCGCCGCCGCCGCCACCTTCGCCCGGTTCGCGGCGGCCCATGAGGAGGACCTGCTGGGCGACGACTTCGGTCATGTAATGCTTCACGCCCTGGTCGTCGTCCCAGCTCCGGGTGGAAAGACGCCCTTCGACGTAGACCTGCTTGCCCTTGGTGACGGTCTGGCTGATCCGTTCAGCGAGTTCACGCCAGACGATGACGTTGAACCACTCCGTCTCCTCTTTCCAGTCACCGTCGGGGCCCCGGAAGTTGCGGCTGCAGGCCACGCTGAACTTCGCCTGGGCGGTCCCGTTTGCGAGATAGCGCAGCTCGGCGTCACGCCCGGCGTTACCGATAATCATGACTTTGTTCAGGCTTGCCATGGCCGGGACCTCCTCGCTCAGTCGCTGGACGCGGTGGGTGCGGCGTCGCCGGCCACCACCGTGGCTGGCGGTTCGGCTGGTGCGGCTGCTTCAGCGGCCGCGACAGCTTCGGCCACCGGTGCTGCGGCGGGGGCCGCCTCGGCAACCGGCGCTTCTGGGGCGGCTGCGGCAACCGCAACCTCGGCCACCGGCGCTTCTGGGGCAGCTGCGGCCACGGTAGGCTCGGCTGTGGGGGTTGCGGCCGCAGGAGCTTCGGCCGCGGCCGGCGCCATCACCGCGTCGGGCGAGCGGCGGGGCTCACGGGGCACGGGGGGCGGCGGCAGTTCGTCGGCCCGGACGACGAGGTGACGGTAGACCCGCTCGTCGATCTGCAGGCCCGCTTCGAGGGCGGCCACCGCTGTTGGTTCGAGTTCGACCCGGGAGATGATGTAGTCACCGTCGATCGCCCGGTTGATGGGGTAGGCCATCCGGCGCCGGCCCCAGTGGTCGACTTTCAGGACGGTGCCGCCGCGGGCGGAGATGATGGTGTTGAGCTGCTGGACGGCGGCCTCGGGGCCACCTGCTTCGGCGACGGCGAGGTCGTAAATCACCGTCAATTCGTATTCCCGCATGGGTCTCCATTGGCCGGCGATGGGTTTCCCCGGTGAACCGAGGCGGAATCCGGCGTAAGCGCTGAGGGTAGCACCGGCCGCGGCTGCACTCAACGAAGCGAGTGGGGCTCAGCGTTTGCGGTGGCACGACATCGATGAGACGCAAGAGATCAAGCGTACAAAGGGCGATTCGGCCGGGGCCACGGGTGGCGTGCTCGTCCGCTCGTCTTCGGTCCCTTTTTGGACCTTTGATCATTTGTGCGCCCTCACCACCGCTGTCGCGCGGCGGTTGGAGCGGACGAAGGCCCTCTCCGTAGCGCGCGTGAGCAAGCGCCGCGCTGGCCCCATCGTCACCGGTCCCCGAGAGCGGGGCGACCGCCGCCATGGCCCGGGTCACATCCCGGCACCCGTTCACCGTCGTGCTGGTGGACCTGCTCGCGCGACGTGGGCCGCCGTCCATGGCCGCGCGAAACCATGAACCCCACCCACAACGAAGCCGCGCCGGCGCCGGCCCCCGGCCCCGGCCGAATAGGGGAATCGCCCGTCCCTGCCGGGCGTCCTGGCCCGCGTAAGTTAGCGGTCAAGGGCTGGCCAGCGGGCGTTTGACCGCCGAAGTAACACACAAGATGCTCGTTCGAATCCGCAAGATCATCACGATCCCTCGTCTTACGCTCGGGCTCCTTTCCGCGGGGACGGTGCTCGGTGCGTTGAGTATCGCCGCCTTCCCGCGCGAGCCCGCCGCCGCCGGCGACGATCCGGCGCCACCGGCTACCACCGAGGCGGGCACGGTGGCGCCGCTGGCCGAACCGCGTGGCTGGGATCCGGTCCCGGGGGCCGAAGCCAGCCCCACCCTCACCGCCGGACAGCAGGAGCAGGCACACGCCGCCGAGGGCGCGATCGAAGCGCCCCCGGAACCGCCCGCCGAGGCCTCAGCCGCACAAACCCAGCGCGAACAGTCCGCCAACGGCCGCTTCCGCATGCCACTCCAGTCCGGCTTCGCCGTCACCGATCGCTACGGTGCTGCCCGCGGCGGTGGACTGATCCACGGTGGCATCGACCTCGCCCTCGATGGGCTCTTCCGGACGCCCGTGTACTCGTCCTGCGCCGGCACCGTCACCGCTGCCGCCTATTCGTATTCGTATGGCAACCACGTGATCGTCGATTGCGGCGAACACTGGGGGAGCCTCTACGGCCACTTCAGCAAGCTCCTGGTGGCGCCCGGCGACCAGGTGACGGTGGAGACGGTGCTCGGGATCTCCGGTTCGAGCGGCTACTCCACCGGCGAACATGTCCACTTCGAAATCTGGTACGCCGGCGTCCGCGTCAACCCGGAGAGCTACCTCGAATTCCATATCCCGCCGGGCACACCGCTCTCCAGCGGGCCGCTCTACTTCCCCGGGTCCAGGACCGGGGACTCGGCCACACCCGTCCCGGCTACTCCGACCCCGGAGCCGACCGCCACCCCACGCCCGACCAACACCCCGACGCCGACGGCGACCCCGACGCTCACGCCCACGCCGACGCCCCGTCCCCCGCGGGCCACGCCCACCCCCAAAGCCCTCGTACGGTAGGAGTCCCGCGATTCAGGCGTGGAGTTCGCCCAGCCCCTCGGTATGGGTCGCATCGTTGATCGACCGGACGGTGAGGCGGCCGCTCTGCGAAAAGTGCAGGCGGGTGAGCGAGGCGTTGTCGAAGGCGAACGTCCAGGTGGCCTCAATCGTCAGCCCCAACAGTTCGGCCAGCATCGCCTGGATGGCGTTGCCATGGGAGACGACCATGACCGTGCCGCCACGGTGGAGGTCCACGAGTTCCCGTATGGCGCTGGCGGTGCGCTCCCGGAGCTGGGCGATGGTCTCGCCGCCCGGGGCCGGGCGCTTCCCCTGGAAGAACTCGCGCATCAGCTCCGGGTGCTGTTCGCCCAGGGCTTTGCCCTCGAGCGCCTCCCAGTCTCCGTAGTGCATCTCCCGCAAGCGGGCATCGAGGGCCACCGTAACGGGGCGCCCGTCGAGCGCGTGACGGGCAGTATCGGCCGCCCGGGAGAGGTCGCTGGAGACGGCTGCGTCTATCCGGATGGGGGCCAGCCGCCGCCCCAGGGCGCGGGCCTGGGCCGTACCGAGCGCGGTCAGGGGCGTTTCCGTGTGCCCACAAAAGAGGTTGTTAACGTTGCCGTGGGTCTGGGCGTGGCGGACGAGGAGGACGTCAGTGGTCATACCCGGCCATTGTACGGGAGAGCCGCAGGCACTCGCGGTAGCCGCCGCGGCAACCGTATTTACGCAGGTTTTACGCCGGTGTGGCAACCTACGTGCGTGGCCGGCCGTTTCCCTCGGTGCACGTACGGCGACCCCAGTGTTACCGTAACTCTGCCGGTTGTATGGGTTGCCGCACGCGGCACCCGGGAGGATCAGACAAGATGAAGTGGATTCGAAGCAAGACATTCGCCGTTGTCACGGCATCACTCGGCATCGCCGCCCTTCTCGGTGGCAGCCTTGGCGTCGTCACCGCTGGCGTGCGCAACACCAACCTTTCGACCGGGTTCAACCTCGTCGGCGGCCCCCTCGGCGGCCCCGTGGCGCCCGATCAGTTCATCGCCTGCCTGCCAAGCACCTCGTGGAGCTCGGTCTACATCTGGGATGGCGCCGCCCAGACCTGGCAGCACTACTTCAACACGGCCGTGGACAGCGTCCCCGCCTACGTGAACACGTCGTCCGCCGGCGGCATCGTCAACATCCCCCAGTTCTCGGGCGTCGTCATCATCATGAAGACGGCCGTGTCCAGCCCGCGCCTCAAGGACTCGAACAACGAAAGCTGCGGCTAGCGAGCCGCTCCCATCCAGCACAAAGGCCTCCGCCCAAAACGGAGGCCTTTTTCGTGCGCGGGCGGCGGCGGCCTACAATGTGGCCCACGTGAGCATGGAGGGACGGATGGCCGTCATCGTCACCCTGAAGCAGGAACACCTCGCGGCGATGATCGCCCACGCCCTGGAGGACGCCCCGGTCGAATGCTGTGGGCTGCTGGCCGCCCGCGACGGCACCGTCATCGCCGTCCACCGCGCGAAGAACGTCGAAGCCAGCCCCTACCGCTTCAAGATCGACGGGCTTGAGCAGCTCCGCATTACCCGGACGATGGACGCCGAAGGCAGCGAACTGGCCGGCTTCTACCACTCCCACACCGGCAGCGAGGCTCGCCCCAGCCCCACCGACATCCGCATGATGGGCACGTTTTTCGGCCCCCCCTACGTGCACTTCGTCATCGGTGTGGCCGACCGGGCGAAGCCGCATGCGCGGGTGTTCTTCATCGAAGATGGCGCGGCGACGGAGCACGAATTCGCCATCACGGATGAGGAGTAGTTCCCGGATGAGCATCGGCGAATGGCCGGCCGGCCGGCGTGGCCCTCACCCCCCGGCCCCCTCTCCCCGTGCGCGGGGCGAGGGGGAGCTGTGTCCTCGGCGGGGGCGATAGCGGTGGCGACGCCGGCGGACCGCTGCTATTCGGCGCCCTGCCTCCACATCCGGGACCGCGCCTTCCGCTGGGGCGAGCGCACCTACGTGATGGGCGTCCTCAATGTGACGCCTGATAGCTTCAGCGGTGACGGCCTGAGCGATCCCGCGGCCGCCGCCGCGCTGGCCCGCCAGTTCGAGGCTGAAGGCGCGGACCTGCTCGATATCGGCGCCGAGTCAAGCCGTCCCGGCGCTCTCGAGCTGGACGAGGCCGGGGAAGCGGCCCGGCTGCTCCCCGCCCTCGCCGCCGTGCGTGCGGCCACGGGCCTGCCGATCTCGGTCGATACCTACCATGCGTCAGTAGCGGCCGCGGCCCTGGCGGCCGGAGCCGACGCCGTAAACGACATCTTCGGGCTGCGCCGCGACCTGGCGATGGCCACGGTGGTCGCAACGGCCGGGGTCCCCCTGTTCGCCATGCACAACCAGCGCGGCCGCCCGCCCCAGGACGTGGTCGAGGGCGTCATCGCCGGCATCCGCGAGACCCTTGCCGCGGCCGATGCGGCCGGCATCCCGCGAGCGCGAGTCGTCGCAGACCCCGGGTTCGGGTTCGGCTGGACTCCCGGAGAGAACCTGGAGATGGTCCGGCGCCTGCCGGAGCTCTGGGCGCTCGAGCTACCGTTGCTCCTCGGCGTCTCCCGTAAGTCGACCATCGGCCACGTCCTCGGTACGCCCGTGGACGACCGCCTCGAGGGCACGGCCGCGCTCGTAGCCCTGGCCATCGCGGGCGGCGCGGACATCGTCCGCGTGCACGATGTCCGCGCGATGGTGCGCGTGGCCCGGATGGCCGACGCGGCGGTGCGAGGGGCCTGGCGCCACGGCCCCGAGGAAGGTTGAGATGACCGCTGTCGTGCTGGCCCTCGGTTCGAACCTGGGCGCCCGCCTGGAAAATCTGCGGGCCGCCGTCGCCATGCTCCAGGAGGGCGGCGTCCAGGTCACAGCCCGCTCCTCCATCTGGGAGACGGCGCCGGTGCCGGCCGACCAACCGCCCTTTCTCAACGCCGCCCTGGCTGGCGAGACCGCCCTGGCGCCGCTCGAACTCCTCCGGCTCGCGAAGTCGGTCGAATGGCGCCTCGGCCGCCGCCCCGGCCGCCGCTGGGGTCCGCGGCCGATCGATATCGACCTGATCTTCTCCGGCGAACAGTCGCTCGACTCGGCGGAACTCACCCTGCCCCATCCGCGCATCGCGGAGCGGGCCTTCGTCCTCGCGCCGCTGGCCGAGGTCTGGCCCGGGCCGCTGCCGGTCCTGGGCAGCCGCGCCGTCGAGGTACTGGCAGCTGTGGGCATGGACGGAGTGGTGCGCACCGGCGCGGCCCTCTGAAGAGGGTCAGACCCAGCGGTGGTCGTCGAACTTTTCGCCACCGCTGAGATGGATCGCCGCCGCCCAGGCGAAGAGCCCGGCAACGATCGTGAACGCGGGCGTGAAGGCCACCGCAGTGAGCGGGCCGCGGCGGGCGGCGAACCCGGCCACGGCAAGGGCGGCCGCCGCCGTCGCACCGAGCGCGAGGCCCCGGCTGAGGAGGGGCCACTCCGGGAGCAGGCGCTTCGGCTCGGGCGGCGCCGGCTTATGCGGCCATTCGGGGATGGCGGCTTCCGCTGGCGCCGTCATGCGTCGCGCAGGTCGGGTGGCAGGAGGTTGGGGATGCCGTCCTCGATCGGGTAGACCTCGTTGCAGGACGTGCAGGTGAGCGTGCCTTCCATGACCTCGCCATCCCCTTCGCGGGTCGCGGCGAGGGTCAGTTCGGCCTTGCAGAGCGGGCAGACGAGGATCTCCATGAGGTCGTGGCGCATTGGTGCCATCCTACTACACGCCAACCGCAGCGGCCGCTGGGCCGGGTGGGGTTCAAAGTTTTGCGCGAAGGCGTGGAGCGGGCGGTTTGATGGCGCGCCTGGTCCAGTAGCACGACTGTGAAGGAGTGCTGGGATGGTGATCGGGGCGATGCCGGTGAGCGCTCACCTCCTCGCCCCGGCTACCATCGCGGCGCTTGCTCAC
>JBJXGC010000350.1:0-6951 GCA_046154545.1 Dehalococcoidia bacterium | reverse complement strand
GCGAGGAGTTCATCCAGGGCGGGCATGGCCTCGCGGCGGGCGCGGTAACGCCGGAACGTGCCATCGACCCGCATGGTCACCAGGCCGGCGTCCCGGAGGACGGTGAGATGACGCGATATGGTCGGGGCGGCCAGACTGAACACGCGGGAGATGGCGGCCACCGGCAGCTCTTCGTCCCAGACGCGCCAGAGGATCTCGCGGCGAATCGGCGAGCTGAGCGCGTCGAACATCCGTTGGGTCTCGGCCGGCGGGTCGGTGGGCGGATTGGGTGTCATCTCGCTGCCGGCGCCGCGTCGATAGGGCGGTGCCGGGCTCTCGCTTGACAGCATATTTCGTTCTTCGTCTAATTAGCAAATCGACGAACCATTTGCCCCAGGCGGGAAGGACAACCGATGACGCGGCCAGGGGATGGTGCGGCAACGAAGACGAGGAGCGCGTTCAGCGCCTCCTGCGCCGTGAGCATCCGGATCGCAGCCCCGCCGGAGCGGGTCTGGGAGCTGCTCACCGACGCGGCGGCGTTCCCCCGCTGGAACTCGACGGTCACCAGCATCGACGGCTCCATCCGGCCCGGCGAAACGTTGAGCATTCGTGTGCCGATTTCCGAGCGGACGTTCAAGGTCAGCGTCACCACCTTTGACCCGCCGAAGACCATGGTCTGGAGCGATGGCCGGGCGCCGATGTTCACCGGCGTCCGCACCTATACGCTCAGCCCGAACGGCGATGCGACGACGACTTTCGCCATGCGCGAGGTCTTTAGCGGCCTGATGCTGCCGCTGATCGCGCGCACGCTGCCCGACTTCAAGCCGGTCTTCGAACAGTACGCGCTGGACCTGAAGAACGAAGCCGAGCGGACGTAACGGGCCGGCCACGGCCCCGAATGAGGAGCAGACCATGCCAGGACAAGGGACGCCATCCGACCCGTGGGTGCTGAAGACGCCCCCGCTCAGCTCCGAGTTCACGATGCACCGCGACACCGTAAACGGGGTCGAGGTCCTCGTCTGCACGGTGGGCAAGACAGTCCTCCACTACGACGCCCGCTGCCTCGCCGACCTCCAGGCGATGCTCAAGGCGCACGGCGGCTGGATGGAGCTCGGTTCGGCCGATGAGCAGAAGGATGCGAAAGCGGGCACGGTCGAGGCCTGGGGGCGCTCGCCGGAGAACCCGGCCGCCGGTTGGTACGGCCTGAAGAAGGGCCTGCGCGGCCGCTTCGGCATGTACGTCCCGCCCTTGATGGAAGAACTCGGACTGGCCGAGGTGGAGCACAACCCGCGCGGCAACCGGATGCGGGCGAAGTGACGTGGTTACGGCCGCGGGTCGCCACGTAGCGTCTGCGAGGCCTGCGGTTCGAGCCGATGCTCGACGATCCGCCAGCCGCCGGGCTCGCGGCGGAGGCGGGTGTGGTAGGTGGCCCAGAGGGTGAATACCGCCTGGGGGTCGGCCGCGAGGACGTGCGTGGCCTGGACGTAGGTGCGGAGGTCCGCTTCGTCGCCCTGGAGTTCGACCAGGTGGTTGCCGATGAAGTGCTGGGTCGGGCCGAAGCGTTCGAGCGCCTTGCGGGCGAACGCCATCCAGGCGGCCCGTCCGCGGATCGGCTCGCCACGCCCAAACCCCGAGACGGCCACGTCCTCGGCAAAGCAGCTTTCGTAGAGCTCGAAGTCCCGGGTATCGACGCCAATGGCGTAGCGAGTCATCACGTCCTGGACGGCCAGGCGGTCAGCGATGGGGTCAGACATGAGGCGCCTCCCGGGGGATGCCCGCGAGTCTAACGAAAGCCGCTGGTGGGTGCAGGCGCGACGCGGGAGAGCGCCGCTGCCAGCTCGAATTCATGCAGGGCGACGCGGCCCATGGCCACGAGGTCGGGTGGCGGCCCGCCCGTGACGCCACCCGCCACTTCCGCCCAGACACTGAGGACGCTGGCGAGCTGCTCGTGATGCAGGGTGGTGTAGGCGACGGCGAGGCGTTCGAGCGCAGGCCCAACCCGCGACTCGCTGAGGCCGCCCTCCCGCGTGAGCTGCCAGGTAACGCGCGTCGCGATGTGGTCCCAGGGCCAGGCGAGGATGGCCTGTTTTCTGTCCTCGAGGGCGCGGGCAAAGCCATCGGCGGTGCGGCGGGCGAGGAGGGCGGCTTCCCCGATCTCGGGCGCGACCGGTGGCGCGAAGGCGCGGGGCTCGGCACAGACGGCGCCACAGATGAGTGAGGCGGCGTTCGCGCAGACCTGTTCGAGCCGGGCGAAGGCCATCGTGACGACGGGCTCGTCGCGGCCGAAGGACCGCAGGACCCATGTCCCGAACGAGGGAGCTTCGACCGGTAACGGCTTCACTTCGGACTTCCAGGGCACTCGCATGATCCCAGTTTCGCCGACGTGGCGGCCAGCCGCCCAGCGGGGAACGCCCTGAAGAAACGGACGGGCGCCGCCGATGTGGCTGGCACGCAGGCGGAGCCGGCGACGCATTGGACACGAGTCTTTGGAATCAGTTTGGAACTTTATGGGTAAGACGCCGCAGGTTAGGAGGCAACAGAACAAACGTTCTCTTTCTGGAATGAGCACAATCGTTCTAGCTCGGCGGCCTGCTTTGGGGTACGGTTTGGCGCTTCTTTGGAATACGGTCCAAAGAAGCGATGGCAGAGCGAAGTCCGGGGCCCTCTCGGTACTTGGATGTTCGCCGCACCCCTTCAAGAACCAGGAGAGCATCGTCGCGCATACGGCGCAGGAGCGCCTTCGCCTCGTCTGGCGCGAGGCGACACAGACCCGCCGCCTCAGAGCGGGTTATGGACTCATACGCAAGCACATGACGTCCGACCATGGCTATCAGTTGCCCCTCGTCGAACCGCTCCGAGCGCCGGGCACGAGCCGGTCGGGTATTCACGACATCAAGGAACGCGCGGCTGAGCTCATACTCCGGCCGGCGCCTCCCGATCGGTGAAATGTAGCCCAACGATTCCAATCGACCCAGAGCGGCGCGGGCGTTGCGGTCATCCTTTTGCGTCAGGCGGGCGGCCACCGCCGCATCCAGGCGTTCGTATCGCAGAAGATGGTTCAAGATCAGGAGGTCGTCCAGTCGCAGTTGTCGCCCTTCCTGTTCTTCGCGAATGTAGGCGCGGACGATTTCGAGCGACGGTCGCCCTCCAGCAAGGACGAGGCGGCACGCGTCGCTATCGGTGGCGCTATAGTCTGGCGCCGGCCGCCCCCATCTCAGCTGCGTGCTGAATATCCGATCGATGCCCAAACCAGATCGCTCTGCGAGGCCGAGCTGAAGAAGCGCGGTGGCGAGCGTTTGATTACGTGGCTTGGGCTCGTGAACCAGGAAGTTATCCAACGTAATCCCGGAAGGGAACCCGCCAGGGTTGGAGATAGACATCCGGTCAGGTGCCATTTCCATCCGGACCGTGCCGAGTCTCGCATAGTCACGATGGGCCAGGGCGTTGACCAGGGCCTCGCGGAACGACTCCTTTGGGTAGTCCGGGATTCGAATGTGCGCCAGTCCGATAGCGAGCTCCAGTTCTTGGTTTCGCGCATCGAACCTGCGTTCGATGTCGTCGAGCGCAACCAGGATTGGAGCGTTCGAGAAATGGTTGACGCTGACACGCTCGTATTCATCAATGACCTGGAAAGAGACTTCGTGAGTGGGCAGCCAACGGCGGATTGCCGCTTCCTTTCCAACACATACCAGGCCAGCAACGTTGAGACATCGCCGTTCCGCGTCCTCCCATGCGAGGAGGCCGAGCGCAGCCAGGAGTTGATCGTCAGGAAGGTCGCCAACGCTAGGCTTGGCCTCTCGGGCGCGCATTCTCAGCGAAGCCATTGCGGCTGCGTCAACGTGTTCGATGCCGCATTCCGGCAACTTGTGAGCCGAGTAGTCAACCAGACCCAGATCGCCCAATCGGCTTGTGTGTTGAGATGCCGGAAAGGGCACGCACTGCGGTCGCCCCCGGGCATCGAACTGACGGCGCAAGCACTTGCCGGACGTCGTTGTGGCGATGGATCGAGCGGATGGGACACGGATCACGAGGATGCTGTACTCGCCGACCGGCACAAATTGAACGGAGGTTTCGATTGGTGGGTCAGAGCGTCCTCGTATCATGGCCGCGACGCCATCCGCGGAGCGCGGCCGCCCGCCGCCGACCCCGGTGACGGTGCCGTCATCCTCCACGCCGACGAAGACCAGTCCGCCGGACGCGTTGGCCATACAAACAGCCGCCTCAACGAGTGCGTCGTCTGAGAGGTTCGAACGATCGGACTTGAACTCAACCTCTAGCGTTTCGCCGCGTTCGAGGAGGTGCTTGACGTCATCTCCGTTCACTCTCGACATGGTAACACCGCATCTACCGGAGTTAGTCGCGGCCCGCACCGGGTGCGCCCAAAATCGCAACCCGTACACTCAGACACACCCTCCCTGGACCACGGAGCGCTCCCCATGCCCGTCCCCCTATCACCGGCGACGAGGAGTTCCTGATGGCCGATGCGGCGCCTGAGGCGGCCGCTCCGCATCGGCGCCGCGTCTTCTATGGCTGGTGGATTGTGACCGCGGGCGCCGGGATCCAGCTCCTCGCGGGGGCGCTCATCGGGCAGGCCTTCGGCGCCTACGTGGTCCTCCTCCGCGAGGAGTTCGGCTGGAGCAAGACGGTCCTCAGCGCCGCCTCGTCGTTGCGCGAGGCAGAGAGCGGCGTCACCGGCCCCCTCCAGGGCTGGCTCCTCAACCGCCTCGGGCCGCGCCTCGTCATGCAGATCGGCCTCGTGATCTTCGCCGGCGGGTTCTTCTGGTTCGCCTTCGTCGATTCGCTCCTCGCCTTCTTCGGCGCGTTCTTCGTCATCTCCGTCGGCGCCAGCCTCTGCGGCTACCTGACGATCACGTACGCGGCGGTGCAGTGGTTCGAACGGCGGCGGGCGACCGCGATCAGCCTGACCACGGCCGGGTTCGCAGCCGGCGGGATCGCCTCGCGCCTGACCGTGCAGTCCATGGAACAGCTTGGCTGGCGGGAGACGGCCTTCCTCTCGGGGATCATCCTGCTGGTCCTTGGCCTGCCGCTGGCCCAACTGATCCGCTGGCGCCCGGCCGATTCGGGCCTGTTGGTCGATGGCGACCCGCCTCACGCGGAGCTGTCCCCAGGAGGGATGACCCGGCTCGAACTCGACGCCTCCCGTGACTTCACGCTGCGCGAAGCGCTCCACACGCGGGCCTTCTGGTTCGTCTCGTTCGGCCACGCTTCGGCCCTCTTCATCGTCTCGGCGATGAACGTGCATCTGCTTTCACACCTCAAGGAGAGCCTGGGCTACTCGCTCAGTTTTGCCGCCACGATCGCCCTGGTCCTGCCTCTGCTCTTCCTCACTGGGACGATGATCGGCGGGCCCGTGGGCGACCGGTTCAGTAAGCGCTGGCTGGTGGTGGGCTGCATGTTTGGCCACGCCAGCGGCCTCCTCCTCCTCGCTTATGCCTCGAACGTGGCGATGGTGCTGGCCTTCACCGTGCTGCACGGCCTCGCCTGGGGGCTGCGGGGCCCGCAGATGGCGGCCATCCGGGCGGACTACTTCGGGCGCAGTTCGTTCGCCACCATCCTCGGCTTTTCGAACATGATCATCATCATCGGCACGATTTCGGGGCCGATCATTGCCGGCTTCATGTACGACCAGACTGGTGACTACCGCCTGGGGTTCGATATCCTCGCCGGGCTGGCGGCGGCCGGCTCGGTGTTCTTCATCTTCGCGACGAAGCCCGTGCGCCCGGCCCGGGCCTGAACGCCGGGCGATCACCCGCGTCCGGCCACGGCCCTGGTTGCGACACACGGACCTCCGCACGGACCCGGAGCCGCGCCCCTCCGTGGGCGCTTACTTCGCACGCTGCCCGGCGCGTCATGCCTCCGTCCATCGCGGGCACCGGGCGACGCCCGCCGCCGGCCACGGACCGGTTGGGACACACGGACCTTCGCACGGACCCGGAGCCGCGCCCCTCCGTGGGCGCTTACTTCGAACGATGCCCGGCGCGCTGAGCCTCCGTCCTTCGCGGACACCGGGCGATCGCCCGCGTCGCGCCACGGACCGGTTGGGACACACGGACCTTCGCGCGGACGTAAGCGCCCACGGAGGGGCGCGGCTCCGTCATTCGTCCCACCACCACACCCACGACCACGGCCATTCGCGCTCGTCCTCGACGAGGCCTGCGGTTACCGGATTTCGCACCACATAGGCCGCCGTCCGCACAAGGTCCTCCTCGTCTTCGATGGTCCGATCCCACATGCCCGGCTGCCAGAGGCCATGCCCATTCCCCGACTTCCAGGCGAGCCGCGTCGTCCAGCCCTTCCAGGCGTCCAGGAACCGCAGCAGGTCCTGCTCGCGCGGCGAGGCGATGAGGTGCATGTGGTCAGGCATCAGACAGGCCGCGAACAACTCGACCCGGCTGGCACTTCGCTGCTCCATCACGGCCGCCCAGATGACTTCGCCGGCGCCACCCGGCCACGCCCCGAGCTTCGGGTGGGCGCGAATCGTCAGATGAAAGCACAGCTCCCGATCGGCGTAATGGTCGGCCGGTCTCCGGATGCTCTTCGGATAACGCACGCCGCGATCCTACCGGAACCGCGCCCCTCCGTGGGCGCTTACTTCGAACGCCGCCCGGCGCGCCGTACTTCCGACCTTCGCGCGGACGCCGGGCGATCACCCGCCTCGCGCCACGGCCCGGTTGGGGACATTCGGGCCTTCGCACGGACGTAAGCGCCCACGGAGGGGCGCGGCTCCTGTTTCGCACGATGCCCGGCGCGCCGCGCCTCCGTCCTTCGCGAGGGCCGGGCGATCGCCCGCGTCGCGCCACGGACCGGTTGGGACACCGGGACCTTCGCACGGACGCAAGCGCCCACGGAGGGGCGCGGCTCCTGTTTCGCACGCTGCCCGGCGCGCGGAGCACCCGTCCTTCGCGAGGGCCGGGCGATCACCCGCGTCGCGCCACGGACCGGTTGGGACAC
>JBJXGC010000347.1:0-4267 GCA_046154545.1 Dehalococcoidia bacterium | reverse complement strand
CTCGAACGGCTCCACAAGCACTACGTTGGCCGGCCGACGCCGCTCTACCTGGCCGAGCGCCTGACGCGTGAGTGCGGCGGCGCCCGGCTCTGGTTCAAGCGGGAGGACCTCGCCCACACGGGCGCCCACAAGATCAACAACGCCCTCGGCCAGGCGCTGCTGGCGAAGCGGCTCAAGAAGCCACGGATCATCGCCGAGACGGGCGCCGGGCAGCACGGCGTCGCCACCGCGACCGTCTGCGCGATGCTCGACCTCGAGTGCGTGGTCTACATGGGCAGTGAGGACATCCGCCGCCAGTCGCTCAACGCCTTCCGGATGAAGATGCTGGGGGCCACGCTGGTGCCCGTGGAGATCGGGAGCAAGACGCTCAAGGACGCGATCAACGAGGCGATGCGCGACTGGGTGACGAACGTCGAGACGACGCACTACATCATCGGCTCGGCCATCGGCCCCCACCCCTTCCCGACGATCGTCCGTGACTTCCAGTCCGTGATCGGCCGGGAAGCGCGCGCCCAGATGCTGGAGCAGGCCGGACGCCTCCCGGATGTCGCCATCGCCTGCGTTGGTGGCGGGAGCAACGCCATCGGGCTCTTCCACCCGCTGATCGACGACCCTGTCCGGCTCATCGGTGTGGAGGCTGGCGGCGAAGGCGTCGGCACGGGCAGGCATTCGGCCACCCTCGTCGCCGGGCGGCCGGGCGTACTCCACGGCACCCGCACCTACCTGCTCCAGGACGCGAACGGCCAGATCGTAGAGACGCACAGCATCTCCGCCGGGCTGGACTACCCGGGCGTGGGGCCGGAACATTCGTGGCTCAAGACGAGCGAACGGGCCGAATACGTCGCCGTCGATGACAGGCAGGCGTTGGAAGGTTTCCAGGCGCTCACCCGTTCTGAGGGGATCATCCCCGCTCTCGAGCCATCCCACGCGATCTACCACGCGATGCAGGTGGCCCGCGAGATCGGCCCCGGCAAGGACATCCTCGTGGGGCTGAGCGGCCGCGGCGACAAAGACATGCACACCGTGGCGGCTGCCCTGGGAGTCACCATCTGAGCGAGGCAGCAGCAGCCACCGGTCGTCTCGAACCGAAGTGGTGGGGGCCGCGGGAGGCGTTCATTGCCGCCGTGGTCGCGATCGTCCTCCAGCTCTTTACCTCGCTCGCGTTTTTCGGCCTGCTTCGCCTCACCGGGAACAGCTTCCAGCTCCACGACGTCGGCGATGACGTCTTCGACCGTGGTGGCGAGGTGCTTAAGTGGGGCACTGAGCGCGTGGCCGCGGCGCGCGAAGGGGCACCGCTCCCCGATGCGCCCGCGCTCTACGCCAACATCCGGAGCATCCAGCTCGGCTTCGCGACCACCATGGTCCATCAAGTGCTCCTCGTCGTGGCCGTCTTCGCACTGGTCAAGCAGCGGGGATTGCGCCAACTGCTTGGCGCCTTCCGGATGGACGCCTACCGCTTCGAGGACCTCTTCGTCCCGGTCATGGCCGTCGTCGCGATGTACTCCATGGTCGTCGGCTACACCTGGCTGGTCGATTGGCTGGACATCGACGCCCTCCGGCCCCAGAGCACCGTCCCGGTCGCCGTCGCCCGGGACAACCTCGCCCTCATCATGGCCGGTCTGCTGGCCTGCCTTATGGCGCCGCTGGCCGAGGAGTTCATGTTCCGCGGCGTGATCTTCGGAGGCTTGCTCAAATGGGGGCCGTGGCCCGCGGCGGCATTAACCTCCCTGCTGTTCTCCGGCGCCCATCTCAACCTGGGCAGCCTGTTACCTTTCTTCCTGGTCGGGATGGTGATGGCCTGGCTCTACTGGCGCCGGGGCGTCCTCTGGGACAGTATCGTTTTCCACTTCTTCTTCAACGCGACCAGCTTCGTAGCGCTGGCGACCACGAGGTAGCTATGTCACGACGGCTCAAGGACACATTTGCCCGCGGCAAGGCCGAAGGCCGGGCCCTCTTCATCGCCTACGTCACCGCGGGCTACAAAGAGCGAGCGGACACCGTACCGGTGCTGCTCGCCCTCGAAGAGGGCGGCGCCGACGTGATCGAACTTGGGATCCCCTTCAGCGACCCCCTGGCCGACGGCGCCACGATCCAGGCCGCGAACGAAGTCGCCCTCGCCCAGGGCGTCAGCCTCGCCGATTGCTTCGCCTTCATCCGGGAAGCGAGGACCGCCGGTCTTCGGGCGCCCGTCGTCTTCATGGGCTACTACAACCCGATCCTCTCCTACGGTGAGGCTCGCGCCGCCCGGGAGGCCGCAGCGGCCGGCGTCGATGCCTTCATCGTCGTGGACCTGCCGCCGGAAGAAGCGGGCGCATTGATCGCAGCCTGCCGGGCAAACGACGTTGGGTTCGTGCCCCTCGTCGCCCCGACGACGCGGGAGGCGCGCATCGACCTGCTCGCCGCCGCCGCCGACGACTTCCTCTACTGCGTCAGCGTCACGGGGACGACGGGGAAGGGGAATGTGGCGGTGGAGATGCTGCCGGCCTTCCTCGCCCGGGTGCGGCGCCACACCGACCTGCCCCTCGCCGTCGGCTTCGGCATTACCCGGCCGGAACACGTGGCGGCCGTCGGTAAGCTGGCCGAGGCGGCGGTCGTCGGCTCCTCGTTCATCACCACCATCGAACGCGCACCCGCCGGCGGCCGCGCCGAGGCCGTCCGCGCCTTCGTCCGCGAGATGACTGGCCACCCCGAAGGCTGAGTTTCTTGTTCTGAGTTCTCAGTTCTGAGAGTTCTGGGTTCAGGCACGGGCGGCCCGGAAGGGATAGGATCGCGTCCACTCCGGAGGTTAGCCGCATGACCCACGCCCCGAGCGCCACGACCGACGTCATCAACGCACTCCTCGGCATCGCCGAGGGGTCCACGCTCGCCGTCCTCCGCGCCCAGCGCCCGGCAGCGACCGAACACACCCAGGGCAGCTACCGCGCGCTCTTCGGCGACGAACGCGCGACCGCCGTCTCGCCGGTGGAGCGGCTTGGGGCAGCGCTGCGGGTCGCCGTCCTGCACGGCGAGGCGGCCTTCATTGAGCACTTCACTGGCCTGCTCGAGGGGAGCGAGGGAAGGCCCGGGGTCGTTGCGGCCGCCCGCTCCGGTGAGTACGCGGCATTGCCACGCCGTCTCGCCGCCACACTCCGGCACGTGGACTTGCTCGTCCTCAACCCGGCCGCGGCGACTCCCGCCGACCTCGCACGCCTCACGGCTGCTGGTCTGAGCACGCCCGAGATCGTCACGGTCTCCCAGGTCATCGCCTTTACCAGCTACCACGTCCGCGTCTACGTCGGGCTTGCCCTCCTCCGCGGAGATGACCGCGTCCCGCCGGACTGCAACCTCGGGCCCATGACTGCCCGTGAGCACGGCTTCACCCAGGAGCAGGTGGCCTGGAAGCCATGGCTCACCCCATTCGATGCGGCGGATGCGACCGAGGAACAGCGCGCCGTCCTCCCCGGGCCGCGCCTCGACTCGCCCTACTTCCGGCTGCTCGCCCTCGACCCCGCTGTCCTGCGCGAGCGCACGGCCACGGACAACGGCATCTTCTACACCGATTCGGGTCTGCCCCGGGCTGAGCGTGAGCTGGCCGCGGCCGTCACCTCCCGCGTCAACGGGTGCATCTACTGCGCCTCGGTCCACAGCCGCTCGGCGTCGCAGCTCAGCGGGCGGACAGAGGACGTCCAACGCGTCCTCGATGAGGGGGTGACCGCCCAACTGGACGACCGCTGGAGCGCCGTGACCGATTTCGCGGCGGCACTCGCCCTGACGCCGCCCGCCGCGACGCAATGGCACATCGCCCGGCTGCGCGAACTTGGCGTCGATGACCTCTCCATCCTCGATGCCGCCCAAGCTTCGGCTTTCTTCGGCTGGGCGAACCGCCTCATGCTCACGCTCGGCGAACCCGTCATCCCGGGAAGCTGAGTCGCTGATCGCGCCGGGAAGTGCGGACAGCTCGTCCAACCCACTCCCGGGATCGCCCAACATCACGCCAGGGGAGGCGCATCGCCCATGGAACTCCAACCGGCCACCGCCGCCGGCCAGCGATTCGCAGACCTGGCCTCCATCCACGCCGGCGCTTTCCGCACGCGCGCAGCCGGGTACGACGCCGCGAGCACCCTGCCCGCGGAGAACTACGGCGAGATGCGCGACAGCGGGTTCCTCGCCGCCTTCGTCCCGGAGGAGTTGGGCGGCCTCGGGCTGGAGTCGGTGCACGACTGGTGCACCGGGCTCGACCGCCTCGGCCGCGGCGACCCCTCGACCGCCATCGCGGTCAACATGCATT
>JBJXGC010000342.1:0-11964 GCA_046154545.1 Dehalococcoidia bacterium | reverse complement strand
CGCAAAGGATCAAAAGGTACAACGGGTGAAGGGAGATTCGGCCAGTGCCACGGCGTGACGCGCTCGTCCGCTTGTCTTTGGTCCCTTTTTGACCCTTTGAACCTTTGCGTCCCCTCACCACCGGCGTCGCGCGGGACCTTGAACCCCACTCGGCCGGCCGAGTGGACGCCTGCCCACCCTGTATACTCCCGAACCGCAATACCACGAGGAGTACGAGCTTGGGTTCGCTTGATGGAAGAGTCTGTATCGTCACCGGCGCCGGGCGCGGCATTGGCCGTTCCTGCGCCCTCAAGATGGCCAGCGAAGGCGCAGCCATCGTCGTCAACGACCTCGGCGTCTCCGTCGATGGCTCGATCCCTGACGACTCGCCGGCCAACCAGGTCGTGGCCGAGATCAAGGCCGCCGGGGGCAAGGCCGTCGCCAACTTCGACAACGTCGCCGACACCGACGCGGCCGAAAACATCATCCGCACCGCCCTCAACGAGTACGGCCGCCTCGATGTCCTCGTGAACGTTGCCGGCATCCTCCGCGACCGCATGGTCTTCAACATGACCGAGGAGGAGTGGGACGCGGTCATGGCCGTCCACGCCAAGGGCACCTTCAATACGACGAAGTTCGCCTCGCTCTACTGGCGCCAGGCGAAGGAGGGCAACTACCGGCTGATCAACTTCACCTCCGGCTCGGGCCTCTTCGGCGCGCCCGGCCAGCCGAACTACGCGGCGGCGAAGATGGCCATCGTCGGCTTCACCTACTCCTGCGCCCAGGCCCTCCACCGCTACGGCGTGACCTCGAACGCCATCGCCCCCGGCGCCTCGACCCGCATGACCGCCACCGTCCCCGCCGACCGCCGCCGGGGCTGGGTGCAGGACGAAGAGGACCCGGAGCGCTCGCCCGACAACATCGCCATCCCTGTGACCTACCTCGCGGGCCTCGAATCTGGCTGGTGCAACGGCTGGGTCGTCGGCTCCAGCGGCTACAACATCACGCTTTACAGCAACCCGGAGCCGATTCGGGTCGTCTCGGCCCCCGAGCGCTGGGACCTCGCCGCCGCCGGTAAGGCGATGGAGGCGTCGTTCCGCGCCAGCGCCGAGAGTGGGTCGATGTACCAGCGCCGCCAGCCCAGCGCCCCGAAGACCGAGGGCCAGGGCTAGCCCCAACCTCTCGTCCATACTCGCCCACCGGGGTTCCCGGTGGGCGCCCCGTTCGTTACGATCGGGAATATCCCCACGTCCCGGAGCTGTCCCCCATGCCCGCCACCCAGGCCCCCCTCGACGTCACCGACGCCACCTTCGCCCACGATGTCCTCGAAGCCTCGAAGACCAGGCCCGTGGTCGTCGATTTCTGGGCGCCGTGGTGCGGGCCCTGCCGCGTGCTCGGCCCGGTCATCGAGAAGGTGGCTGACGAACACGGCGGTGAGGTCGTCCTCGCGAAGCTGAACACCGACGAGAACCCGCGGACGGCCTCGCAGTTCCGGATCCAGGGAATCCCCGCCGTCAAGGCCTTCCGCAACGGCAAGATGGTCGCCGAATTCACCGGGGCCGTGCCCGAATCGCAAGTGCGCGCCTTCTTCGCGAAGCTCGTCCCGTCGGCGGCCGAGCGGGCCGCCAAAGAGGCGGCCGACCTCGCTGCCAGCGACCCCGCCGCCGCCGAAGCCCGCTTCCGCGAGCTCCTGACGTCGGCCCCCGGGAATGCGGACGCCATCACCGGGCTGGCTGGCATCCTCATCGCCCGCGGCGACCGCGCCGAGGCTGAGGCCCTGCTCGAACGTGCCCCAACCGACCGCCGCGCGAAGGTGATGAAGCACCGCATCTTCCTCGACGGCTTCGCCGAACGCCACGGCGGTGAGGACCTCCGCGGCGCCGTGGTCGCGAACCCGAAGGACGCCCGCGCCCGGTATCGCTGGGGCGTCATGCTCGCCGCCGGCGCCCAGTTCGAGGCCGCCCTCGACGAACTGCTCGAATCCGTCCGCCTCGACCGCACGATGGGTGAAGGGGCTGCGCGCAAAGCCGCCCTGGCCGTCTTCGACATCCTCGGCCTCGACTCGCCGATGACGAAGGAGTACCAGCGGCGCCTCAGCAGCCTGCTCTTCTGATCCGAATCGGCCGCGACAGCCGGGTCCTCTGTGATAGGATCGACCTGATGGACGTACAGCTCTCATCCGATGCCCTGGCCGTTATCGACGAGAAGGTGGCCTCCGGCGAGTTCCCCTCGCCGGAAGCCGTGATCGACGAGGCGCTGCGCCTCTTGTCGGCCCGTGATCGCGAATACGGCGAATGGCTTCGTGCCGCCGCTGCGAAGGGCGAGGAGTCCGCCGCGGCCAAGGGCTCGATCCTGGTCGATGAAGCGTTCCGGGAGAGCGTCCGGGCCAGGGTTCGGGAGCACCCCGCGAGTGCCGCGAAGAAGCAGACGCTGGTGGAGTACCTCCTCTCGGCGCCCAGGGGTGAGCCGGAGATCCCGCTCGACCGTGGCCCCGATGTTCCTGCTTGACACCGTTGTGCTTTCAGAACCGACGAAGGACCGCTCCGAACCGCGGGTGATCGAATGGCTGCTCGGACAGCGCGATGAGGACCTCTTTGTCAGTGTCCTGGCCATTGGTGAAATCGACCGCGGCATCATCAGAATGCCCGCCAGTCGCCGCCGGGAGGGCCTGGAACTGTGGGCAGCAGAACTGCCCTCCCGTTTCGAAGGGCGGCTTCTCCAGGTGACGCTGCCGATTACGCGGGCCTGGGCACAACTTACCGCTGGCCAGACGGCTGGCGACCGCCAGGCGCTTCGTATCGACGCCCTGCTGGCCGCGACCGCCCAGGTTCATGGCCTCACACTGGTCACCCGAAACGCGTCCGACTTTGATGGCCTCGGCGTGCCGCTCCACAACCCATGGGACTGAACACCGACCCCCGGATCTGTATGATTCGTTCCCGGCGCGGCTTCTGACCGCGTGGGAGGCATTGTGGCTGAGTACGACAACGTCCTGGTCGAGGTCGAAGATTCCGGCGTCGCGACCATCACCCTGAACAGGCCCGAGAAGCTGAACGCGATCAGCGCGGGCCTGCGCGACGACCTGGAGGCGGCCCTCCGCGAACTGCGCCACGGCGACGCCGTCCGCGTCGTCCGCCTGCGCGCCAACGGCCGCGCCTTCTGCGCGGGCTACGACCTCACGCCCGGCCAGCGGCGCAACACCGCGACGAAGGCGCCCCAGGGCACGCACGCCTGGGAGCTCGGCGAATCGCGTGTGGCCCTCGACCGCGAGGGGCTGCGCGAGTCGGTCGAGCGCTGGCTCTGGATGTGGTCCTTCCGCAAACCGATCGTCGCCCAGGTGCAGGGCTACTGCCTGGCGGGCGGAGGCGAACTGATCGGCGCCTGCGACATCGTCTTCGCCTCGGAGGACGCGAGCTTCGGCCATCCGGCCGCCCGCGCCCTCGGCATCCCGCCCACCCTCGGCATGTGGCCGGCGAAGATCGGCATGCTCAAGACGAAGGAGCTGCTCTTCAGCGGCGACACCATCACCGCCACCGAGGCCGAGCGCATCGGCATGATCAACCGCGTCATCCCGAACGATCGCCTGGACGAGGAGACGCTCGCCTGGTGCCGCCGCATCGCCAAGGTCCCGCTCGACGCCCTGAGCGTCCACAAGCACGTGACGAACCGCTGGTTCGAGATCTCCGGCCTGCGCACCGCCGCCGCCGAAGGGGCCGAGTTCGACGCGATCTATCACGAGACACCCTCCTTCGGGGAGTTCGGCCGGATCGCCTCGGAGCAGGGCCTGAAGACCGCCCTCGGCTGGCGCGACGAACCGTTCGGCTGGGGCCACGGCGCGAAGCGATGAGCGGGGAGCCAGGCCACGTGCGATCAGTCCCGGGAGGAAGCAGGCCATGATGCGAGTAGCTGTCGCGGAGAAGCTCGGAGCGCCGCTCGTCATCAAGCAGCGGCCCGTCCCGCGCCCTAGCCCGGGAGAAATCGTCCTCAACGTCAAGGCATGCGGCGTCTGCTACACCGACCTGCGGATCATCGACGCCATCGGCGGCGCGGCTATGCCGCTCGTGCCCGGCCACGAAGCCGCCGGTGTTGTCGCGGAGGTGGGAGACGGGGTCACCGGCGTCCGCGTGGGCGACCGGGTCGGGGCCCACGCCCTCTTCACCTGCGGTGACTGCGCATACTGCCGCGCCGGTGAGGAGGAGGCCTGCCTGCTCGGGTTTACGCGCCTCGCGGGCCTCGCCTTCGACGGCGGCTACGCGGAGTACCTCCGCATGCCCGCGGACCACGCCATCCCGCTGCCCGCAAGCCTCTCCTTCGCCGACGCCGCGCCTTTCTTCTGCGCCGGCCTGACGAGCTACGCCGCCCTCAAGAACGGCGGCCTCGAGGCCGGACAACGCGTCGCGATCCTTGGCGTGGGCGGACTCGGCCATCTCGCCATCTCCATTGCCCGCGCCATGGGAGCGGAGGTCTACGCCGTCACTTCGAGCCCGGACAAGGTCGCCCTGGCGCTGGAACTCGGGGCGACGGAAGCGGGCGATGTGGAGGCGATGAGTGCCACGCTCGCGGCCCGCGGGGGCGCGCATCTCGTGCTCCAGACCGCAAATTCGCTCGCGCCGCTTGCGAAAATCCTTGGAGGGGTGGCGAAGCAGGGGACGATCGTGCTCGCCGCGGCCGACGGCGACGCGTTGCCAATCCCGCCGGCTGTCTTCACCGGCCTGCAGCTTCGCGTGGTGGGGAGCTTCTTCGGCTCGCGCGCGGACGTCCGCGAGGTGCTCGCCCTGGCCGCGACCCATGGCATCAGGCCCATCATCGAACGGTTTGGCCTCGACGCGGTGAACGAGGCGCACGACCGGTTGCGGTTGAACAAAGTGCGCTACCGGGCTGTGCTCGAACCATAGCCAGAGCACGGATTCGGACCGGGCAACCCATTCAACCGTGGCGGCGAAACGCACCGCTGGGACGGCAAGGAGGCAGACGTGATCATTATTGCAGGCACCGTGGAGATTGACCCGGCGAAGCGGGAAGCCGCGCTCGCCGCCGGGCGCCAGCTCGAGGCCGCAACCCGCCGCCAGCCTGGCTGCCTTGACTATGTCTGGACGGTCGATGGCCTCTCGGACTCGACCATCTATGTGTACGAGCGCTGGGCGAGCGAAGAGGCGCTGGCCGCGCACTTCAAAGGCCCCAACTACAACGGGATGCGCGCCGTCCTCGGCGCCTACGGCCTCCGCGGCGCCGACGTCGCCAAGTACCGGATCGACATTTCGGAGCCTGTATACGACGACACCGGCACGCCGCGGCCGGACTTCTTCACGGCAACGCACGGCACACGATAGGAGTCGCGGCCGTCCCTGGCCGCGGGTCGCGCGCAGCTCAGGCACATCGCCACACACCCATGGGCCGATGTTCGCGGGACGCGAAGCAGGCGGTTCGAACGCGGGCACAGCACCGCTTTGAGGAGATTCTTTTTCGCGGGTTGCAGTAGCCTCTTGAACCTGAGCAGTAGGTACCTGTGGGGTACCTGGACGGGCAGCAGAAACGGCCGGGAGCTGCTTGCGGGAGCCGGTCGGTGGCGGCGTGAGCCTGGCGTGGTTGCACGCGGGACGTGACCACGCCCGTGAGGTTGTGGTACTGCTGGCCAGCATTGGCGGGGGCGAATTCGGACGACGGCCGCGAGACGTGGGACAGGGGCTGGCGGTCATCGCGCGAGGGTCGCAGAGCGGAGGGCGAGTCCGAAGTGGACCATGACGCGACGCCGCGAATGGACGCGGCTGCGATTCCGACTGATACGAGGGCGAGTCTGATGGCGCATACCAACGAGCGGCCATCCGAGCCGAGCGTAGTAGAATTAGGGGATGAACGACGAGTTCTCTGCGAAACTGAAGAACCTGCGCCAGTACAACCGCCCGGATCTGTCAGACTTTCTTGTGCACTTCACAGGGAGGACACGCCCCAAGTCTAACGCCGTGTCGGCGAACTTCGCGAGCATGAGCGCCGAGTTGCGCCTCCGGAACATCTTGGCCTCAAGGCGTATCTATGCTTTTGAGGCCTACGCCCAGGCGACCGTCGCGCCCGTAGTTTGCTTCTCGGAATGCACGCCAGGCGGGGTTCAGACGACGCTACGGGACAAGCTTACCGAACCGTATGGGATTGTCTTTCGGAAGCAGACGATCTTCGATCACGGCGGAGGGCCTGTCCTATACGTTCGCGGGGACCAGTGGTGCGACTTCGTCGCCGCGCTTTCGCCGCGACTGGCTTCGCGACTTGTCCGATTCTGGCCGGGCATCGAGGGAGACGACGCGGGAGTGCCGCAACCTATCGCCAGACCATCAGAGTGGACTCACGAGCGCGAGTGGCGATTGGTATACGAGGGCGAAGCACCGGACGATCCTGAGTGGCCGTACTTCGAATTCAGCCCGGACGATGTCGCCGCTCTCATCGTCCCGCGCGCCGACCTCGCGTTCGCGGCGGGTTACCGACTTCTTGTCATGTCTCCAGACGGGAAGGAGGTGTTTGACGAAAGCGGATTCTGGCGTTCGGCTTGAGAGTGATCCATCGGCCCGGCCTTCAACGCGTCCGGCGGACTCGCCCGATCCACGACGCGGAGGCCGCGCGCCCAGGTTGTGGCGATCCTCGAAGCAGCACCGCCCTACGAAACCTTTAACGAGTCCGAGCGCGAACATGGATGTCTTGTCGAGATGCACAACTCCGACACGCCATTCTTGCACAGGCGACCGCCGCGTCAACGGTTTCGTATTGCTGAATGCCCCGAGAGTCCGACGTGGCCGTACAGCCGCGAAAGGGACGATTGGGCAACGTCGGAACTCATAGGGCATTTGTGAAGTTCTTCGAACTCGGCGAGCGAGGTAAAGATGTATGCTGCTCGGTCGCAGCCAATCAGCGTGTGTAGCGCGCTGGCTGCATGCTTAGAGTAGTCGCGGCCTTCCGCCGTCCGGGCCTCGCCCTCCATGCGAGCCATGTCGCTGAGTACCAACGCGTCCCATTCGTCGAGGGCGACCAGCGCGCCGGGAACTTCGCGGCGCGCGCAAAGGATTCCCTGATTGAGGCCTTCCGCCGCACTCGTGAGACCGGCGCTGGCGCGGCACCGAGTAAACGCCGCGTTGAACTCGCCCTTCGCCAGAACCCACTGGTTGTAAAGCCGCTCCTCCTCCAACAGAACCTCGACCGCGCGAATCTTCCACTGGGCAAGCGGGTCGTCGGAGTCAGTTCCGCCTCGGACATACAAGAACGCGAACACGGCGGTCCCTACCAACCCGGCGGCTGCAACCGCGATGAGCCCCCACCGTGGCAGAGCCCTCCGAACCATCGACCCGCCCTCCGATTCAAGACATCGAACGTCGAGCGGGGTCTCCGCCCGTGCCGCATCCTACATCAACCGAGCCGGCTGCACGCGGCAGCGCCATGCCACAAATCGGCGCTGCCCCTCACCTCAAGCTCCGCCGGCCCCTTCTCATCCCCGGGCCCGGTTCAGGGATCCCGAGGTCGCGGCAGATCTTGCGAGCCAGAAGATCCTCGATCTCGTTGTGCCGGGGGACGGTGGATCGCCGCTGTGTGGCCGGGTTCTGCCACCACGAATGATTACCCCCCTCGCGCACGAACTCACATCCGTGGCGGCGAAGATGCGCGATCAGGTCGCGGCGGCTCATACCGGGATGAGGACCTCTTCGAATGGACCGCTCGCAGAGGCACGGGCGTCTTCGCGATTCATGGCCAACGCCTCGTCGAGCGCTGACGCAAGGCTGGCGAGGAGTTCATCGCGAGTGGCCTCCTGGGAGTTGACGCCCGGGATCTCCGCGACCCAACCAATCCACCATTCGCCCTGCTGTTGCACCACCGCCGTGAACCCGTCTCGCATGACGCACCTCGAGATCATCTTACATCGATGGCAAACAGCTCGAACCTCCGTGCGCCCGCCCGCGGCCAGGGACGGCCGCGACCGCTATTGCGTCGCCCGGCGCGGGGGCGTCCTCGCCGAGGCCATCCAGCCGCCATCGACCACGATCGCCTGCCCCGTGACGAACGACGACTCGTCGCTCGCCAGCCAGAGGGCGGCGTTCGCGATGTCCTCCGGGAGGCCGGCGCGCGGTATGGGCTGGAAGCCCGTGAGCCGTTCGCGTGCCTCGTCGATGTCGTCGAGGCCGGGCATGTCGGGGTTCCCGTAGATCAGCGGTGTGAGCGTCCCGCCGGGACAGATGCAGTTCGCCCGGATGCTGAACTTCGCGTTTTCGATGGCACAGACGCGCGTGAGCTGCACGACCCCGCCCTTGGACGAGCCGTACGCGCCCTGGCCGTTCATCCCCATGAACCCGGACACCGAGGCGGTCGCGATAATGGAACCGCCACCGTTCGCGATGAGATAGGGCAGGCAGTGCTTCATGCCCAGCCAGACGCCCTTCAGGTTCGTTGCGATGACCCGGTCGAAGCGCTCTTCCGTGCAGTCGGCGATCGTGCCCTCGCCGCCCGCGATGCCGGCGTTGTTGTACATGATGTCGAGCTTGCCAAAGCGGTCGACGGCGGTCTTCACCAGGCCGCGCGTCCTCCGATGACGTGACGTCGACGTTCGCGTAAGCGCAGGCGGCGCCCAGCGTGGCCGCCAGGGCCTCGCCCTTCTCGCGCTGCACGTCGCCGATGACGATGCGCGCGCCCTCGCTTACGAACAGCCGCGCCGTGGCTTCGCCCATCCCCGATGCACCGCCCGTAATGATCGCGACCTTGCCGTCCAGCCGTCCCATGTTTCGCCCTCCTGTGGCGGCGACGATACGTCCGCCTCGATGCAGCCCGCAACCACGCCCGACGGAGCCGACTTCGCCCTCGCCCACCGCAGTGGGAGAGGGGGCCAGGGGGTGAGGGCCAGCTACGTCGCCGCAGACGACTCTTTCTTCCGCGCTGCCTCCAGCATCGCCGCGATGGGCGCCGGCGGCTGCTTGCCGTGGTCGGTGAAGGCCTTCGCGAAGGCCGGGGCGAGGCCGCCGAAGACCGTCTGCATCTGGCCTTCGACCCAGTTCCGGTTCTCGATGATTGGTTGAAGCTGGTTCTGGAAGTGGGGCGCGACGAAGCGCTGGAGGAGTTCGTAGCTGTGATTCGTCTTGTCCGTGTTCGCCCACTCGTGGGAGAAGCAGAGGATGCCGCCGATGCCGCCCGAGCGCTCCTGGAGGGTGTTGATGGCCTGGATGGCGTCGTCCGGGGTGCCTACGATCATCGTGCCGCGTTCGATGCCCTCTTCGATGGAAGCGGGCGGGGTTGGCCCGGCGAGGACGTTGGCTGCGGGCGCGTCGGGGTCGAGGCGGTCGCCCCAGTAGGCGCGGCGGCGGTAGCCCTCTTCAACGTCCGCGATCGCTTCCCGCTTCGAATCGGCGAGGTGCATGTTCATGACGACCCGCCAGTTGCCGCGGTCGACCTTCTTGCCGCTCTCGCCGGCCGCCTCTTCGACCCAGCCCCAGGTCCGTTCGAACGCCTCGTTGTCGGCGCCGGCGACGGAGAGGAGGCCGAGGCCGTGCTTGCCCGCCGCGACCGGTCCCGTCGGGGTGAAGGTCGCTGCCACGCTGACCGGGATGTGCGGCTCGCTGAACATCGCCATCTGGAGGCGGGCGTCGCGTAGGGTGAACCAGTCGGTCTTCATGTTCACCGGCGCCTTCGCTTGGAAGAGGGCCATGATCGCGTCGAGCGACTCGTGCATCATGCGGCGCTGGTCGGCGGGGTCGATGCCCATCATGAAGGCGTCGCTGGTCAGCGCGCCGGGGCCACAGCCGAGCATCGCCCGGCCCTCGGTGATGTGGTCGAGCTGAAGCATCTGGTCGGCGACCATCAGCGGGTGGTGGTAGGGCAGGCTGAGCACGCCCGTGCCCAGCTTGATCCGCCGCGTCCGCAGGGCTGCCGCAGTGATGAAAGCGACGGGGTCGCTGATCAGCTCGCGGGCAAAGCTGTGGTGCTCGCCGATCCAGGCTTCGTCATAGCCGAGCCAGTCGAGGTGCTCGATGACGGCCATGTCGCGCTTGAAGCACAACGTTGGGTTCTCGCCGACGCGGTGCCAGGGGGCGATGAAGACGCCGAACTTGAGTCGATGCGGACGGTACATGCGGGTGCCTCCTCAGGCGTGGGGGTCCACCAGGACCTTGATCTCGGAGTTGGGGGTGAGCAGCCGTTCGAAGGCGGCCGCCGTCTCGCTCGCCGGCACGACCGACGAGACCATCGGTTCGACGTCGATCCGGCCCTGGGCGAGCAGGTCGATCGTCGCCCGGTAGTCGGAGCGGCTGTAGGCGAAGGCGGCCCGCAGGGTGACGCGCTTCGTGACCCAGGACGAGGGCCGGATGGGGGCGTTCTCGAAGGAGACGCCGACCATCATCACCTGCCCGCCCGGCTTCACGGCGTCGATCGCCCCCTGGAGGGTGGCCGGCACACCGGCCGCATCGAAGACGACGTCCGGCGGGCCGCCGAGGGCGTCGGCGATGGCAGCCGCTACGTCACCGGCGGCGCGGGGGTCGATGATCGCCTCCGCCCCGAGCTGCTTCGCGACCTTCGCCCGGCCGGGAGCAAGCTCGACGGTCACGCAGCGCGAGGCGCCGGCGGCAAGGGCGCACTGCAACGTGAACAGCCCGATCGGTCCCGCGCCGAGGATGGCCACCTTGTCGCCGAAGCGCATGCCGGACTGGCGAACCGCGTGAAAGCCGACCGCCGCTGGTTCGACGCAGGCGGCTTTTCGGTCGTCGAGCGCGTCGGGCAGGCGGAGGAGCCGCGGGGCGGCCGTCTTGAGCAGTGGGCCGTAGCCGCCCGCGCCGAGCGAGCGGTTGTCACGTTGGATGCCGGCGCGCTCCATATCGACCCGGAAGTGCTGGTAGCAGAGGTCGAACTCGCCCTTCCGGCAGAAGGTGCAGTTCAGGCAGGGCTCGGGCATGGTCGTGACCACCCGGTCGCCCGCCTCCCAGCCCTCGACCCCGGGGCCGGTGGCGACGACAGTGGCCCCGAATTCGTGGCCGAGGACGATGCCGTCGGGCGCGTCCGGGCTGTCGTAAAGGTGGAGGTCGGAGCCGCAGATGCCGCAGAGCCCGACCGAGAGGAGGACCTCACCGGGCCCCGGCTCGGGCTCAGGCACCTCGTCGAACGAGATGGAACGGCGGCCGTGAAGGACAGGCGCGCGCATCATGACCCCCTCCTCCCCGGCGCCACGAGGACCTTTACGTCGTCGCAGCCGGCCGTGCCGAGCTCCTGCATGACCGCGTCCACTTCGTCGAGGCCGATGACACGGGTGACCATCGGTTCGGTGCGCAGGCGGCCATCGGCGATGAGGTCGAGCGTGTGGCGGAAGATGTCCATGCCGCCGAGCGAAGCCCGGATTTCGCACTCCTTGGCGCAGAGGGTGAGCGGTGAGATCTCGTCCGCCTCTGCGTTCACGCCCGCGAGGATGACCTGCCCGCCCGGCCGTACGAGTTCGACCGCCTGCTGGAGCGTCCCGCGCGCGCCGGCGCATTCGAAGACGACCTCGGGGCCGGCGTCCGTCTGGTCGCGAAGGAAGGCGGCGATGCCGGGCGAGCCGGGTTCGAAGACGTGGGTCGCGCCCAGCTCCGTCGCCATGGCCCGGCGGCCGGCGGAGGGCTCGATGACGCAGACCGCCCGCGCGCCCGCGATCTTCGCAGCCTGGAGGACGAGCAGGCCGATCGGCCCGGCGCCGATGACGAAGGCCGTGTCGCCCGGCCTGAGCCGGCTGATGCGTACGGCGTGGAGGCCGACCATGGCGGGCTCGTTGAGGGCGGCGGCGACGTCGCTCAGCCCGTCCGGGCAGCGCTCGATGATGGCGCTGTGGCTGAGGACGAACTCGGCGTAGCCGCCGGGGACGCTGCCGTAGCCGTAGACCTGCCAGCCGGCCCGGCAGCTCCGGTACTCCCCGGCTTCGCAGCGGTCGCACTGGTCGCAGGGGACGGCGGAGATGGTGGTGACGCGGTCGCCGACCTCGAGGCCGCGCACCTTCGGGCCGAG
>JBJXGC010000331.1:0-31257 GCA_046154545.1 Dehalococcoidia bacterium | reverse complement strand
GCGACCCACCCTTCAGCGCCAACACCTTCGTGATCGCCGCCGTCAGCGTCGTCTTGCCGTGGTCAACATGGCCGATCGTCCCCACGTTTACGTGCGGCTTCGTCCGTTCAAATTTCGCCTTCGCCATCGCAATGTTCCTTTCTGAACTGGTTCCCCGGGGTTAGGCCACACTCGCGGCTTGCTTGGTCAGCGTCGCCGCGATGTTCTTTGGTACTTCTTCGTAGTGGTCGAATTCCATGCTGTAGCTTGCCCGGCCCTGGCTGAGCGAGCGCAACTCTGTCGAATAGCCGAACGTCTCCGCCAGCGGGACCATCGCGTTCACGATCTGCGTCTTCCCCATCGCCTCAGTACCGATGATCATGCCGCGGCGTGAGTTGATGTCGCCGACGATCGCCCCGAAGTAGTCCTCCGGTGCTCGCACTTCGACCTTCATGATCGGTTCGAGGATGACGAGGCCGGCCCTCCGCGCCGCTTCCTTCACACCGATGGAGCCGGCGTTCTTGAACGCCATTTCGGATGAGTCAACGGCGTGCATCGAGCCGTCGAGGAGGGTGACCTTCACGTCGAGCACCGGATAGCCGCCAAGGATGCCGCCCTGGAGCGCCTCCCGGGCGCCCGCCGAAACCGCCGGGATGTACTCCTTGGCGACTGAGCCACCGACGATCTTGTTCTCGAAGACGAAGCCCATGCCCCGTTCCAGCGGCTCCACCGCAAGCTCCACCACGCCGTACTGGCCGCGGCCACCGGACTGGCGGACGAAACGGCCTTCGGCGACTGCGCGCTTCGTGATCGCTTCGCGGTAGCTCACTTGCGGGCGGCCGACATTTGCGGACACTTTGTGCTCTCGCAGCATGCGATCGACGATCACCTCGAGGTGAAGTTCGCCCATGCCCGAGATCAGCGTCTGGCCGGTCTCGTCGTCGAACGTCCAGTGGAAGGTCGGGTCTTCCTCACTCATTTTCATGAGGGAGTCGGCCATCCGGTCCTGGTCTTCCTTGCTCTTCGGCTCCAGCGCGACCTTGATCACCGGCTCGGGGAAGGTGATGTTCTCGAGGATGACCGGGTGATCGGAACTGCAGAGCGTATCGCCCGTGAAGGTCTTCTTCAGGCCGACCGCCGCGGCGATGCCGCCAGCGTAGATGGCGTCCACCTCTTCACGCTGGTTGGCGTGCATCATCAGCACCCGGCCGATGCGCTCACGCTCGCCCTTGGTCGCATTGAAGATATTCTCGCCTGCCTTCAAGACGCCGCTGTACACGCGAAAGTAGGCGAGCCGGCCAACGTATGGGTCGGTCACGATCTTGAAGGCAATCGCGCTCATCGGCTCGTCGTCGAGCGCGCGGCGGATGACTTCGCCGCCGTGCTTGGGGTCGATCCCCTTGATCGGGGGGATCTCCGCTGGGCTCGGAAGGAAGTCCACGACAGCGTCGAGGAGGAGCTGCACGCCCTTGTTCTTCAGGGCCGAACCACAGAGGACCGGCGTGCCGAGGTTGGCGATCGTCACCCGCCGCAGCGCCTGGCGCAGTTCGTGGGACGTGATCTCGTGGCCTTCGAGGTAGCTGATGGCGATCTGGTCGTCCACGTTGCCGATGCCCTCGACGAGCTTATCTCGCCCGGCGGCCGCGGCCTCCGCGAACTCCGGCGGGATCTCCCGGCGTTCGGGCGTGTCACCCTTATCGCCGCCGAACCACCACCAGCACATCTCGAGGAGGTCGATACAGCCGTCGAAGTCGCCCTCGTTGCCCTTCGGGATGTGGATCGGGAGCGGATTCGCACCGAGACGGTCGATCATCATGTCGATCGTGCGCTGATAGTCGGCGCCGGTGCGGTCCATCTTGTTGACGAAGGCGATCCGGGGGACGCCGTAGCGGTCAGCCTGGCGCCAAACGGTCTCGGATTGCGGCTCGACCCCCGCGACGGAGTCAAAGCAGACGACGCCGCCGTCGAGGACGCGGAGGCTGCGCTCCACCTCGGCCGTGAAGTCCACGTGGCCGGGGGTGTCGATGATGTTGATGGAGTGGTCGTTCCATTCAGCCGTGGTCGCGGCCGAGGTAATCGTGATCCCCCGCTCCCGCTCCTGCTCCATCCAGTCCATCGTGGCGCTGCCCTCGTGGACCTCGCCGATCTTGTAGGTCTTGCCGGTATAAAAAAGGACGCGTTCGGTCACGGTCGTCTTGCCCGCGTCGATGTGGGCAATGATCCCGATGTTCCGAATCCTGTCGATGCTGACCTGACGAGGCATGAACTCGATTACCTTTTCCCCACACCTACCAGCGGTAATGGACGAACGCGCGGTTCGCCTCCGCCATACGGTGTGTATCGTCCTTGCGTTTGATGGCTTGGCCGGTGTTGTTGGCGGCGTCCATGAGTTCGCTCGCGAGACGCTCAGCCATCGACCGTCCATTGCGGGAGCGGGACGATGTGAGCAACCATCGCATGGAGAGCGCGATCCGGCGGTCGGGCCGAATCTCCACGGGCACCTGGTACGTTGCGCCGCCAACGCGGCGCGGTTTCACTTCGAGGACGGGCGTGGTGTTGCGCACGGCCTGCTGGAAGACATCGAGCGGGTCCCGGCCGGTCTGGCCCTGGATTCGGTCGAAGGCCCCGTACACCACCCGTTCGGCGGTGCTCTTCTTGCCACGCGTCATCAGCTTGTTGATGAGGATCTGGACCGTGACATTGTTAAACCGCGAGTCAGGCGGAATCGGCCGCCGTGCCGGCCGGTTGCGTCGTGCCATGGTCAGGTCCCCCGTTTCGATAAATAGAAAGCGCCGGCCTGGCTACTTGCGGCGGCCCGTGGCCTGGGCGTTCTTGCGCGTGCCGTACTTGCTCCGGCCCTGCTTGCGGTTGTTGACGCCCGTCGCGTCAAGGGCGCCGCGGACGATGTGGTACCGGACGCCCGGGAGGTCCTTGACGCGGCCACCGCGGACCAGGACCACGGAGTGCTCCTGGAGACTGTGCCCTTCGCCCGGGATGTAGGCCGTGACCTCGATCCCGTTGGTCAGCCGGACGCGGGCCACCTTGCGCAGCGCCGAGTTTGGCTTCTTCGGCGTCTGCGTCCGCACCTGGGTGCAGACGCCACGCTTCTGCGGCGAACCGCGGCCAACCGCCCGAGTGGTGCGGCCCGAGTGCGAGTTGAAGCTGAAGAGGAGCGCCGGGGCACCCGACTTCTTCGCCTTCGGCGTTCGGCCCTTGCGGACCAGCTGATTGATGGTCGGCATTCCTGCGTCCCCTCGTCTTTTCCATGGCGCGGGCTGTTCGCCCCGCGAGTGCGGATGAATGGTCCCGCTGCCGGGTCATCCTCTTGGGCACGAAAACAGGCCGGAAAGCCTGTTCGTGAACAGCGCCCTTGCCGATTTCCCGGCCCGGGCCGTCTTCAAGCACTTTGCTTTGCGACCTGCCGAATGCTCCAGCTGGCCTACCTGTATCGCGCCGAACAAGGAGGGTACCACACCGACCTAGAGTGTCAAATGTAGGCGAGTGCGCCTGCACTGCTCCACGGTTGACCCGATGCCAGACCTGGGATCGAACCGTCCCTGCCCATCTTCGTCCGATGCAGCGCTCGATTGCCACCCAACCGTCCGGGCCGCAGCCCTTTCGAGCGCCCACGCCTGGCCGTTTCTACTAGTGGGCGACCTCCTGACCAAAGGAAGCCTGGCGACATTGTCCTCCCCGTCGCAAGTTGGGGGCGAGTCCGTTCACACGGCTCGCCCCCAACCCATTTCTGGACCACCCGCCGGCGCCCTCAGATAGCGGCATTGCTCACCCTCCGCCAGCGTGTGACGATACGCCGGGCATCTGCCCGACCTGGAGGGAGTGAGCGCGTGACCGTCCCAACCAGCGAAGACGAGTTCCCCACCGTTTGCCAGTACCTCGGCCTGGCCGACGACGCCGACTCCCATGCGACCTACGCAACGGAAGCCCACCGCTGCTACCGGCTCGAACACCCTACCCGCATCGCCACCAACCACCAGGAATCGTTCTGCCTCGGGACGAACCACGCGAGCTGCCCCGTCTATCTGGGCCAGGGCGTGGCCGGCGCAGCGCCGCCGTCGGCCGCTGCCGGTCCGTCCCGCGGCGGGCAGCGCCCGGCGCGAGAGCCGCAGCAGCGTGGTGGCCAGGCCTCGCGCGGCCAATCCGGCCGTCAGGCAGGGTCCCAGCGGCCGGGCAGCGGGACAACCGGTCCCCGGCCCCGGCCGGGGGGCATCTCTATCCCCGTCCTGACGATCGGCCTCTTCGCCCTCGCGGCCATCGTCATCCTGCTGGCGCTCTGGATTCAGTCCCTCGTCGGGGGTGACGGCGACGCAGCCCTGAACCCGACCGACGTCCAGGCCACCCAACAGGCCGCACGGACGACCACGGCGGCGCCCACCCAGCCAGCGAACCAGACCGCCGTCCCCCGCACCGGCACGGTCCCCGGAGGCGCCACCACGGGCACCCCCGGCAGCGGCACCCCGGGCGCCACAACCACCGGCACCCCCGGCGCAACAGCGGGCACCTATACCGTGCAGGACGGCGACTTCTGCGGGACGATCGCGGAAGCGAACAACGTCACCGTTGAAGACATCCTCCGGCTCAACCCCGAAGTGGACGCGGAATGCTCGAACCTGAGCGTCGGCCAGGTACTCAAGCTTCGCTAAGGGCGAGCGATTCAGGTTCTTCGGAGCGGCCAACCAGTGCGCGGTCGAGATGGTGCTCGCGCACCCATTGCTGGCGAGCCAACCAGTGGGTGGAGTGGCTCGCCCAGCCGCGCTGACGCTCTTCGACCCACTTCCAGTCGGCCCAGCAGAGCAATGCGAGGTCGAGGTCGCGGCGGGCGAGTCTGCGGATGTCCCGAAGCTGTTGAGCGCGCGCCCGTTTCCGCGGTTCGCATTTGTCGGCGAGCAGGATGATCTTGGCGATCAGTGGCATCTCGGCCAGGCCCGTCGTGTGCAGACGCACAGCATCGAGCGCCTCTTCGTCGGTCACGGCGAAGCGTTCCCGTAGCACGTGGGCCGCAAGCGGCCCATGCAGCATGACCGGCGCGGCCTCATCCTCCCGGCCGACCACCAGTCCCGCCTCACCAGCCAGCCGGAGGAGCTCGGCCGATTGATAGGCCCGGAAGAGATCGTGGCCCCATACCCCGAGTTCGACCCGGAGGCGGTCCACGTCGAACCGCCTGGCGAGGTCGTCAGCCTCCGCTGCTACGCGTTCGACATGGGCCACCAGCCCCGCGGGCCGCTTTCGCATCTCCTGTTGGACGGCCGCGAGCTGCTTCGCCAGGGGCTTCCCCGTGCCTGCCATGCTTAGCCTTCGGGCCCGAGCTGACGGCCGCCGAGGAGGTGTAAGTGGA
This sequence comes from Dehalococcoidia bacterium, assembly GCA_046154545.1. Classification (GTDB taxonomy): domain Bacteria; phylum Chloroflexota; class Dehalococcoidia; order Tepidiformales; family Tepidiformaceae; genus JBJXGC01. Next base: position 25,925 of record JBJXGC010000331.1, on the reverse strand, counting down.
GGTGCGGGATCGTCATCCCGGCGGCCTCGCCGACGTTGAAGGCGAGCCGGTAGCCCGTCTCGTGGACGCCTTCGACCCGCCCCGCCTCGCCAGCGAGCTGGAAGAGCGCCCCAAGGGTGGCGCCGTCGGCGGCCGTGAGGTCACGGGCGTCCGGGATGTGGAGGCGGGGGATGACGAGCACATGCACGGGCGCCCGCGGATTGATATCGCGGATGGCGAACGCGGCCTCGTTCTCGCAGAGCGGGGTTACGGGAATCGCACCTGCCGCCATCCGGCAGAAGAGGCAATCAGCGGGCATAGCAGTCCTTCCTGGCCTCGCAAGAATCAGGCAAAGAGCACGTATTCCCGGAGAAACCGATCGACGGCCGTCCAGTAGTGGTCGATCGTCTCCGACTTCCGCCAGCCGTGGCCTTCGCCTGCGTAGACATGGTATTCGTGCGGGACGCCTCGCGCCTTCAGCGAGGCCGCGATGGCGTCGCTCTGGGAGCGCGGCACCACCCGATCGATGTCTCCCTGGAACAGGGCGACCGGGTCGGTGATCCGGTCGGCGTGGAAGATGGGCGAACGGTCGCGATAGACGGCGGCGGCTGCCGGCAGCGGACCGAGCAGCTGCTCCGAATAGCGGGCCTCGAACTTATGGGTGTCGCTGGCGAGGGTGAATTGGTTGGAGACGCCGAAGAGGCAGACGGCCGCCTTATAAAAGCCGGGAATATCAGCGAGCGACTGCAGGACCGTATATCCGCCCGCGCTCCCGCCGTAGATTACCAGGCGCGACACGTCAGCGAGGCCACATGCCGCCAACGCAGCGGCTCCCGATTGGGCGTCCTTGACGTCGAAGATGCCCCAACTGTTCCGCAACTTGAGCCTGTACTCGCGGCCGTAGCCGGTACTCCCCCGGTAGTTCGGGAAGAGCACCGCATAGCCGCGGGTCGCGAAAAACTGGGCGGTGGCGTCCCAGCCGGCCTTGACCTGCCCCGTCGGCCCACCGTGGATAACCACCACGAGCGGCGGTGCTCCCGCTGACGCGAAACGGTCGCTCGCGGGAGGGTAGTAGATGCCGTGCGCGGATTCGCCGTCGAAGGAAGGCCACGTCACCGCCTGGGGCGCGGACAGGGCCGCCGCTGCGTTCAGTTCGTTATCGCTCCGGCGGCAGACCGCGACGACTGGGCCGCTCGACCCATTGAGGATGGCCACGCGCGGCGGCTGCACGCCGCTCGACCCGGCGACGGCGACACCGTCGCTCTCCTGGTGGCCGGCCACCGCCGCGAAGGAGGTCATCGCCGGCGCCGCAACCGGCGCCGGGGCGTCGCCCGCGAGGCGGAGCGTCACGAGCGATTCAAAGCCCGCGGTGTTCCGGATAGCCACCAGCCCGCCGCGCACCTGGCAGTAGCGGCGCATCCCCATGTTCCAGGCCGGCGCCCCAAAGTCACCCTCTCCATCCGTCAGCCGGGTCGCCCCTCCGCCCGCAAGGTCCTGGCGGAAGAGATGCCCCATGCCGGGCTCGTCCGAGATATACAGCAAGGCGGCGCCGTCCGCGGTGAACTCCGGCTGGAGGATGCTCACTTCGGGGCCGCCGGCAACCACTTCGCGCGTCGCAACCCTCGGCAGTGCGTCCGCCGGACGATCAAGCTCCGCCACCACCAGGCGGGTCCCGTCCCAGGGCATGTTGGGGTGATCCCACTCAACCCAGGCGAGCCGTGTGCTGTCCGGACTCCATGCGGGCTGCATGAAGAAATCCGCGCCTTCGGCCAATCGGGCGGGCCAGCGCTTGCCATCGACATCGACGATCGCGAGGCAATCCTCGCCCTCTGAGGTGTGGACGTAGACGAGCCAGCGGCCGTCGGGCGACACCGTGGGCGATGACGCGGCGCCAAACGCCGGGGTGATTGGGCGCGGCTTGCCTCCCGCCAGGGGCTGGCGGTAGAGGCGCTGGTCGTCCTGCCCCACGAAGTAGCAGACGCCGTGCGAAAGGGTGAAGTCGCCCCCACCGTATCCAACCATGGCGCGGACCGAGATCTCGGCCGGCGTGAGGTCGCGCGTCGAGCCATCGGCCGGGTCGCGGACGACGACGACGCCACGGTCCGAGCGCCCTTCGAGCCAGGCGAGCGTCAGGCCGTCGCTATCCCAGCAGGGCCCGGTCAGCCGGAGGGCGGCGCCAAGGTCCTTCGAGGTAATCGGGCTCGGCCAGAGGCCGAACATTCGCTGTTCTTTCAATCCGATCCTCCCCGCTTCGCGGCTGCCGCCGCATGGAGCGCCGGACAACCGTCGCCGATCGTACGGGAACGACCCCGCGGGTCACAGAAGCAGGTCCCACACGGCCACCCGGGCGCGACGCGCATACGGTAGTATGATCGCATGAAGCGCACCACCATCACCATATCCGAGCAATCCCTCGCCCGGCTCGAACGCGAAGCGCGGCGCCGTCATACGTCCGTCTCCGCTGTCGTTCGCGAATGTGTGGAGGCGAAGTTCCCGCCCGAGGCCAGCAGCGAGGGCGAGCGCCACATCCCCTTCGCGAACATCGGGGCAAGTGTGGCGGGCCCCTACGCCGCCGACATGGATGACTTCCTTAGCGATCACTGGGCCGAAGACATTCTGAGGCACCGAGGGTGACCGCCATCCCTATCGATGCCAACGCGCTCATTGCCGCGGCGGATCGGAACGATCCGGGTAACCATGCCGTGCTCGCTGTGCTCCGCGATCGCCGATATGAGTTCGTCGTCCCGGCGCTTTGCGTCGCTGAGGCCACATACATCCTGCACAAGCGCCTCGGGATCGCCGCCGAGATTGCGTTCCTCGCGGGCATGGGCGCCTTCGACGTGATTGCCCCTGAGCCAGAAGACTGGCCCCGGATCGCCGAGCTGGTGCGCCAATACGCGGACTTTCCGATTGGTGGGACCGACGCCTCCGTCGTGGTACTGGCCGAGCGGTTGAACTCCGACACAGTCCTCACCCTCGACCGGCGCCACTTCGGTGCGATCCGCCCGCTCCACTGCGAGGCCTTCCGTCTGCTGCCCGAGCTTTAGCGCTTGCGGCCGATCGCGTCCCGCGCCGCCTGGGCGACTCGCGCCGGCGTCAGCTCGAAGTAGCTAAGCAGTTCGTCCCACTTGCCGCTCGTGCCGTAGCGATCGACGCCGACGAAGGCCATGGGCACCGGGACCGTCTCGGCCAGGATGCGCGCCACGGCCGTGCCGAGGCCGCCGGTGGTCTGGTGCTCTTCGGCCGTGACGATAGCGCCGGTCTCGCGGGCGGCCGCAATCAGGGCGGCGCGGTCGATCGGTTTCACCGTCGCCACATTGAGGACGCGCGCCGAGACGCCTTCAGCCTGGAGCACGGCCGCCGCCTCGATGGCGACCCCGACCATGATCCCGCAGGCCGCGATGGTCACATCTTTGCCGGGCCGCATCATGTGCGCCTTCCCGATCTCGAACCGGTAGGACGAATCGAAGAGCGCGGGGATCTTTGGCCGCCCGGTGCGCACGTACGCCGGCCGGGTCGTGCGGCCCACGGCCATGATCGCCTGGCGCGCCTCCTCGAAATCGGCGGGGACGATGACGTCGAACGGGATGAGGGCGGTCGCGAGGGAGAGGTCCTCGATCGCCTGGGCGCTGGCCCCGTCTTCGCCGACGGTCACGCCACCGTGGCTGGCCACGGCCTTCACATTCAGCCCGCCCATCGGCTGGGCGACCGAGGTGCGGAGCTGGTCGAAGCAGCGGCCCGGCAGGAAGACGGCGAAGCTGGCGATGAAGGCCGTCTTGCCGGCCGCGGCCAGCCCGGCGGCGATGCCAACCATGTCCTGCTCCGCCACGCCGACAGTCATCCAGCGCTGCGGGTGCTTATCGCCAAAGAGGTTGCCGCCGGTCGAAGCGGAGAGGTCGGCGTCGATCGCGACGACGTCCACGCCCTCATCGACGAGCTGGAGAAGGGCGACCGGGTAGGCTTCGCGCGTTGCCGCGGCCGCGGTCACAGGCCCGCCTCGATTTCGGCGAGGGCGGTTACGAGCTGCTCCGCCGTCGGCGCCTTGCCGTGGAAACTCGGATTGCCTTCCATGAAGCTCACGCCCTTGCCCTTGACGGTGTACGCGACGACACACCGCGGCTGCTCATGCGGCTTTTTGGCCTCGCTCAGCGCCTGGTCCACAGCCGCCATGTCGTGGCCATCGACCTCGATAACGTGCCAGCCGAAGCCGCGCCACATCTCCGCCGGATGGGTGCGCATGATCTTGTCGGCGAACCCGTCGTTCTGGATGCCGTTGCGGTCGATCAGGGCGATCACGCGGTCACCAAGGTCGAAATGGGGGACGGCCATCGCCGCCTCCCAGACCTGGCCCTCGTTCAGTTCGCCATCGCCCATCAGCACCCAGCACCGATAGTCCCGGCCATCAAGACGCCCGGCGACGGCGTGGCCGATCGCGAAGGAGAGGCCCTGCCCGAGCGACCCGCCCGACATCTCGATCCCGGGGACTGCGTGCATCGAGGGATGGCCCTGCAATGCGCTGCCGAGGGTGCGGAACCCGGCCAACAGTTCGGGGCTGAAATAGCCGCGCTCGGCGAGAAGGCTGTAATAGAACGGCGTTGCGTGGCCTTTGGAAAGGATGAAGCGGTCGCGTCCCGGCCAGGTTGGGTTGGCCGGGTCGCAGCGCAGATGGTTCCAGAAAAGGGAGACCCCGAGTTCAACGGAGGAGAGCGAGCCTCCCGGGTGTCCGCTCTGGGCGTCGTGCACCATCTGCACGATGTGGGCGCGGACGCGCTTTGCGATCTCAGTGAGTTCTTGTACCGGCGTGAGGGACGTTGCCATGGTGGTCACGACACCGGAGTCTACAGAGTCGCCCCACTAGACGCTCCGGCCTCCGGCGCGGCCGCGCCCGTGTATCGCCCGAACCGGTCGTCGAGCACCTCTTCGCGGTAGCGGAAGATGCCGCGCACACGGTCGCCCACCACCAGCGGCTCGGCCACGTCCCCGAGGACGCCGAACGGGAGCGCATAACTGACGATGTCCGTCATCTCGACGCCCCCGGGTATCGCCGCGAAATGATGCTCATGGTGCCAGATGCGGTAGGGGCCCGACCGCTGTTCATCCACGAAGAACTCACGCTCCCGCACGTGCGTGATCTCCGTCACCCAGGGGAGCGGGATCGGCCCCAGCGGCTTGACCGTGTAGGCGATGATGAGCCCCGGGTACATGACCGCGGGCAGCTCCGTCCTGATCACGAACCCCATTGATGCCGGCGTGATCACGGAGAGATTTCGCGGATCGCTGAAAAAGCCCCAGGCCTGGTCGAGTGACAGGGGCAGGCGGTGCCGGACACGAAGCTGGTGAAGGCCCATCAGCCAAGAATAGCTTCCTTCAGCGGTCCAGGGCGAAGCATGGTCGATGTTCAGCCCAACGGCGGTACCGCCGCGTGCCAGTTCGCCGGGCGTCTGTATACTTGCCCGACCAGCCGCCAGGAGTTGCCCAGTGCTCTTTTCCGTCCGTCTCGTTTCACGCCAGCCGACCGAAATGGCGCCTGAGGCCTGGCAGGCTGTCGTGGCCGACCAGTTGCGCGCGGTCAAGGGCCAACACGACCAGGGCAAGATCAAGGCGATCTATCGCGAGACCGGCGTAGGTGTCCTCGCGATCTACGATGTCGCCGACGCCCGGGAGATGGACCAGCTCATCGCCGGTCTGCCGATGTCGCGCTATTTCGCCGAAGTGACGGTGCACCCCCTCTGGGACATGGCGCCGTCGCTCCAGTCACTGTAGGAGCAGCACCGATGCCCGACGTTTCACCGGACGATTTCAAGGGTGCGCTCGGGTCCTGGGCCGCGGGCGTGACGGTGGTGACCACCCGCTACAACGACCATGTGTATGGGCTCACGGTCTCAAGCTTCTCGTCGCTTTCCGTCGATCCGTTGCTGGTGCTCGTCTGCATCATGAACACCAACCGCCTGATGGAGATGCTCAGCCATTCCCGGACCTTCGCCGTCAGCATCCTGGCCGAAGGCCAGGACGAGATCTCCGGCTACTTCTCGCGGTCCGGGCGCGAGCCAGTGAAGCAGTTTGAGGACTTCGGCACGATCGAATGGCACACGGGAAGCCCCATCATCGAGGGCGCCGTCGCCCACCTCGACTGCGAACTCGAGTCGCTGGTCCCCGGCGGAGACCACACGATCGCTATCGGCCGCGTGGTCGGGGCGGCATTCGACCCGACCCGCTTACCCCTGATCTACTACCGCCGCGGTTACCGCAAGCTGAATATGGACTGAGCTATGGCCGTCAAGGTGGTCATCGAGCGGCGAGTGTTGCCGGGCCAGGAGCGCAGGGCCTTGGAGATGCTGCGCGCGATCCGCGCCCGCTGCCTTGACGAGCCCGGCTACATCACCGGTGAGACGCTGCGGGACAGCGAAGACGCCCACAACATCGTCGTGATCAGCACCTGGTTCGGGCTGATGGACTGGCGGAGATGGCACGCCTCCGAGACCCGGCAGGAGATGGAGTCCCGCCTCCGGCCGCTGCTGGCCGGGCCAGAGCGCGTCCGCGTGCTGCTCGAAGGCCTCACCGAGAGCCATTCCGGCGCCTAGCCAAGGACAGGCTCGGCGGCCCTGCCCGGGATGGCCGGATGGCCCTCACCGTTGCCCATTCGTATGGCTGCGGTAGTATCGCGACCGGAGGATGTGGGCCTGTGTCACCTATGCTGGCTTTCCTGGGTCTTTCCGTCGCGGGCACGTGGGGCCTCGCCGGTATCGGTCTCATCGTTGGAGGCATCTTCCTGCTGGTCGATCCGTCCAACGCCGACACGGCCTCGGGGAGTACCGTCCCCGGCATCGTCCTGATTATCTTCGGACTCATCAACCTCGCCATTATGCAGGTCACGATCGGCCCCCTCCTTGGGCTCGACCCGCCGCTCCCGATCAAGGCGAAGAGCATCCTCCCCGCCTCCAGGCTGACCCGCTGGGCTAAGGCCGGGCAGCTCCGCGACTTCCCCGACGGCACGCCGAAGGAGGTCCGCATGCTGAGCAAGCGCGTCCTCATCGTCCGCCAGGGAGATACGGTCTCGGCGATGAACGCCCTCTGTTCGCACGCCCGGCTGCCGATGGGTGGCTTTCCCGGCAGTCCCATCCGCCCCGAGCCCGTGCGCGACGGCTGCGTGATGTGCCCGTTCCACGGCGCCCGCTTCGAAGTCGCCACCGGCAAAGTCGTCCGGCAGCCGTTCGACAGCCAGTTCAACACCGAACATCCCCTCCTCGGCGGCCTGCAGAGCAAGCTCTTCCGGCTCCTCTCGGCGCCGCCGACTCCTCCCGGCATGCCCAAGCCCAGCATGAAGGCCGAGGATACCCAGACCTACCCCTGCAAGGTCGAGAACGGCGAAGTGATGGTGGCCCTCCCGCCGAAGTAGTGGGGCGATCGGCCTGTGCCCAAATTCGCCACATCGCAAATCGCCCATCGCGGACGCCACGCTCAGCCAGCGTCGGCCCTCCAGCGAATGGGCTGCGGTCAGCCGGCTGCGCGCACAGTGCCGGACCTTCTCCCACGCCGGCCGTCCGCACAGTCGGGTTCTGTGAAAGCGCAGCTCTTGGTACCCTCTGTTGAGCACACGTTCGCGGCCGGCGCATACCGGATAGGGAGGAGACTGCCACTGGCAGCCTCCGGTTGTGCTTCCGGGCCAGTGGCGTGAAACGATGGCATCAAACCTCAGGCTGAAAGCCAGGGCCGTGGCCGGGGCTGGGCCACCAGCGTGGCTACAACACCCCGTCCAGCGGTTTATCCATGCCGAGGCATCGAGTGGCATCCTCCTCGTCATCGCGGCGCTGGTGGCCCTCGTCTGGGCGAACTCTCCCTGGAGCGCGGCCTATAACGACCTCTGGCACGCCAGGCTGACGTTCGACCTGAATTTCGTCTCAGTCACCGAGGACTTGCGCCACTTCATCAACGACGGCGCGATGACCATCTTCTTCTTCGTGGTCGGGCTCGAAATCAAGCGCGAACTTGTGCGGGGCGAACTCGCATCGGTCCGCCGTGCGACCCTCCCGATTGCGGCGGCCGCGGGCGGCATGCTTGTCCCCGCACTGATCTACCTGTCCTGGAATGTGGGCGGGGGCGCGACCGAGGGCTGGGGCATCCCCATGGCCACCGACATCGCCTTTGCGATGGGTGTGCTCGCCCTCGCAGGCCCGCGGATTCCAACCTCCTTGAAGGTCTTCTTGCTGGCCCTGGCGATCGTGGATGATCTCGGGGCGATCCTCGTCATCGCCGCCTTCTACACCGAGACGGTGCACCTCGAACCGCTTCTCTGGGGCGGCCTTGCCCTCGGGGTCATCGTTGCGGCGCGGCTCGGCGGTGTTCAAAACGTGCTGTTCTACGTCATCCCCGGCGTGCTCCTCTGGCTCGCCGTCCTGGAGTCCGGTGTGCATGCCACCCTTGCAGGCGTCGTCCTCGCCTTCCTCACCCCATCCGGGCCCGTGCCCCAGAGGGCCGCGTACCATACCGCCCTGCGAGGCATGGTGGCTGAACTCGCCCGGGCGGACGAAGCGGGTGACCGCGAACGGGCCGACCTCATCACCGCGGAGATCGACCGCCTGACCGACAACAGGGAGCCACCGCTGGACCAGCTGGAGAGCGCCCTCCACCCGTGGGCGAGCTTTGTCGTCGTCCCCCTCTTCGCCCTCGCGAACGCCGGCCTGGACCTTTCCTGGGCATCGCTCGCCGACAGTGCCCGGAGCACTGCCAGTCTCGGGATCGCCACCGGACTGGTCATCGGCAAGCCGGTCGGCATTGTCACGTTCTCCTGGTTGGTCGTCCGGCTTGGGCTCGCTTCACTGCCTGCCGGAGCGCGCTGGCGCGACATTGCGGCCATGGGCCTGCTCGCCGGCATCGGCTTCACCGTCTCGCTCTTTATCTCCGGGCTGGCGTTCGACAGCGCCGCTCTGGAGGACGAGGCCAGGGTCGGGATCCTCGCAGCGTCGGTGATCGCCGGCATCGCCGGGTTCATCGCCGTCCGGCTTGCCCAGGCGCGCGAATAGCTCGCTGCCTCCCGCCCTGACGGCCCGGGCTACCGGCGCGGGCGGCAACCTCCTTGGCCGCAACCGGAGAAGAGAACGACGACGTTGCGGCCGGCGATGGCGACAACAACGTAACCACCGGGCAGGGAAACGATAGTGTGGTCACGGCTTGGGAGCTGACATCATCACCACGGGCCCAGGGGAACGACCGGGTCGATGGCGGGCCGGGCTTCGATACCTGTAACGCTGGATCGGGTGACAACCGGGTAGTCAACTGCGAAGCGTAGGCGTTGCGCCCGGCCGCACGTGTTTAGAAAGGGCGTCGGTGGGGGGCGTCAGACACCCGCCCAGTCCTTTTCGCTGGCTCCCGTCAGTGGACGCCGGGGATCGGGCCCGGGGTGCCGACGGCGGCGCCATTGGTCGGGCGCCCCCGTCGGTCTCGGCGCCGGGCCTCTACCCTGCCCTGCGCGGCGGAGCGCCGATTCCTGAGACCCGGGCCACAGACCGACCGGCCTCAGGAGAGCAGGGTCACCTTCCCTTCCGTGCCATCGACGCGAATCCGCGCGCCATCGCGGATAACAGTGGTCGCTCTCCCCGTGCCGACCACCGCCGGGATGCCGAACTCGCGGGCAACGATGGCAGGGTGGGAGAGCACGCCTCCACGGTCGGTGACGACGGCTCCGAGCAGTGGCAGGACGACGTTGTAGGCCGGCGTCGTGAAGGCGGCCACCAGCACGTCCCCCTGTTCAAGCCGCTCGAAGTCGTCCGGACCCTGGATCACCCGCGCCCGGCCATCGTAGACGCCAGCACTCGCCGCGACGCCGAGCAGCGGCCCGGCGGCGAGAGCGTCGGAGTCCGCCGTGTCCTCCAGCCCCATGGCGGTGAAAAGGGCGCCGGCGATAGCGCCCATGGCCGGCGGCAACTCCCCTTCCGGCGGCGCTTCCTCCTCGCCCAGCCGGCGCGGTGGGATGGCGAAGGGAGGACGGCGGCGAGCCGCGCGGCGAGAGAGTTCATCAGCGCCAGGGGCGCCGGCCGCGCCGGTCAGGAGCGCGGCCAGCTCTGCCGCGTTGGCGTCGAATGCGTCGTCCGAGGCGTGGACCGCGCCGCGCGCGGCCAGCCGCCGCCCGGCTTCAAGTACGGCACGGCGGACGAGGCCGAGCGGCCGCTGAATGGTGATGCCCGAGTCGTCGTCGCGGAGGCCGTAGAGCACGAGCGCGTCGTCGATCAGCACGCCGAAGCGCGCTCGATCGCCGGGAGCGACAGCAGCGCGAAGGTTGGCCAGCTCGTCCCCGTACCGCACGGCGCCTCCGGGGACGCTCCGGATGGTGGAGAGGAAGAGCGCGGGCAACTCGAACAGGGCCTCGTGCGTGAAATCGAACCCGGTGAAGACCTCCCAGCCGTGGTCGGCGAGGTAGGCGTCGAGCGCCTCCGCGATAACCGGAGAACAGGCGCGCAGCCCGGCCAGCGCGGCCTCCGGCTCATCGTCCCCGGCGAGGATCGCCGACGCTCGCGGGTCCGAGGCAATGGCCGCAGCGATCCGATCGAGGCCAGCAAGGGGCCTGAGTGAGTTCGGGGAGCCGCCCGCGAGCGCCCGGATGACGCGCTCCCGCGGCCAGCCAGGCAGCCCGGCGGCCTCGTTCGCAAGTAGTCCGACACCTACCCAGTGGGCCGCCGCCTGGAGGAAGTGACGCGCCGCTCCGTCTTGAAACAGTTCGAGGGCCGAGGCGAGGTGGGCGGCGAGGCCGCTGTCGTCCAGGGCGGCCGGTTCGACGGCCTGACGTTTCCTGTTTCGCTGGAGGAGTTCGGCGCGTACGGAGTCCGTCCACTCATCCGCGATCGTCCGCCAGGGGCGGATGTCGAGGGCCTCTTCTGCCGTCGCCATTCGGGCGGGGAAGTCCTCTTCCGCAAGTGGGGTGGGGGCGAGGAAAAACCAGCCACCTACGTCGGCGAATTCGAAGCCCTTGAACGGCAAGCCGAAACGCTCGCAAGCCTCGTCGAGGCCGGGGACGAGGGCGGATGGCGCGGCCTCAAGCCACAGGGTGCAGAAGGGACGCTCCTGGTGCGCGGCGTCCCGTTCCCACATGCCGGGTCCGGGCGCCTCCCAGGACGTTGCTGAAACCGATGAAGTACTCATGGCCTACCTCTTTCATCCGGGATAGCGCTTCATATTAACAATACTATACTCTCGTCAATATCCGCTGCGCTATTCACATTCTCCGAGATTCGCTAATATCTGGACGGAGGCCTCCATCTCCACTGAAGCTCAGGCCGGGCGTCCGTATTCGTCTCCCCTTCGCGAAAGCCAGGCGAATCGCACGCGCGACCTCATCCTCGACGCGCTGACCGAGTTGCTTGGCGTCCACAGGGCGGACGAGATCTCGACCAGGCAGATCGCCGCGCGCGCCGGGGTGTCGCAGCCGACCGTATACCGGCACTTTCCCGATCGTGCAGCCCTCGTTGAAGGCTTGACCGATCGGATCGAGCAGATGTCCGTGGCGCGACAGGGTTCGACACCCCCGGGCACCGTCGAAGAAGGAGCGGCCTGGGCGGAAGCCGCTTTTAAGGCGCCTGACGGCCACGCCGCCGAGGCGACGGCCGAAGCCGTACTGAACGCTGATCCGCGACGCTACTCCGAGGTCAGCCGGCGGCGCACGGCGGAGATCAGACAGGCCGTCGCCCGGTCGCTCCCCGAACTGGACGAACGAGACCAGCTTCACTTCGCCGCGCTCATGCGGACACTGGTCTCAATCCAGACCTGGCTGCGAATGCGCGAAGAGTTCGGCATGGATGGGACGGAATCCGGACAGGCCGTTGCCTGGGCGCTCCGGACACTCCTGAAGGAGGCGCGCCAGGGAAGCCTGCCCGGCCGTCCCAATCCGGACCGCGATCAGGACGACGGGTCGCCTGCCTGATCCGTTCGCGGGGCCTGCGACCATCTCCTCGGCTGCAGCGCTCAGGCGCTCGCGGCGAGACGCTCGCGACACGACCACGGTTCGCGCATGAGTCCGGCGAGGCCGAAGACTGACAGCGCCTGGTAGAGCAGGTCCCAGCGGGCCATGAGCTCGGCGCGAGTCAGCTTCCCATGCTTCACCTGGAGGAGCGTGACGATCTCGCCGAGCGTCCGCTGCCCATCGACGAGCCGCAGGAAGTCCCGGCGAAAGCCGTCGAGGGTGCACTGGAACTGCAGGTCCTCGTAGGCGATGCCGATCTCCGGGCGCCGCTCAACCTGGGCAGCGAGCCATGCCGGGTCGTACATCAGCCAGTCGGGGATGGCCGCTTCGTCATCCCAGGCGGGGACCTCCGGGATCGCCGTCTCACTGTCAGTCGCAAAGAACGTGTGCTTCTTGATGCGCCCGTTGAGTAGCTCAGCCACCGCCTGGCGCGCCGGACCATCGAGCCCCGTGATGTCGATACCGGGAAGGCTCGTCGCTGGTTCGTAGAGGATCGGCATGTCGAACCGCAGGAGCCGTAGGCCCGCCCCGGCCACCCACTCGTGGAGCTGGGGCACGGTGTAGGCGCGGTCCTGTGAATGCAGGAAGAGGTCGAAGAGCCCGGCGTCGCCATGGGCTTTGATCTCGCCGCTGAACGCCGACCGGCCGAGACTCGCCCAGTGTTCCGCGCCCAGCCGGCTGAGGGTGCGCTTCACGATCTCCAGCCGCTGGCCCGTCGAGAACGCCGGAGGCGCGATCACCTGGAAGAGCTTCTGCAACTGGTAGATCGGCGTGCGGCCGTATTCGGCGTAGACCATGAGCGACAGACCACCGGCCGGTGCGAGGACCGCCCTCAGCGCCGCCAGTCCTGCTGCCGGGTCGGGAAGGTGGTGGAGGACGCCGAGACTGACGATGTAGTCGAACGGGCCGAGGCCAAGCCCCGGGAGGTCCTCGATCCGCCCCCGGATGAACCGGACGTTGTCCAGCGCGCGGCGCTCTGCCCGCGCCTTCGCGATCACGAGCGACGCCTCGGAAAGGTCGAAGCCGACCACCTGTCCGCCTGAGTGGCGTGTCTGTTCGGCAAGGAAGATCGCCGAATCGCCGGTCCCACAGCCCGCGTCAAGCGCGCGAAAGGTGGGCCCAAGGACGTTCCGCCCGCCCCAGAAAATCGTGCTCGCCAGCTTCAACTCGCCCGAAAGGGTGGAGCGCAGCTCGCGCAGCTCCTGTGCGGGGTCGCGGGGCGGGTAGGGCAGGGTTTCGTACTGGTCGCGGACGGCATCGGGCGTGGGCATGCCTCCAGTGTTCGCACGCCAGCACCCCACGGCTATCGGGAAGTTCCATGACTGGGCGGGCGCGCGATCCCACGCTTGGGCGTGAGCGCGCCGCCTGCCGGATGTGAACACCGGTGCGATCGAACTCGCGACACCGATGCGCCCTGGGGCCGTGGAGCCCAGTGTTCTACCCGTAGACAAACTCGGGGCCGTCAAGGTCGATCGCGGGCACTTCGTCCTTCTCCCTCCAGTAGTCCTGCGTGTGCTGCCACTCCGGTTTGTTGCCCCGTTTTGGCAGCAGGTGCATGGAGCGCATGAGATAGCCCGGGTTGAAGTTCTCGGCGTCCATCCAGGGGAGGAGTTCCATGCCCCTGTCCTCCGGGCGCAGGGCGACTGCGACGCGCTTCGCGCCTCTCGCCTCCATGTGGGCGAGCAGGCGGCAGACGAAGTCCGCCAGAAGGTCGGCCCGCAGCGTCCAGCTCGCCCGGAAATACCCGAACACCCAAAGCATGTTCGGCACGCCGGTGAACATCATGCCGCGATAGGTGATCGTGTCCGCGAAATCGAGGGGTTTGCCGTCGATCTCGAACGCGATATCGCCGAGCACGCTGAGGTTGAATCCGGTGGCCGTGACGATGATGTCGGCTTCGAGTTCCTGTCCGGACTTCAGAAGGACACCCTTCGTGGTGAACCGTTCTATCTCGTCGGTAACGACCGAGGCCTTGCCCGCCTTGATGCCCTGGAAGATATCGCCGTCCGGCACGAAGGCTATGCGCTGGCGCCACGGCCGGTAGCGCGGCGTGAAGTGCGTTTCGATATCGAAATCGGGGCCGAGGTAAGCGCGCACTCCCTCCAGCAGCTCGCGCTTCACGGCATCGGGTTCCTCGAAGGAACGGCGCGTGAAGGTGGCCTGATCGTGGAGGATCTTGCGCCGCACGATCTCGTGAATCCAGACTTCGTCGATCTCCAGCTCTCGGAGGGTGTCGGCCAGGTCGTTCTGGTTGCGGCCGGGGATGAAATAGGTCGGCGAGCGCTGGAGGACAGTGACGTGGCCACAATCGGCCGCGATGGCGGGGACGAGTGTAGCGGTTGTCGCGCCCGACCCGATCACGAGCACGTTCTTCCCCTTGTAGTCCAGCTCTTCGGGCCAGGTCTGGGGATGCACGATCTGGCCCGCGTACTGGTCCATCCCCGGCCATTCGGGCGTGTAGCCTTCCGAATGCCAGTAGTAGCCCTGGCACATCCAGAGGAAGTTGGCTGTAAAGTGCCGCGTTTCGCCGGTGGTTGTTTCGATCGCTTCGATCGTCCAGCGATTCTCCTCGCTCGACCAGCGCGCGGAGGTGATCTTGTGGTTGTAGCGAATGTGGCGGGCGAGGTCGTTTTCATCAATCACCTCGCCCATGTACTTCCGGATCTCTGCGGCGGTTGCAACGGGTGCGCTCGTCCAGGGCTTGAAGCGATACCCGAACGTGTAGAGGTCGCTGTCGGAGCGAATTCCCGGGTAGCGGTGCATCCACCAGGTGCCGCCGAAGCTGTCGAGCGCTTCGAGGACGACGAAACTCGTGCCGGGCCGTTGATGGGCCAGGTGATATGCCCCACCCACGCCGGAGATACCGGCCCCCACGATCAGGACATCGAAGTGCTCGGTCTTCGCGAGCACGGGCGTCGCAAGTGATTCGGTCGCTGCCATGTGAACCCCTACCGGTCGTGTCGGCGGCGGACTGCTGCCGCGCGCGAAAGGGTGCGGCCCCAGGACCCGTGAACCAACGGCCGCACGCACCGTTTCCGGGGTCCGATAGTCCGCTTTCTTCGTGCGCTCCCATGGTGGGCGCCCGATTCAGCCCCCGGTCCTCGGCCCGGTCGCTCGCCGCCCGCTGTCGAACGATGCTCGTCGCTTCGCCCCGGTCTCCGCATCCGCTAATCTACGTACGATTTGAAACAGGATCTCGACAGCGCGACTGACCCTGGCGGTGAGTCCGCGGCGGACCCACTCGCCGGGGCCGGAAACGGCCGCGGGCCGAAGTCCGCCCGCACACGCCAGCGCATCCTCGACGCGGCGGCGTCCGTCTTCCGCGAGCAGGGCTACGCCACCGCCCGCCTGAGCGATATCGCTGAACGCGCCGGCATGCAGAGCGGCAGCCTCTACTACCACTTCGCCTCACGTGAGGAACTCGTCGCCGAGATCCTTCACCTCGGCATCCGGACCGCCTGGGGCCACGTCCGCGCGGCCGTGGACGCGCTCCCCGGAGATGTGACGCCGCTCGACCGCGTCGCGACGGCGATCCGCGCCCACACGATGGCGATCCTCGAGATCAGCGACTACACGTCGGCCCAGGCCCGCATCGTCGGGCAGGTCCCGGGCGAGGTCCTGCGCGTCCACCGCGTCGAACAGCGGGAGTACGGCGAATACTGGCATGGGCTGATCGTGGCGGCCCGGGACGCCGGGCAGCTCCAGCCAGGGCTCGACCTCTTCACCGTCCGGATGCTCGCCTTTGGGGCGATGAACTGGACGGCCGAGTGGTACAACCCGAAGCGCGGGGCGGACGCCAGTTCCGTGGCCGACTCTGCCGTGGCGATGGTCCTCAACGGCATAACCCGCCGGCCCGCCTGAGGCGCGGCCCGTCCCCCAGGCTCCCGGACATTCCGCAGGCGGCGCGACTGGAGTAGGCTGCGCCCGGCGAAGGAGGATCGCATCCATGGCCGTTTCCCGCCGTGCCGCTATCGCCGGGCTGGCTGAATGGGCGCCCCAGCGGCGCTGGACCGAGCCGATGTTCATGCTCGAGGCCTTCTCCCGCCTGACCCGCGAGGCCTGCGCGGACGCCGGCATCGAACCGCTCGAGGTCGATGGCGTGCTCTCCACCAGCATCCCCGAAGCGCCCCTCTTTGGGCCCGCCGCCCTGGTGGAGTACCTCGGGATCCAGGCGAACTTCGCCGAGGTGGTCGACCTCGGCGGCGCCAGCGCTACCGGCATGATCTGGCGGGCCGTAGCGGCCATCGAAGCCGGCGCCTGTGACACCTGTATCTGCCTGACCTCCACGGTCCCGGCCCCGAGCCGCCCCGGGGGCGCCTGGAATCCCGCCTGGGCCTACCTCGGCGCCGACGCCTGGGGTTCGCCCCACGGCCAGTTCGACCTCCCCTACGGCCTGAACAACCCGAACTCGCACTTCGCCCTCGTCGCCCAGCGCTACATGCACGAGTACGGGGTCCCCGCGGAGGCACTCGCGAAGGTGGCCGTCGATCAGCGTACGAACGCCCTCGCCAACCCGATGGCCGTGTTCCGCCAGCCAATCACGGTCGATGATGTCCTCAACTCTCCCTATATCGTCGATCCGCTCCACCAGCTCGAGATCGTGATGCCCTGCTCCGGCGGCGCAGCCATCCTGGTGACCACCCTGGAGCGCGCCAAACAGCTCCAGCGCCGGCCGGTGGTGCTCTCCGGTTTCGGCGAGCACATCACCCACAAGGCCATCACCTACGCCCCGTCGCTGGTCGAAAGCCCCATCCGGGCGGCTGCCGACCGGGCGTTCGGCATGGCGGGGACCACCCGGAAGGCCATCGACATGGCCTCCATGTACGACTGCTACACGGTCACGGTGCTCCTTACGATCGAAGGCTCCGGCTTCTGCGGGCCAGGCCAGGGCGGCCGGTTCGTCCAGGAACACGACCTCACCTACAGGGGCGATTGGCCGCTGAACACCCACGGCGGCCAGCTCAGCATGGGCCAGGCGGGCATCGCCGGCGGCATGTCGCACGTCACGGAAGCCGTACGCCAGCTCCAGCATCGGGCCGGCGAGCGCCAGCTCGCGCAGTGCGACCGGGCATACGTCACGGGCACCGGCGGCTTTATGTCCGAGCAGACCGCCCTCATCCTGGAGGGCGCCTGATGCCTGAGGCGCCGGCCGTCGCGAAGCCACTCCCCCAGCCGACGCCGCTCACCCAGCCCTTCTGGGACGCGACGCGCGAGCGCCGGCTCGTCATGCCTCGCCGCAAAGACGGCACCTACTTCTGGTACCCGCGAATCCTCGAACCGGGGACGCTCCGCGACGACTGGACATGGGCGCCGGTGAGTGGCCGGGGGACGGTGTATTCCTACACGATCGACCGCCGCGGCACTGCCCAGGCCTTCGCCGGGGACGTGCCCTACGTCATCGCCATCGTCGAACTGGAAGAGGGCCCCCACTTCACGACGAACATCGTCGGTTGTGCGCTCGAAGACGTACGCATTGGCATGGCCGTGGAAGCGGTCTTCGAGGACGCGAGCGACGCCATCACCCTGGTGAAATTCCGGCCCACAGCGCCGGCGAATTGAGGAGGTCTCGATGGGTCAGCGGCTTGAGGGCAAGGTAGCTATCGTCACCGGCGGAAACTCCGGCATCGGTGCGGCGACGGCGCGGCTGTTCGCAGCCGAAGGCGCGAAGGTCGTCCTCATGGCCCGGCGCGAGGCCGAAGGCCACGCCGTCGAAGCATCCATCAGGGAGGCGGGCGGCGAGGCCCGCTTCATCCGCTGCGACGTCACCGACCGCGCCTCCATCGAGGCCGCGGTGAAGGAGACGGTCGATGCGTACGGCGCCATTCATGTGCTCTTCAACAACGCCGGCGGCGCCCTCCCGGGCGAGTTTCCGCGCGAGTCCGACGACACCTTCGTGGCCGTGCTCCACCTCAATCTGACCTCGACCTACCGCATGACGCGCGCCTGCTGGAACCACCTGCTGGCGGCGGGCGGCGGCACGATTGTGAACATGTCTTCGTTCGCGGCCGTTGGCGGGACGAGCGCCGAAGCACGGGGCATGCTGCCCTTCGTGCCGCCCTCGGCCTACGCCGCCGCGAAAGCCGGGATCGAGGCCTTCACCCGCTACACGGCCGGCGTGGGCGGCGCGCACGGCATCCGCGTCAACTGCGTCCGCCCCGGCCAGGTGCTCTCGCCAGCGGCAAACATCGACGCTGAGCACCACTTTGCCGAACGCTACTTCGCGGGCATCCAGCTCACACCCGGGGCTGGTACGCCCGAGGACACGGCCAACGCCGTCCTCTTCCTCGCCTGCGACGAGTCCCGCTTCATCAACGGCCAGGTGCTCAACATCGACGGTGGGGCGGCGGGGAAGGTGTAGTGAATCGGGCGATCCACCCCGGCTCGCATGGCCCACGCCGGCGAACCCGGGTGGCCGTCAGAGTTTTGCGCGGCGTCCGCGAGCTCCCGCTCGCGGCTATGATCCCGGTGTTCGTTCAGTGGCCTCAGCTGGAATCATAGCCGCCGCCGTTAGGCGGCGGTCCAAACGCCGCACGGCGCAGCTGATCGGCGACACGGATGGGCTGCACGCAAGAAAGTGACGCTCACCCGGCGAACCCAAGAGGTGAGACTCACGTCCCGCTCGCGCATTAAGCTAGAGTGCATGTCCGGGTACACGGTGGTGCTCTCGCCGCATCCAGACGGCGCGTGGGTTGCGCACTGCCCCGCGACGCCCGGCGCGACGGCGCAAGGCGCGAATCGGGCCGACGCGCTCATCGAGATCGCGCTGGTTATGGGCGCGTGGCTAGAGATCGCGGCCGCTGAGCCGGCCTTCGTGGCCGACGAAAGGCCAGCCGTGGTCGCTGCCGCACTCGCCGAGATCCTGGCGGACCGGGCAGCCGAAGGATGGCCGCTCACGGTCGAAACGGTAGAGGTTTCGCCCTCTGCGCCAGTCGCGGCCTGATGGGCTGGCTCGCCGGGTCACTCGGGCCGGGAGATCGGCCGGGTAGCCGAGGAACACGGCTGGCTGATGCGCCGCCAGGCGGGGAGCCACCGCATGTACACCAAACCTGGCGAACGCTCGACGCTGTCGATCCCGGACCATCGCGCGGTGGATGAGGGCCTTCTTCGGGACCTCATCCGGAGAATGGGCCTCACCGTGGAGGAGTTCCTCTCGATCGCCAGGAAGTGACCGTCAGACCGGCACCCCGACACGTGACACCCTCTCGCCACGGGCGTATCCTCAGCCCGTCAATCGGTCCCATAGAGGGCAACCATTGCAGCCAAAGGAGGCCTCCATGCCAGCAGTCGTCGATCGCATCAAAGTCATCGATGCGGACAGCCACATCTCGGAGCCAGCTCACCTCTGGACGGAACGTGTGTCCGTCAAGAAATGGGGCGAGATGGTCCCCCACGTCCAGTACGACGAGAGCATCAAGGAAGACCGCTGGTTCATGGGGGGCAAGCCGTTCATGCCCACCGCCGGCGCCGCCATGGCCGGCTGGACCGACCCGCCACCCGACCATCCGCCCTCTCTCGACGCCGCTGACCACGGCTCCTGGGACGCCAAAGAGCGCCTCAAGCGGATGGACGAGTACGGCATCTGGGCCCAGGTCATCTACCCGAACGTTGGTGGCTTCGGCGCCGGCAACTTCATCTCCCTCACCGACGAAGAGCTCCGCTACGAGTGCGTCAAGGCCTACAACGACTTCCTCATCGACTGGACGGCCGTCGATCGGCGCCGCTTCATCCCGATCATGGCCATGCCCTTCTGGGACGTGGATCTCTGCGTCAAGGAGATCGAGCGCTGCGCCAAGATCGGCCACAAGGGCATCCTGATGACGAACCAGCCCTACGTCTGGGGCTTCCCGCGCATCACCGACCGCCACTGGGACCCGCTCTGGAACACCGCCCAGGACCTCGGCCTGCCGATCAACTTCCACATCGGTTCGGGCGACCTCACCCAGATCCGCAACGCCTCGGTCGACAACGGCAGGCAGGCGGCCTACGCCAAGATCACCTGCCAGCTCTTCCTCGACAACTCCAACGCCGTGATGGACATCATCCTCGGCGGCCTCTGCCACCGCTTCCCGAAGCTGAACTTCGTCAGCGTCGAGAGCGGCATCGGCTGGGTGCCGTTCGTCCTTGAGGCGATGGACTGGCAGTGGCTGAACAGCGGCTGCCGCGAAGAGCACCCTGAGATGACCATGCTCCCGAGCGAGTACTTCAAGCGGCAGGTGTACGCCTGCTTCTGGTTCGAAGAGATGAGCGCGATCAAGGCGATCGAGGCCATCGGCCCCGACAACTTCCTCTACGAAACCGACTTCCCCCACCCGACGAGCATGTCGCCGGGGCCCAACTCCGTGGCCATCTACCCGAAGGACTTCATCGAGCAGAACCTCAGCCACCTCTCCGAGGAAAGTCTGAAGAAGCTGCTCCAGTCGAACTCGGCGAAGCTCTACAACCTCCAGGTCTGACGCGCGTCAGACCCCACGCAGCTACCAGCGCGATGCCCGGGCCGTAGCCCGGGCATCGTCGTCTCTTGCCGGCATCACAAACCGGACTGTTCGGACGGTCACGCTGTCAATCGTCTGGAGGGTTGCCGCCGGTGTCCAGCGCGGCAACCATGCTCGTGACCTGGCGGAGCAGCTCGGGCGCGACGCTGGTCACCGCGTCCCATACCACCTCGTCACGGATGCCGAAGTAGTTGTGTACCAGCACGTCACGAAATCCTGCAAGGGCTCGCCAGGGGACGACCGGATCAACGGACATCGCCCCGGAACTGAGGTGCTTGACCGCTTCGCCGATGACAGTGAACTCTCGGATGACCGCAGAGTAGAGCATTCCCCGCGCCCGAAACGCCGCCTCGGCGTCGTCCGCGCTGCTCCAGGCGACTAATCGGCTCAAACTGTCCCGGATGTCCTCAAGCCGGGCAATGTCGTCACGCAACGCGCCGGGCTTCCTTCTCGATGACGGGCCGGAACGCTGGCTTCAACGCCTCGCGGTCGGCAAGGTCGATGGGGAGCCCGAGGATGTCTTCGAGGAAGCATTGCAGCCCCATGAACTGCCGGAACGTCGGTACGCCGGCGAAATCGACAAGGATGTCCACGTCGCTCCCCTCCTGAGCCTCGCCGCGGACGGTCGAGCCAAAGACGGCGAGTTCGCGGACTCCGAACGCCCGGACCGCGTCCATGTTTTGGGCGAGCGTCTCCATCACCGCGTCATGCCGTCCCATGAGAACAGTATACATCGACTGGGGCGGTGTCATGAGGACTGGGGCGCGGTTCGACGGGCGCCCCCGGCGTCCCCGCGCGACGTGAGCCGCCGTTTCGCGTAACGTTCGCGCCATCACGCAGGCGAGCCGTGCACGGCCGCCGCAGGAGGCTCCCCATGGTCGAAGTTCATGGACATTGCGACCCCCGCTTCTCGGCGGTCCAGGAGGCGTTCGCGAAGAACTTGGACGACGGACTCGACGTTGGCGCCTCCGTCGCGGTCACGCTCGACGGCCGGCCCGTCGTCGATCTCTGGGGCGGCTGGACCGATGAAGAAAAAACCCGGCCCTGGGCCGAGGACACGATTACGAATGTCTGGTCGACGACGAAGACCATGACGTCACTGGCCGCCTTGCTCCTGGTCAGCCGGGGCGAACTCGATGTCTTCGCGCCGGTGGCGAAGTACTGGCCCGAGTTCGCGGCGAACGGGAAGGGCGCCATCGAGGTCCGGCACCTGATGTCGCACACGTCCGGTGTCTCGGCCTGGGAGCAGCCCGTGACGGTCGAAGATGTCTACGATTGGGAGAAGTCCACGAAGATGCTCGCGGCCCAGGCGCCGTGGTGGGAGCCGGGCACCGCTTCGGGATATCACGCCCTGAACCAGGGCCACCTCGTGGGCGAAGTGGTCCGGCGGATCACGGGCACACCGCTGGGGAAGTTCTTCGCGACGGAGATTGCGGGACCGCTCGGCGCCGACTTCCACATCGGACTCGACCCGAAGCACTTCGCCCGCGTCGCCAACGTCATCCCTCCGCCGCCCATGGCGATTGACATCTCGGCGCTCGACCCAGAAAGTCCAATGGCGAAAACGTTCTCGGGCCCGGCCCTCGACGCCACATGGGCCCGGACAGAGGCCTGGCGGCGGGCCGATATTGGCGCCGCGAACGGCCACGGCAATGCCCGCTCGGTCGCGCGCGTCCAGTCCGTGCTGGCGTGTGGCGGCGAGGTAGATGGGATCCGCCTGCTCTCGCCCGAGGCCTGCGAACTCGTCTTCCGGGAACAGTCACGAGGCATGGACCTGGTCCTCGGCGTGCCGATGCGCTTCGGGATCGGCTACGGCCTGCCGGACGCCGAGGCGGTACCGTTCATCCCCGAGGGCCGCGTCTGTTTCTGGGGCGGATGGGGCGGCTCGCTCATCATCGTTGACCTGGATCGCCGTATGACGGTGGCCTACATGATGAACCGCATGCTCAGCGAGGGGACCGTCGGCGACGCGCGCGGCAAGGCGCTTCTCGCCGCAGCGTACACGTCACTGGGTGCAGTCCCTGCCTGACCACTGCGCGCCGGGCACCTGACATTAGTCAGTCCACTGCCGATCGCGTACCGTGCGCGACATCACCGGCGGCCTCCCCTGGTGGCCGCCTCCCGGAGGCTCCCCCATGGTCGAAGTGCACGGCAATTGCGACCCCCGTTTCGAACGCGTCCGCGCGGCCTTCGCCAAGAACTTCGAGGACGGCCTCGATGCTGGTGCTTCCGTCGCCGTCACCGTGAAGGGCGAGATGGTCGTGGACCTCTGGGGCGGCGTGGCCAACGACGACGGCAGCCGCGCCTGGGAGCGCGACACGATCGTCAACGTCTATTCGACGACAAAGACGATGACCGCGGTCTGCGCGCTCATCCTCGCCGACCGCGGCCAGCTCGACTTCCATGCCCCGGTCGCGAAGTACTGGCCCGAGTTCGCCCAGAACGGCAAGGAGCGGATCGAGGTGCGCCACCTCATGAGCCACACGGCTGGCCTGCCCGGCTGGGACACGAAGATCGCCGTCGAAGACCTCTACGACTGGGAAAAGGTGACCTCGCTCCTCGCCGCCCAGGCGCCCTGGTGGGAGGCGGGTACCGCCTCGGGCTACCACGCCATCACCCAGGGCAACCTCGTCGGCGAGGTTGTGCGGCGAATCAGCGGCAAGTCGCTCGGCCAATTCTTCGCGACCGAAGTGGCCGGCCCGCTCGAGGCCGACTTCCACATCGGCTTCGACCCGAAGCACGACGGCCGGGTGGCCGACCTCATCCCGCCCGTTGCCGTCGGGGGCGCGCTGGCTGCCGGGCCCGACACCATCCCGGGACGCGTCTTCCGCTGGCCCGTCATGAACGCCCTCGACTCGCGCACGCGCGGCTGGCGCGGCGCCGAGATCCCGGCCGCGAACGGCCACGGCAACGCCCGCTCCATCGCCCGCGTCCACACCGTGCTCGCGAACGGTGGCGAAGCCTGGGGCAAGCGGCTCCTTTCGGCGAAAGGCTGCCAAACGATCTTCGAAGAGCAGTGCAACGGCACCGACCTCGTCCTCGGCATGCCCCTCCGCCACGGCATCGGCTTCGGGCTGAACAGCGCCGAGGCGCCGCTCGGCCCGAACCCGCGCACCTGCTACTGGGGCGGCTGGGGCGGCTCGCTCGCCCAGATCGACATGGACGCGAACCTCGTCATCGCCTTCGCCATGACGAAGATGAACTCCACCACGACGGGCGACACACGCACCGTCAGCCTCGGCCAGGCGGTCTATCAGGCGCTGGCGGGGACGTAGGGCCTTGGCCCTCCCCAGGCGCTGTTGTAAGATTATTGGGAACTTACAATCAGCGGACCGGCAATCCATGAAAGCGGCAACGCAAGTTTGGCTTGGGCTAGCTCTCCTCCACCGCGAGCATGGGCGCAACGCTGATTTCACACGGTTCGATATCGAGAGACGCATCGCGGCCGAACCCTGGGCCGGAGGGGTCACGCCATCGACCATCGCGGCCCACGTGGCGGGCCATTGCGTCGGTTCCGCCCGCCCGAGCCCGGACCGGGACCGGATGCTGACGAGGACCACCCGGGGAAGATACCGGCTTTACCGGCCCGGCGACTCCGTGCACCCCGGCCGCGCGTCCGGCCGCATGATGCCGGACGCGGCCGACCTTCCCCCGTCGTTGACCTATCTCCTGGCCTGGTACGAAGACACCTACGCGGGTCGTTCGCGCGAGCGGGCGATGGACGAACTCATTGCCGGCATGCGCGCGTCCGGCATCTGGCGCCGTATCGACCCCGACGCGTTCATCCGCGAACAACGCGCCAGTTGGGACGAATGATGAGGGTCTTCTGGGACTCCAACCTCTTCATCTACCTTTTCGAGGACTATGGCGAACTCACTGTTCTCGTTCGTGGCCTCTGGCAACGCATGCTCCAACGTGGGGATGCGCTGGTAACCTCCTCGATGAGTCTTGGCGAGGTCCTTGCGGGGATCCCCGCAGACCATCGCGAGGCCTGGGACCTGTGGCGCACGAGCTTGCCCGAGATCGCCGACGTGTACCCATTCGGCGATCAGGCTGCGTTACGATACGCAGTGATCCGGCGAGACCGGACCATCCGCCAACCCGACGCGATCCAGTTGGCGTGTGCGGCAGAAGCCGGCGCAACGCTCTTTGTAACGAACGACGAGCGCCTATCGAGAAAAGTGGTCCCCGGCGTCCCTGTACTCACGTCGCTCCGAGCCGTCCCAATCTGAGCCAGGCCGCTCCGATTTCGAGACCCGCGGGTGGAAGGACGTACCCCAGCACCGTGACGGCGATCCCTTGTTGCCGCAAGGATGAGGTCGGCCTCCCGGCCGCGATCGGAAGTTCCGCGGAGTGCGGTCGAGCGGCCTCCCGGCCGCGATCGGAAGGTCCGTCGTCTGAGGTCCACGACAAGCGGCGACACCCGTGCCATCAATCTGGGCCCGGCCGTCTACGTTCCCCGGGCCCTTCCGTGGTGTGTTCAATAAACGAAAGTCTGGAGCGCCGAGTGCACGCAGCGACGTAGGTCTGGCTCGCGGCCGCCGGGGCCGACCTGTTCGTTACCAACGACGACCGCCTGGCCCGCCTGGACTGCCGGTACTGACATCGCCCGCGGCGGTGCCAATCTGACGAAGGGATGGTGGCCGCGCATACGCGGGGGCGTTCCGGCCTGATCGGCGGCTCCTGGATCAGGCCGGGCGCATGTGGCCTTACACCGAACCGCAACCGATGGCCTGCCGGATGCGCGTCGCGTCCGCGATAAGCTCCGACTTTTCGGCCGGCGTCAGGGACCCTGCGGGCGCAGCGCTCACGAACGACCTGTAGGCGGTAAGCGCCGCACAGGCCGCTGGCGTCCGGCCCGCGGCGAGCGCATTGGCGGCCGTTGTCAGGGTCGCCTTGAGCGCCGCTTCGAGCGCGGGCCGGTCCACGAAGGCCAGCGTCTTGGCGGTCAGCGCTGTGATCTGCTCACCCGCTCCACGTACGCGAACCACGAACGAACCGCTGGTGGAGTTGTCGGCGCCGTCCGTTGCCGTGCAGTTAACGGTGGTCGATCCGGCGGGGAACACACTTCCGGATACTGGCAGACACGCGACTGTCGGCGATGGGTCGCCCAGGTCGGTCGCGAATGCCGTGTAGGTGACGGTGGCGCCCGCGGGGCTTGTAGCGTCGACCACAATGGTCGCGGGCAATGTCAGTGCCGGCGGCGTTGAGTCGACCCTGTTCGTGAACGTGCAGGTCACGGTCTCGCCCGCGTCCAGGTCCACCGTCGCCCCGTTCGCTGCGAAGATCACCGTGCCGCCATCCGGGTCCGTGCAGATGGTGCTGACTTCGTACCCCGTGAGAAAGGCGTCCTGCCTGACCACGTAGCTGCCTGCCGCAAGCGGGAAACTGCGGCTCGCTGGCAGCGCCGGGTCGTCGTCGTCATCCAGGCTGAAATCGCCACCCGGGCTGTCGAACGGCACGTCAATCGCCCCATCGGGCACCAGGTCGAGCACCACCACCAG
>JBJXGC010000326.1:0-23264 GCA_046154545.1 Dehalococcoidia bacterium | reverse complement strand
GCTCGGTGATGGAGCCGGGGCACCGTTTCTCGATTATGTACTTGACCGCGCATGATGGCCGGCGCATGATCTCATCAATCCTCCCCGCCGCTCTCTCGAGGGCTGGCGGGGTTTTGCTTTCCGGGTGCTCCGTATGAAGCGCGTTCTCGTGTTTGTCGATGCGCAGAACTTCTATCGGAACGCGCGTCGTGCGTTCTTCGACGATGTGCAGGATTACCGGCTCGGACAGGTACGGCCCGCTGCGTTGGGCCAGTTGTTGGCCGCTCGGGATCCCGAGCGGAGTCTCGCGGGCGTTCGCCTCTACACGGGTCGTCCAGACGCGTTCCTTCAACCCAAGGCCCATGCCGCTAACGTGCGCCAATGCCAGGCCTGGGAATCTGACGGTTGCTACGTCTTTCACCGTCCTCTTCGGTACCCGCCGGGTGGCCCAACGCCGGCGGGCGGCGACCCGAAGAAAAGGGGATCGACGTCGCAATGGCCGTTGATCTGTCGCGGCTGGCACAGCGGGGCGAGTACGACGTCGGCATCGTGTGCACCGGCGACACGGACCTCATTCCGGCCGTGGAGGATGTTCTGGACACCAACGACGGGGTGCGCGTTGAAGTTGCAGCATGGCGTGGCGACCGGTATCGGCAGCGACTGAGCCTCCCAGGGCGCAACATCTGGTGTCACTGGCTGCGGCCCGACGACTACGAGAAGATCCGCGACGACGCCGACTACACCCAACCGCGCGCCTAGAGCCGACCGGACTCGCCCGGACTGCCACACCGCGTGATCTCTGGCGCGGTTGAACGATCGCCTCCCAACCGCCAAGCTCCGCGCAGGCTCGGACACGAGGTGGCCCATGCTTTCTCTTCACGATAACGAACTCCTCACCCGCACCGCCGCCGGTACGCCCATGGGCGACCTGCTGCGCCGCTTCTGGGTGCCCGCCCTGCTCTCCCAGGAGGTCCCGGAGGCGGACGGCCCGCCCGTGCGGGTCACCCTCCTCGGCGAGGATCTCGTCGCCTTCCGCCAGAGCGATAGGCGGGTCGGGCTCGTCCAGGCACGCTGTCCCCACCGTGGAGCCGAGCTGTTCTGGGGCCGGAACGAGGAGTGCGGCCTGCGCTGCGTCTATCACGGCTGGAAGTTCGATATCTCGGGACGCTGCCTGGAGATGCCCTCCGAGCCGCCGGAGTCGCGCTTCATGGAGAAGGTCAGCCTCACGGCCTACCCGACGGAGGAGTACGGCGCCATGGTCTGGGCCTACCTCGGGCCCCCGGAGCTGCCGCGCCCTGAGCTGCCGAAACTGGAGTTCGGCCTCGTGCCCCCGGAGCGGCTCTTCGTTTCGAAGAAGCTGCAGGAGTGCAACTGGGCGCAGGCCGTGGAGGGCGCGGTCGATACCGCCCACTTCTCATTCCTCCACATGCCGGTCGAAGTGCCGGAGGGCGCGCCCGAAAGCGTGCGCTGGATGAAACAGGACGGCTCGCCCCGCTTCACCGTCGTCCACCACGACGCCGGGATGCTCATCGGCGCCAGCCGCCGGGCCGACGAGGAGCGGCTCTACTGGCGGATCACCCAGTTCCTCGTGCCGAACCACAGCCTCGCCCCCGGCAGCGAACGCGGCCAGAACATGAACGGCCAGACGTGGGTGCCGATCGACGACGAGCACTGCTGGGTCTACTGCTACACCTGGAACGCGGAGCGCGACATTACGGAGCAGGAGCGCGCATCCATGCGCCGCGGCTTCGGCATCCACAGCGAAGTCGATGAGCGATGGGTACCGGTCCGCCGCCGCGCGAACGACTACCTCATCGACCGGGCCGACCAGAAGACGCGCAGCTTTACCGGGATCCGCGGGATCAGCGAGCAGGATGCCTGCATCCAGGACAGCCAGGGGCCGATCTACGACCGCTCGCACGAACACCTGGGCACGACCGATGTCGCGATCATCGAGTTCCGCAAGCTCATGCTGCGGATGGCGCGTGATCTGCGGGAGGGCATCGAACCACCCCAGGCGCGCCGAGGTGAGGTCTACCTCGTCCGCAGCGGTTCGGCCGTGGCGCCGAAGGAGATGCCGTTCGACGAGGTAGCCCGGGACCGCGTGACTGTGGGCTAACGGGCGGCGGGAAGCTCCTGGGGCGGCACGATACCCACGCCCGGGATCATCCAGCTAAACCGGCCGTCCGGGCCGCCCTCGAGCGAGCCGCTGAGGGCCCCGGCGATGGAGCCGTCACGGCGGATAATCCAGAGTTCGTTATCTGGCCAATAGCGGAGGACCACCCACTCGCCGTCCGGCGACCAGGTGACGAACTCGGGCAGGCCGTCATCCGCGTCCCCGTCGAACTCGAAGATCCGTGTCGTTTCGGCCCCGCGTGCGATGTAGATATCCCCGCTCCGGTCGATCACGAGCCGCTCACCCCTGGCCGAAACGAGAACGCCACTCTGGTAGTTGTCCGGGCCGGGCCCAAGGAGCGCGTCCTTGCCAGTCGCCAGGTCGATGGCGATCCATTCGCGGTCATTGCGTTCATATCTGCGGTAGGCGACCCGCGCTTCGTCCACCCAGGTGACCTCCTGGATGCCGAGGCCGACGGGGCAGGCGACCTGCCGCTGGTTGGCACCCGAAGCCTCGATGACGCTGACGCAGCCCTTCTTGTCGACGAAGACCAGCGTCCCGGGAATCTCCAGACGCGGATTGTCCTGCAGCGACGGGGGAGAAGGGTCGCTCCGGCCGAACTGGATGACGAGCACCGCCAACAGGGCCGCGGCCACGACGCCTGCGAATACAGCCCCAACGTAGAGGCGCTGCCTCACGCCGCCGCCTCGCCGCCGCCGGAGGCCCAGGGCCGGAATTTCGCGAGAGCGAGGACGCCGCCCAGGAGGGCCACGCCGATGACGATCAGGAGCATCGCCGCCACGGTCACGTCGCCCACGTTGCGGACGATAACCGTCACAAGCCCGAGGAAGGTCGCGCCGATGCCGTAGGCCATGTAGACGAACACGCCGCGGCGGATGCTCAGCGCGATGAGGGCTGCTCCCGCGATGAACGGGAGCACTTGCGTCCAGGCGTTCGCGTCGCCAATCCCGGAGTAGAACGCCCCGAACGCGACGGCCAGGCCGGTGAGGACGCGGGCCGTCACCCGCGGGGTGAGCCAGCCCAGTTCAGCCAGGAGCACCCCAACGGCGCCAAGACCGGCGAGCGTGAGCCCGAAGGTCGAGAACGAACTCTCGCCGCCGTCTTCGGCCGCGATGCCGATGCTAAAGACCATGAGGGGTGCGGCCATTGCCACGAGCGCGGCGTGTGTCGGCCGGCCGATCCAGAGGGCGACGGCTGCGACTGCGCCGACCAGGCCGCTGCCCATCGCCACACGCTCTGGCCGGGCGTCGCTCTGATCGAACACGACAGCGGCGGTGGCCGCGATGAGCGCGACCGCCAGGAGCCAGGCCACCGCGGCACCCCGGCGAAGGGCGGGCGAGCCCTGGACAGCGAGCAGCTGGCCCGCACCAAGCGCGACAGCCGCGCCGAAGGCGGGGACGGCGATCCGCGCCCAGCCGTCCAGGTTCTCCCACTCGGAGGCCGTAAGGACGGTGACGCCGACGCCGATGACCGCCAGGCCCAGGTAGACCACCGCCTCGATGACGGTCGGCCGTTCGCTCGTGGCCGGGCGGGCGCCCTCGAAGTCCCGTACGCGCTCAGCGGTCTCTGAGTCGATCAGGCCGGCCTCCTGCCAGCGGCTGAGATGCTCTTCGTAACGTCCCATTCAGCCAGTGTGCCATGGCGGAAGGCATCCCGGGAGCGCCGGGTGCATCCGAAGAAGGGGACGTTCGGCCCAAGTGCAGCCTTGACTCGTCAGCATGCTCGTCCGGCGTGGTGCACAGCCGCGAGCGTGAGATCGCCGTGCCCGCGCGCCGGGCACCCGCCCGCCTGGCGGCGGGGGCTATGAGGTCGCGAACGCGAGCGTCCGCTGACCACCGGCTGCCATGCCTCCGCGGACCAGCGTCTCGGCCTCCAGGGCGAGGAGGGTGCGCTTGCGGTCGAGCCCGCCGCCGTAGCCGGTGAGCGAACCGTTGGCGCCGATCACACGGTGGCAGGGGACGACGATCCCGATCGGGTTGTGGCCGTTCGCCGCCCCGACCGCGCGCGAGGCGGCCGGCCGGCCGATGCGCCGGGCCAGTTCGCCATAGCTAATCGTCTCGCCGTAGGGGATGCCACGCAGCGCCTCCCAGACCTGGAGCTGGAAGGGCGTGCCCGCCGGGGCGAGGGGCAGGTCGAACTCCGTGAGTTCGCCGCGAAAGTAGGCCGCGAACTGCGTCCGCGCGGCGCGGATGAGACCGTCGTCCTCTTCGACCCAGGCCACCCCATGGGCAGGGCGGTACTTCTGGGCGTCCATGAAGACGCCCGTGATGGCTGCGCCATCTGAGACGACCATGATCGGGTCGATGGGCGAGTCCAGGTATCCAAAGCGGGTTGTGGTCACTGGGAAGGCTCCTTTGTGGGCAGGCTCTGCCAGAGGTGGAAGGTGGCGTAGGCGCGCCAGGGCCGCCAGCGTTCGCCCAGGGCGAGGATCTCCTTCGGCGTGGCGCCGTCGAGGGCGTGCTTCAGGCCGAGGTCGCCGTGGGGGAAGGCGTCGGGCCAGCGGAGGGCGCGCATGCCCACGTAGTGGGCGGTCCAGTCCCCGATGCCTGGCACGGCCGTGAGCCGTCGGATCGCCGCCTCGGGGTCTGGGGAGGGTGCAATCGCCAGACCGTCCCAGGCGACGGCCCGGGCGAGGGCCACGAGCGTCACCGCCCGGGCCCGGGGCAGGCCGATCGCCATCACCTCCTCGATGGGCGCGGCAGCCACCCGCTCCGCCGCGGGCGTGAGGTGGCTCAGGGCGGCGAAGGGGCTCTCTATCGGCTCACCGAAGGCCGCCGCGAACCGGCCGCTGAGGGTGGTCGCGCCCTTCACGCTCACCTGCTGGCCGAGCACGGCCCGGGTCGCCAGCTCGAAGCCATCGAACGCACCCGGCACGCGTAGCCCGGGCGTGGCCGCCACGATCGGGGCCAGCAGGGGGTCATCCGAAAGGTGGCCCTCAATCGCGCGGGGCTGGGCGTCGAGGTCGAAGAGCTCGCGCAGCCGGGCGAGGAGGGGCATGAGCACCGGCGTCAGCGAGCGCGAGAGTTCGACCCGGAGGGCGTCCTTGCCCGGCTCGGGGCTGACCGCGAGCCAGCCAGCGTGACGGCCGATGCGGGCCGTGCGCAGGTAGCGGGACCCCTCCACCGCCTCCACCCCGGCGCTCGCCCGGGCGCCGAGGAAGCCGGCCAGCGCCGGCCAGTGGAGGGGCGGCCGGTAGGAGAGGCGGAGGCGCAGGGCGTCGGGGGCGCCGCCGCCGGCGGCGCGGCGGATGCGCGTCGGGCTCATCCGGTAGCGTTCGAGAAAGAGGGCGTTGAACCGGCGGATGCTCGCGAAGCCGGCCGCGAAGGCGACCTCCGTCATCGGCAGGGCGGTGTCGGCGAGGAGCTGCTTCGCGAGCAGGAGGCGGCGGGTCTGGGCGAGTTCAATCGGCGTCACCCCCAGCTCGCATTCGACCACCCGGCGAAGCTGGCGCGAACTGAGCCCCAGCCCGGCGGCGAGGTCTTCGAGCGAGCCGTCGTCGTTCAGGGCGCCCGCGTTGATCCGTGAAGCGGCCATCGCCGCGACCCGGGAGGAACCGTCGCAGGGGGCCTCGCCTGGCGCCAGCTCCGGTCGGCAGCGGAGGCAGGGCCGGTAGCCGGCTCGCTCGGCGGCGGCGGCGTTCCGGAAGAAGGTGCAGCGGTCCCGGGCCGGCGTGCGGGCCGGGCAGACCGGCCGGCAGTAGATCCGGGTCGTGCTCACGCCCGTGAAGAAGACGCCGTCGAAGCGGGCGTCGCCGGTCTCGAGGGCGCGGTAGCAGATGGCGGAGTCGAGTTCCATGGCCCTAGTGTGCCACCTGCGGGGACGTCCGTCTGGCCGTTTTCGGACACCGTCACCGGAGTATAATTCACGGCGGCAGCGCCAGGTGAGGAGCCCCGATGACCACACCATCCCCGCTCGACGGCGGCTACGAACCGCCCCCCGGCCTGCCGCCGCTCCTCCTCGGGCTGCTGACGACGAGCCACGACCGCCACGTCGATATGGCCAACCTCATCGCGCGCCTGCCCCCAGAGGCCCTCGACTGGCGCCCGGTGCCGCGCTCGGCTTCGCTCACCGGGCTCGTGCTGCATATCACCGATGTCGAGTGCTTTATCGCCCGCGTCACGGCGGGCTACGGTGAGCCCTGGACCGGAGAGAACGGCTCGCGCATGGACGACCGGGCAACGGTGCTCGAACTTCAGGCGGCGATCATTGAGGCCGGCCTGCAGCTCAAGACGGCGCTCGAAGCGATCCGGCCATCCGGCCTCGCGCGGATGCAACCCGGCGAGCAGCGGAGTATCGGGGAGATGCTCGTCGAAGAGCTCGACCATTCGGCCATGCACTATGGCCAGATGCAGCTCACCCGCCACCTCTGGGAGGCGTCCCACCCTGGCTTCGAGGGGACCTACCGGCACTGGCGGTAGCCGCGGTGCCCAGGTCGCGCCCCAACAGTAGTCGCGGCCCGCCGTTTCCGATGCCTCTCTGCGCCCGTCCCCGTTCCCCGTCCCCCCGGCTGTAGCCGCGGCCGTCGCGGCCGCTGGGGTAACGCGGGCCGCCGGGAGTCTTGCCCTGACACCGTCCGGGGCCAGCGGCCGCGCGTACACTGGCGGCGGTGAGCATCCTCTCGCGCCGCCTCGGCACCCTCTTCCGCGGCCCGGCGGCGGCGCCTTCGCCGGCCCCTCGGGAATTGGATGCGGCCGGCTGGACGGTGCCGGTGCTCCTCGTCCACTACTTCCCCGTGCGTGGCACGAATATCGACCAGCGCGTGACCGGCGATGTCGGCGAATCGCGGGACGCCATCCGTGCCCATTGCCAGCGGACGACGGCCGGGGTGATCGACGCCCTCGAACGGGGCAGCACCTACCACGGCTACAAAGACCCGGCGGCCCGGCCCAGCCTTCGCTACGAGATCGTGGGCAGCGTCGAGTTCCTGGAACCGCTCCCCACCGTTCGCAAGGCCGGCCACACGGTGCCGATGACCGGCTACAACGCGATAATGGACCGCATCGGCATCCGCGGCTGGGTGGAAGAGCGCGGAGTGAAGGAGGTCTGGCTCTGGGCCTACCACGGCGGCGTGGTCGATATGTGGGAGTCGAACATGGCCGGCCCCTACGGTGACGTGAGCAACAGCGACCGTGACCCTTCCGACCTCCCGGTCCTCGGCCGGACCTACACGGTCTACCACTACAACTACGGCCGTGGCATCTCGGAGGCGATCGAAGACCACATGCACCAGGCTGAGGCGGTCTTCAGAGACGCGGGCGAAGAGCTCTTCTGGAAGCGCTTCGTGGGGATGCCGGGCGAGGGCCGCTGCGGCTGGGCACACTTCCCGCCGAACGGGACCCGCGACTACGACTGGGCGAACCGCTCCTACGTGGAGACCGACATTGAGGACTGGCAGCCGGAAGGCGGCCCACGCCGGCGCATCAACTGCGAGCGCTGGGGCGGCAACAGCCTCCAGTGGTTCATCTACTGGATGCAAAACGTGCCCGGCGCGGGCAACGAGATCACGTATCGAGGGCGGCCCCTGACGAACTGGTGGCGCCTGATCGGCGATTGGGACGGCGCCCAGGCCGAGCGGGCCGGGCTTGTAGCAAAAGCGTGAAGTTGGTATCGCCCGGTTCCCCAGCCCCGTATCCTGAAGTCACGTTCGCGCGCTAACAGGGTGAAGCGTTGCGAGGATAGAGGCTTGGTCCTGGCATCAATGGCAACAGCGACGGCCGCGCAGGTGGCGCCGCAGGAGATCGAACTCGCGCGCCTCAAGCGGCGCGAGCCCCTGGCGTGGTCGCTCTTGTTCGAACGGGAGTACCCGCTCGTGTTCCGCGTGGTGCTCGGGCGGGTACGGGAGCCCGCCGTGGCCGAAGACATCGCCTCGCAGGTCTTCCTCGAAGCGATGCAGGGCATCGGACGATACCGGGACAGGGGCCGGCCGATGACGGCCTGGCTGCTGACCATCGCCCGGCACCGTTCGCTGGACTGGTTCCGGAAGGCCCGGCGTGAGCACGGGATCGCGATCGAGCCCGTCGGTGATGGGCCAGAGTCTGGCCTGACGGTGGCGCTCGACGCGCTGGCGGTGCTCACCCACGAGCAGCGAGAGGTGATCCACCTTCGCTTCGTCGAGGGCTACTCGCTCGAAGAGGTGGGCCGAATGACGGGCCGAAAGACCGGAGCGGTTAAGTCGCTCCAACACCGGGCACTGGCACGGCTGAAGACGGTTATCGGGGAACAGGAGGGACGACCATGATGCGAAGGATGTTCGGGAGTGATCCGGCGCCAGACCCCGATTTCGAGGCTGTCGTGGCTGCGCGCGTCGGGGCGCTGGCTGGCCTGCAGCCTTCGTCCAGCGCTATGGCCGCGGGCCACCAGCAGCTCATGGCTGCCCTCGCCAAGGCAGGCCCCCTCGTCGAAGGCTCGGGATACACGCACAGAGTCGCCGTCGCCGGCGCGGCCGCCCTCGGGGCGCTGGGCGCTGTCTCAGCCGTCGGCGCGCTGACCGGCAACGAGCAGCTCGGGGCGCCGATCAACGCGATCCAGTCCGTTGCCGGCCGGATCGGCATTACGGCTGATAACGGCGAACCGCCGAAGGAAGATGCGTCCCCGACCCAATCTCCGGCCGGCCAGGGCGACCCGTCGCCGGTGCCGGGCGGCGGAAGCTCGCAATCGGCGGGCGCCACGGCGACGGCCTCCGCCGCGACCGAGACGGCGACACCCGTGCCGGCGACCGCGACGGGCGAGCGCCGCGGCCCTTCGGAGGCAAGTAGCACCAGTGGGTCAGGCTCGGCGACGGCGAGTCCGTCGGGCACCTCCGGTTCAGGCGGCGGCGGTGGCGGAAACAGCGGTCCCGGCTCATCCAACAGCGGGAAGGACACGGCCACTGCGACGGCCACGCCCCCGGCGGTCCCGGGTGTATCACCGACCGTGGACGACCACGGCGGTAGTTCTGGCGGCGATGGAAGCGGCTCCTCGGGGAGCGGGGGCGGATCCGGCTCAGACGACGGCGACGACGACGACTCCGGCGGGTCAGGCTCGGGCTCCGGAAGCTCAGGTTCCGGGAGCGGCGGGAGTGGCTCCGGCAGCTCCGGCAGTGGGAGCGGTTCGGGAAGTTCAGGCTCGGGTGGTGGCAGTGGCAGCGACTCCCGGGACAGCTCTCATAGTGAGGCCGGCGAATCCGAATCAGAGACGAAGGACCAACAGACCGCGACACCGGGCGCCTCAGCGACAGCAACGCCCGCCTCGCGCCACCGCGGCGAAGACGACGACTAGCCGGCTCACCCCTCCTCAGCAGGCGGGCACGACGAGTCCTCGCCAGCCAGCAGCCGTTCACGGATCCAACGCGCGACCATCGCGGGCCGCTCGATAATGAGCTGGTGATTGCCCGTGGGCGCGACGCGGACATCCCAGCCGTGCCGACCGGCCAGCTCGCGGACGCGGTCGATCCGGGCTGACCGATCCCGGCCACCGTGGAGAGCCACGACTGGCTGGGAGACACGGGCAGCCAGGCCATGCACGTGCCCGGCGAAGACGACGGCGTTGAGCCCCTCACTGTGCGACTCGCGCGAGTGGTCGAACGCCGCCATCGCGTGCTCGCGCGGCTGGCGGGGCGTCACGAGCGGCGCCCAGGGCACCCAGAGGCGGCGGACGGCATGGACCGCCGTGCAGCCGGCATGGGAGAGGCCGTCGTGATGGAGGAGGAGGCGGTGGCCGAGCCCGCGCTCGTGGAGGTAGGCGAGGCCGTCCTCGCGGCCATCGTAGACCGGGAGCCCGGTCAGCCCGACGCGGCGGAACTGGTCCGGGAAGCGAGCCGCGAGGGCGAGTGCGACGATGCCGCCCATCGAGTGCCCCAGCACGAACGCAGGCCGCTCCCGCTCCACCAGCGGTACCAGGTGCTCGACCAGGGCATCGAGGGAGCCGGCCGGGACACGCCGGGCGCGGCCGTAGCCGGGGAGGTCGGGCGCGCACACCGGGATGGCCGTCCCCAGTGCCTCACGCACACCGGCCCAGGCGACTGCCCCCGAAAGGTAGCCGTGCAGCAACAGCAACCCGCCAGGGACGGTCATTGGGCGCCTCCCCGGGCGGGCTCTTCGCCGGGCCCGGCCCGGTAGCGGGGCCACGATGAGCGGCCCACCCGCCAGGCGACGAGGGCGGCCACGAGGGCCGCGGCGAGGACCGCGCTCAGCAGGGAGAAGCCCCAGCGGGGCCCGCCGCCATCGGCCACGACGCCGACGAACGGCGCCAGTGGCGCCACCACGAGACTCGCCGTGAAGGACTGCATGGAGAGGACTGTCGCCCGTTCGCTCGACGCCACCCGCCGGTTCACCGCGCCCGTGGCGACGGGGATGACGGCGGCCTCGAGCAGGGCGACGATCGGGATGAAGGCGAAAGCGCCGAGGGACGAGATCGCGGCCACGCCGGCATAGGCGCCCACCCCGACGGCCCCCACCCCGAGGAGGACGCCCGTCTCGCCGAAACGCCGCACGAACCGGTAGGCCACCAGCGAACCGAGCGCCCCGCCCAGGAGCTGCGGCACCTGGAGGAGCGAGAAGAGCCCTCCCACCGCCACGCCGTTCGCCAGCAGATAGGGCTGGACGAGGTAGTGAGCGGAGCCCAGGCCGGCGGAGAGCGCGCCCGAGAAGAGCAGCACCCAGCGCACGACCCGGTCGCCCCAGGCGAGCCGGGTGGCACGCCGGATGAGCGCGATCAGCCCCGGTGCGTGTTCGGAGCGGCCACGCGGTGGCTCCTTCATGGCGAGGGCCGCCACGGCGGCGAGAGCGGCGGACCCGACGCCAAGCCAGATCGTCAGTTCGATGCTGTAGAAAGCGGCCAGCGGGCCTCCGATCAGGGTCGCGACGGCCGCGCCCGCCCACGCGGTTGCGCCCCCGGCGCCGGCATGGCGCTCGTAGCTCGCCTCTTCGCCGAGCTCCTTCAGGGAGTCGTAGAGGAGGGCGAGGTCGGCGCCCGACATCAGGGCCATGGCCAGCGCCCAGGTCAGGAACGAGAGCAACAGGATTGGGAACGACGTGGTCAGGGCGAAGAAGGCGAGGGCCAGGGCGAAGCAGAGCGCCCCGAGGGCCACTGACCGCGACCGCCCCCAGCGGTCGGCCACGGCCCCGGTCGGGATCTCCAGCACCGTCAGTCCGACGAAGAAGAGGCCGTCCGCGGTGGTCACCTGGGCCAGGCTGAACCCCTGGTCGATCGTAAGGAAGACGACCCAGACCGGGATCCAGATCTGGAAGTCCCGGAGGAACGAAACCAGGTAGAAGAGCGGGACGTTCCGGCGATAGCCCCGGGCCCGCATGCTCGCCCGTGCCATATGAGCGTGGCCGTCCTTCTTTTCGGTGTGTGCCGCCCCGGGGGCAACGCCGTACCGCCGGAGTCATCCGTCCCCCGGGACATGTTACACAGGACGAGGGAGGAAGACGGCGCCCGTGCAGCCCGGGCCCGTGTGTGCACCCACCACTGGCCCGATGACGTACTGCATCACTTCCGCCGTAGGCAGGAGCTCGCGGACCCGCCCTTCGAGGAGCGCCGCCAGTTCATCGGCCGCGCCGTTGGAGATCCCGACCCGGAATCGCTTGCCCGGGTTCGCTTCCACGGCCGCGCCAACGTGGGCGACGATCGCGTCGAGCGCTTCGCCGACCGTGGCGGCCGAGCCCACGGGCCGGACCGCCCCCTCGATCATCGCGAGCACGGGCACACCGCTGCTCGCCTCAGCGGGGGAGGCCATGCGTCCACCCCGGGCCAACAGCTCTGTGCCACGGACGATAAAGACGTTGCCGGCCGCGGCGGCGGCACGATGGGCGGCGGCCTCCGCCTCCTCGATGCTGGCGCCCGCGGCCAGGGCCTCCATCGCCTCCCAGGCGCAGAGCCCCTCGACGAAGGACGCCTGGCCCGTGTCGATCAGGTGCACGGGGATTTCCGACAGTTGCGCCCCAAGGCGGGCGCTGTTCAGCGTGCCGCTGACATTCGCGCCGATGTGGATGGAGACGATCCGGGCCGCGCCGCCGGCGGCCGCCGTGGCATAGGCGTCGGCGAAGCGGCCGGGCGGGGGCTGGCTGGTGGCGACCTTCGCCCCGGCGGCCAGCCGGGCGTAGAAGTCGCCGCTGGAGATATCGGCGAACTCGCGCAACTCCTCACCATCGACGGCGACGGTGAGCGGGACGACGATCGCCCCAAAGCGCTCCACCACCTCCGCCGGGAGGTAGCAGGCGCTGTCGAGGACGATGGCGGTCGTACCGATCACGTGTGACTCCCGGGCGTATTTCGCGACAGGGTACCGCACAGGATAACCGGCGTGGTTCGCTCGCGTGGGGTTCAAGGTGTTGCGCGACGCCGGTGGTGAGGGGACACAAAGGTCTAAAGGGACAAAACGGGCCAAAGACGACCGGACGAGCACGCCACCCCGTGGCCCTAACCGAATCCTTCTTCGCCCTCTGTACCTTTTGATCCTTTGCGTCTCACCGATGTCATGCCACCGCAAAACTCACAAAGATCGCTCAGCGGCCCGATGTGTGGTCTGGTCAGCGATCGAGGCCGAGCAGCGCCGCCGCCGTCCCGCCGAGCATGGCCACCCGCTCGGCGTCGGTCAGGTCCGGCGTGGCGAGGATGTGGTCGACCGCGGTGGCCGTCCAGGGGAAGGGATGGTCTGTGCCGAGGACGACCTGGCTGGCGCCGACTTCGGCCACCAGGTGGCGGAGCCCCTCCGGCGTGAAGACGAGCGAATCGTAGTAGAGCTGCTTGAGGTACTCGGTCGGCCGCTTCGCGGTGGCCGTGACGCGCGCGGGGAAGGGACGTGAGACGGCGTCAGAGCGAGCCGCGTACGAAGGGAGATAGCCGCCCCCATGGGCAGCCAGGATCTTCAGGCCCGGGAACCGGTCGAGGGTGCCCTCGAAGATCAGGTGGGAGAGCGCGATCGTCGTCTCCAGCGGGTTGCCGATCACGTTTTCGAGCATGCCGTTGCCCTTGAGCCTGCTCTCCAGCCCGTATGTCCCCTGGGGGTGGATGAAGATGACGACGCCCAGCTCCTCGGCCTTCGCCCAGAACGGGTGAAACTTCGGGTCCGCCAGCTCCTCGCCCTCGACGCTCCCACCGATCAGGGCGCCGCGGAGCCCAAGGCGCTTCACCGCGTCGTCGAGCTGGGTGGCCGCGAGGTCGGGGTGCTGGAGCGCGACCGAGGCGAGGCCCACAAAGCGTCCGGGCTGGGCCGTGCAAAACTCGGCGAGGGCCTCGTTCTGGATACGGATGACCTCCGCGGCGAGGTCGCGGCCGGCCCCGTACCAGTACGGGTTCATGCTCAGGGCCGCGACATCGATCCCCTGCTCGTCCATCGCGTCCAGGCGCGTCCGGAAGTCCGCAAGCGGAAGGCCGGGGAACGGGTTCTTCACGCCCATGAGCGCCTCGGCCTCGGGGACCGAACAGTGGGCGTGCATATCCACAACCCGGACCCGGCTGCCCGCGACGAGGACATCCCGCCGCCGCGTCCCGGTGTCTGGTTGTTGGCGCTGTACGTCTTCGCTGCTCATGGCCTCGCCTCCGTGGTCGAACTGGTGGCGCATTATGGCCCATCCGGTGCTCGGACCGGTTGAACCGCCACCTCGCGATTCACCAATCCCGCGGGTCGCGGAGGTTCGAACAGAATCGCACACGAGACACCTTCTCGCTTCTTGCCTTGGCGCATCTTGGCGACCTCGGCGTCTTGGCGGTTCACGTTCTCCCGGTGTGCTACTCTCCGCGCGATGCAGACGTTGCTCGTTAATGGCGAGGCGCATGAGGCGCCCGATGCCCGGCGTAACCTCCTGAGCTACCTGCGCTACGACCTCGGGCTCACGGGCGCGAAGTACGGCTGCGGTGAGGGGCTCTGCGGCGCCTGCACCGTCCTGGTCGATGGCCAGCCGCTGCGGTCGTGCATCGCGACCGTCGGCAACGTGACCGGCGGCGCCATCACGACGATCGAGGGGATCGCCGATGGCGATACTTTGCACCCGGTGCAGCAGGCGTTCATCGACGAATCGGCGATGCAATGTGGCTACTGCATCCCGGGGTTCATCATGGCGAGCGTCGCCCTCCTGAACAGGGTCGCGCAACCGGCGGCGGACCAGGTGCGTGAAGCCTTGAGCGAGCAGATGTGCCGCTGCGGCACCTACCCCCGGATCGAGCGGGCGATCCAGCGCGCCGCAGGCCTGCCACGATGAGCGAGGCGGAGCGGGACGGCCTGGCGATCCTCGGCGCATCGGCCCTCGGCCTTCCCCTGCCGTCCACCGGCTACGCCCGCCAGGCCTACGGCAACGTCACCCCCGACTTCGGCCCGGCGCGCTGGCTCTTCATCGGCGCGGCCGGGGATGTAACGCTGTACGCCGGGAAGGTGGAGTACGGCCAGGGCATCCGCTGGGGACTCGCCACCGGTGTGGCCGAAGAGCTGGGGATCGAGCCGGCGGCGGTCGAAGTCGTTCTGGCCGACACCGCCCGGGTGCCCTGGGACATCGGCACCTTCGGGAGCCAATCGACGCGGTTTACGGGCGTGCAGGTGCGGCGGGCGGCTGCGGCCGCGCGCGACGCGCTTATCGAACTGGCCGCCACCCGGCTCGACCTCCCGGCCGATCAGCTCGTCTGCGCCGGCGGAGGCGTCCGCTCGCGCTCCGACCCCCACCACTCCCTGGGTTTCGCCGAACTCGTCGCCGGCCAGCGGCTCGT
Organism: Dehalococcoidia bacterium; assembly: GCA_046154545.1. Lineage (GTDB taxonomy): Bacteria > Chloroflexota > Dehalococcoidia > Tepidiformales > Tepidiformaceae > JBJXGC01. Next base: position 8,467 of record JBJXGC010000326.1, on the reverse strand, counting down.
CCGCCAGATCCCCGAAGACCAGGCGGTGAAGGCGCCCGCTGAGTTCACCGTCATGGGCACGGCCATGACCCGGACCGACGGGCTCGAACGCGTCACCGGCAGGGCGGTCTACGCGCAGGACATCCTCCGGCCGGGGATGCTCTACGCCCGCGTCCTCCGGCCACCGGCCTACGGCGCGAAGCTCCTGGACGTGGACGACACCGTCGCCCGCCAGATGCCCGGGGTCGCCATGGTCGCGCGGACGGACGGGATCGTGGCGGTGCTTGCCGAATCGGACCAGCAGGCCGACCTCGCCCATGACCTGTTGGCCGCCCGCTGGGAGGAAGCGGCCGGCCAGATCTCACAGTGGGATCTGCCGGCGCGGCTCGCCGAGGGGGCGCGCGATACGGTCATCACCCAGGAGGCCGGGGAGGCCGAGCGCGCCCTTGCCCGGGCGGGCCACCGGCTCGAAGCGACCTACTACATCCCCTACATCCCGATCGCCCCGATGGAGCCGCGGGCCGCCGTGGCTGAATGGGACGGGGACCAGCTCACCGTCTGGGCGGGGACCCAGCGGCCGTTCGGCACGCGCGCGGAGCTGGCCGAGGCCTGCGGCGTGGACGAGTCGCAGATCCGTGTCATCGTCCCCGAAGTCGGCGGTGGCTTTGGCGGCAAGAGCATCTACCGGCCGGCGATAGAGGCCGCCCTCCTCGCCCGGGTGGCAGGGCGGCCGGTCCGGGTCGCCTACACGCGCGCCGAGGAGCTGACCTGGTCGACCTTCCGCCCGGCAGCGCTCATCACCATCCGCAGCGGCTTCGAAAGCGACGGCCGGATAACCGCCTGGGACTATCACGCCATTCACACGACGACCGACCGGCCGATGATCGGCCAGCGCGGCTCCGAGACGCCCTACTCGGTGGCCGACGTCCGCGTGGCCGTGAGCTCGGGCCCGGCGCCGTTGCGGCCGGGGTCCTACCGGTCGCTGGGCTGCGCCGTGAACCACTTCGCGCGGGAAGTCCACGTGGACGAAATCGCCTCCGCCCTGGGCATCGACCCCGTGGAATTCCGGCTGCGCAACCTTCCCGAGCCGCGGTACCGGCGGGTGCTCGAAGCCGCCGCTTCTGGGTTCGGCTGGAAGACAGCGGCCGCCCCCTCGCACGCCGGCGTGGGCGTCGCGATCGGGCTGGACGTCGGCTCCTACGCCGCCGAATGCGTGGCGATCGACGTCAACGGCAAGGAGATCACCGTCGACCGCGTGAGCGCCGCCATCGACTGCGGCCTCGTCTTCAACCCCGAGGGCGTCCGCAGCCAGATGGAGGGGGCGATCGTCATGGGCCTCGGTTCATCGCTCTTCGAGGCGGCCGAGTTCGAGAACGGCCGCCTCTTGAACGCGAACTTCGCGCGCTACCGGGTGCCCCGGATCACGCACACGCCCCAGATCGAGGTCGCGATCTGCGGCGCGGCCGAGAACGACTCGACCGGCGCCGGCGAGCCCGGCATCGTCCCGATCGCGCCCGCCATCAGCAACGCCCTCTTCGACCTGGCGGGCAAGCGTGTGCGCGAACTGCCCCTCCAGCGCCACCTCTGACGCTCCGCTACCCGCCGATAACCTCGCCCAGCACGTACTCGTTGTCCGCGCCGACTTCGCGGGAGGGGCCGTAGACCGTGGGTGGCGTCGCGGAGAGCAGCCAGGGCGTCGGGTTCAGGATCGCGCTCGCTTCGAGCCCGGGCACGGCCACGCCGTAAAGGGCGCGGCGGTGGGCGAGCTGCGGGTCGGCGACCACCCCGTAGGTATCCAGCACCGGGTAGGCGGCGACGCCGGCCTCCTGCAGCCGCAACGCCAGGGCGTGCACCTCGAAGGCGGCCGTCAGCGCGCCGATCGCGGCGTCGAGGGCATCGGCGGCGCGGAGGCGGCGGTACATCGTCCGGAACCTGGGGTCGTGGGCGAGGCCGCCCGCCCCCAGGGCCGTGCAGAGCGCCTCCCAGGCCGGCTCGCTCTCCACCGCGATGGCGATCCAGGCGTCCTCACCGGCGGCCGGGTAGATGCCGTGTGGCGCCATCACCCGGTCGCGGTTCCCCGTCGGTCCCAGCACGCGGCCGTTGAGCGTGTACTCCAGGACCGCCTCACCGAGGTTCGCCATCCCGGCCTCGCCCTGGGCCATGTCGATGAACTGGCCGACACCCGTCCGGTCGCGCGCCCGCAGGGCCGCCATGACGGCGATGAAGGCGTAGGTCGCGGCGGTGGGGTCGAGGTCGGCGACGTCCTCCTGGATGTCGGTCTCGCCGGCATACCCGAGGAGGCTCTTGATCCCGTAGAGCGCGGTGAGGGATGGGCCATAGGTCGCGAGGCCGCGCCACGGCCCGTCGCGCCCGGCGGCCGAAAGCGAGGCCACGATGATCCGGGGGTTCACCGCGCTGAGCGTGGCGTAGTCGATGCCGACGCTGGCGGCGCCGCGCGGCGAGAAGTTGTCGAAGACGATGTCCGAGACGGCCACCAGGCGGTGGAACACCGCCCGGCCCGCTTCCGAGGTGGTGTCGAGGGCGAGGCTCCGGCGGTTCCGGCCCATGTTCGAATACGAGATGGGGCTGAGGCCTGCCGTCCCGGCCCCGCCGCTGAGCTGCACGGCCGCCCGCTCGGGCGTCGTCACCTGGATGACCTCCGCGCCAAAATCGGCGAGATACTGGCCAAGGAGCGGGCCTGCCCAGACCTGGCCGAAGTCGATCGCCCGGATGCCGGCCAGGGGAGCGAGGACTGCGCCGTCTGATGTCGTGGCCATCAGGCCAACGCCCCCGCCCGCGAAAGCTCCGTCATCTTCGCGGGCGATAGGCCCAGGAACTCGTCGAGCACCTCGCTCGTGTGTTCGCCGAAGCGCGGCGCCGGCCGGCGCAGGGCCCAGGGCGTCGCCGAGAGCTTGTAGGGCGCGCCCGGCACCCGCATCGCCGCGCCAGAGCCCGAGCGCACGTCCTGGAAGTAGCCCCGCTCGCGGAGGTGGTCGGAGTGCACCAGTTCATCGACCCGCTGGACGGGCTGGAACGAGATGCCGCGCTCCCGGCAGGCCTCCCAGAGTTCCGCCCGGGTCCGCTCCCGGACGGCGGCGCGGAGGTGCGGTTCGAGTGCGTCAACGTTCTGGGCGCGGAGGAGCATGTCGCCGAAGCGGGGGTCGTCGGCCCACTCCGGGCTGCCGAGATAGTCGACGAAGCTGCGCCAGTGGCGCTCCTGCATGGTGATGAACTCCATGTGGCCGTCAGCGACGGGCAGGACCGTCCACGGCTGAAAGGCCTCGACCCGGTGGCCGGTGCGGGTCATCGGCCGCCGCTGGCCGTAGACCGCTGCCCCAACGGACGGCCCGGAGGTCACGGAGGCGAGGATGTCCTGGAGCGAGATGTCGGCGTGCTGGGCGGCGCCGCTCCCTTCGTAGACGCGCAGTGCGACGAGAGAGGCGGCAGCGCCATGGACACCGCCGAGGAAGTCCGGTTCGTTCAACGGCTTCGCCAGGGGACTGCGTTTCGGGTCGCCCGTGCGGAAGGCGACGCTCGACCCGGCCGAGGCCTGGATCCCGAAGCCGGCCCAGCGAGCCCGCGGTCCCGACCTGCCGTAGGGCGAGATGGAGGTGAGGAGCACCCCTGGGTGGCGCGCCCGGAACTCCTCCGGCCAGGAGGCGCAGGCGTCGAGTTCGGCCGGGTCGAGGTTCTCGACAACGAGGTCGACCCGCTCAACCAACCGTTCCAGGAGGTCGCGCCCGTCCTCCGAAGCAAGGTCCAGGGCGATCCCACGCTTGTTCGTGTTCAGGTAGGTGAAGAGGCCGCTCGCCTCCGGGTCTGGCCGGTCGCCCGGGAAGGGCCCGTGGCGGCGGGCCGGGTCGCCCCCGGGTGGTTCGACCTTGACCACTTCGGCCCCCAGGTCAGCGAGCAGCTTCGTGCAGTAAGCCGCGGAGATGCCGCCGCCAAGCTCGAGGATGGTCAGACCTTCAAGCGCGCTGGCCACGTGCGGCCTCCCGTTTCACCGCGTCCGCTCCTTCGCCAGCCGGACCAGCTCGGGAAGGAGGTCGAGGCAGTTCTCGACAATCCCCAGGTGGGCGTAGCGGAAGATAGGCGCCTCCGGGTCGGTGTTGATCGCGACGAGGAGCTTACTGTTGGAGCAGCCGGCCATGTGCTGGCTCGCGCCGGAGATGCCGATCGCGAAGTAGACCTGCGGCGTCACGATCTTGCCGGTGAGGCCGACCTGCTCCGTGGGCGCTGCCCAGGCGTCATCGACGATCGCCCGGGAGGCCCCCGGCATGCCGCCGAGGGCCGCCGCCAGCTCGCGGATAAGGCCGTAGTTCTCGCCGTCGCGGAGGCCGCGGCCACCGGAAACGACGATGCGGGCGTCCTCCAGGCGGGGACCATCGGGGGCGGCGATGGCCTCCACTACCCGCACCCGGGACGACGGCGCCGGTAGCTCTAGAGACACGACCGTGGCCGGCCGGCCGCTAAGGCGCGCGGGCGGCTCGGCGGCGCCAGCGGCGGCGCTCATGACGCGTGGCCCCCCTTCGCCGAAACGGTAGACCGCCCTGGCCGCTCCCCCATAGATGGCGGCGACGGCCTGGAGGCCGCCGGGGGCAGCCCGCACCTCCGTCACACCCATGACGCAGCCGCCGCCCAGGCGGGCGGCCAGGCGTGGGACCAGGTCGAGGACCTCTGCCCCACGGTTCACGACGACGTAGGTCGCCCCGCTGGCGGCGACGGCCAACGCCGCCGAGGCGACGAGGGCGTCGGACCCATCGAGGCCGGCTTCGGGAAGGGCGAACACCCGGCTGGCGCCACGTTCGCCCGCCTCCGTGACCGCGGCCGAGCCGGGGGCCGCGTAGGTGGCGGCGGCCAGGTCGGCGCCAACGATGGCTGCGATCTCCGCGGCCAGGCCGAGGCACTCCCGGGCCGGGCCCGCGAGTCCGCCCGCGTTCGTGTCGGTGAGGATGGCGAGGACGGTCTCAGGCATCGAACACCCCCGCCGCTGCGAGGCGTGCCATCAGGTTCGTCGCCTTCTCGGCCGGGGTGGCGCCGCTGATCATCTCGCAGTTGCCCTGGACGGCGGGCACGAACACCTCCACCACCTCGACCCGGGGCGGGAACGCCGCCAGCAGGGCGCTCGCCTCTCGCACCGTGGGTGGCTTCCGCCGCGCCTCCAGCATCCCCCGGCTGGTCGGGTAGCGGGGGATGCCGAGTTCGTTGCTCACGCTGACCACCGCCGGGAAGTCAGCCTGGACGACTTCGCGCCCGAGCGGCGTCGCTCGCCCGACGATGACCCCGCCCTCGGCCGGCGCGACGGCGGCCGCGAGCGTCACGTAGGCGGCGTCGAGCAGCTCTGCGAGCACGCCCGGCACGGTGCCCTGGTCGTAGTCCGAGCCCTGGCGGCCGCAGAGCACGAGATCGACATCGCCCAGTTCGCGGACGACTGCCGCCAGGAGCTGGGCCGTCCGGAAGCCATCGGCGGCGCCGGTTTCCGGGTCGAGGACCTGGATGGAGCGGTCGGCGCCCATCGCCACACAGCGCTTGAGCACCTCGCTCGTCGATGCTGGCCCGGCGCTGATGGCCGTGATCGTCACGTCCGGCGAGGCGTCTTTGAGCCGGAGGGCGGCCTCCATCGCCTGCTCGTCGTAGGCGTTGATGATCCGGGGGATGACGTCACCGACGGTGAAGTCCCGGCCGGAGGCGTCCACCGCCAGCCGGCCCCAGAGGGCGTAGCTGTTGACGCCGTCGGGGTCGAGGACCTGTTTCGCCGCAACCACGATGTGCATGGGGTCTCCTCCTACTTCGCGGGCGCAGCGCCCCGCGGACGGAAATCTACCGCATCCGTCGTCCCTTCACGAAGGAACCCGACGATCTGCTCGATCGCCCGCACCGGGCCGGGGAAAACCGTCCCGATCCGGCCGACGGCCTCCTTGCTGTGAGCGTCGCTGCCGCCCACGCAGGCCAGGGCCAGCCGCTTCGCCTCGCGGGCGAGGTAGCCGTGCTCACTGTCGGAATGGTCACCGTTGATCACCTCGATGCCCTCGAACCACTGGGCGAAGTCGTTGGGCCCGGGGCGCACGCCGTGGAACGGCCGCATCGGGTGCGCGAGGACCATCGCCGCCGCTTCGCTCTCCACCACCCGGCGAAGCCGCTCCAGCACCAGGAGCTCGGGGTGATAGCGGTCGAGCCCGAAGACGAGCACGTGGCCCGCGTCCGTCCCGAGCTCCATGCCGCCGAAGACATGGATTTCGTGGCGCTCGCTCAGTTCGATGAGGTCGTGCCGGTCCCAGGCGGCGTTGTGGTCGGTCAGGCAGACACCGTCGAGGCCGCGCCAGGCCGCCTGCGCCACCAGCACATCGACCCGCACACCGCTATCGAGCGACCGATCGGAGCAGTGGGCATGCATCTCGAAGATGGCGCCGCCGGGCGGGCGCCGTTCGCCCACTGAGGCGAGATGCGAGGGGTCGATGCGCCCGTGCTGACGCCCGCCACTCATTCGTGGGCCTGGTCCGCGGCCGGCGCTGCGGTCAGCGGTCGAGGGCATAGATATACGACTCCTCGCACCAGACGGTCGCGTCCTCGAAGCCTTCCGGTTTCTCGGCGAGGTCACCGATCTCGAGCCAGCGCCAGGGCGGGTCGCCATCGTCCATGCGGCGGCCGGTGAGGCGCCCTTCGAACATTTCACGCGAAGCGACGGCGAACTTGCCGCCGTGCTGGCCCTCGACCGCCTCGCTGCCACCATCGGCGGCGACCCGCTTCCCGGCGATGGCCGCGTCGAAATAGACAGTGCTCCCGGTCGCCGCGCCGTTTTCAGACGTCATTCGTGCTTGTGCCCCTCGAAGAGAACTCGTTGGTGGCCGTCGTGACCCTCGTCTCCCCTCGCCCGCGAGGCACGGGTGGGAGGCAAGTATCCAGAGCGTGGGATGAAAAGTGCTGCGTCTCTCTGACTCCCCCTCGCCCCGCGCACGGGGAGAGGGGGCAGGGGGGTGAGGGCAACCCTAGGCCACGGGCGCGCCGGAGACGCGGTCGAACTGGTCCATCGCCTCTTCGACCATGGAGTAGACGACTTCGGCGGCCGGGCGGATGGAGTGGATACCGACGACGCTCTGGCCGGCGGGCGTCGTCATCCAGTCCTCCATCCGGGCCTCGCGGATACCCTCGAGCACCTCGTTCACGAGCATCGGCTGGAGGGGCATGGGCAGCGGGTCCGGCGCGCCGGGCGCCTTCCAGACGTCGCTCCAGCGCGAACGGAGCTGCCGGATCGGCTTGCCCGACATGGCCCGCGACTGGATGGCGTCCTCGGCCTGTGACTCGATCAGGCGCTGCTTGAGGAACATCTCCGTTTCCGATTCGTGGGTGGCCAGCCAGATGGTGCCCGTCCAGACGCCGGCGGCGCCCATCGCCAGGGCCGCTGCCAGGTGGCGGCCGCTGGAGACGCCGCCGCCACAGAGGACGAGGGTGTCTGTCCCTTCGGCCATGCGCACCACTTCGGGGACGAGCGTGAACGTGCCGACGGTGCCGCTATGGCCGCCGGAATCGGAGCCCTGGGCGATGACGACGTCGATGCCGGCCTCGATCTGGCGGCGCGCCTGGCGCGGGAGGCCGACCAGGCCCCAGACCTTCATCCCCTGTTCGTGCGCCCGCTCGACGACGAACGCCGGGCTGCCGAGGCCCGAGGCGAAGATCGGCACCTTCTCTTCGAAGAGCACCTCGAGCTGGGCCCGGGCCGTGCGGAGCATATCGGGGCCCATGCCGCCGCGGCGGTTCTTGCCGGTCGGGGCCGGGATCTTGTTCTCGGTCATCATGTTCCCGACGAAGTCGCGGTGGCCCTGGGGGATCATCGCCTCGAGGTCCTCCCGGTTGCCTTCGACGAAGGAGGCGGGGACCAGCAGATCGACACCGAAAGGCCGCGTGCCGACGCGTTCGCGGATCCAGCGGATGTCTGAGCGCAGCTCCTCGGGCGCCCTCCCGGCGCCGCCAAGGATGCCGATGCCGCCGGCGTTGGTGACGGCGGCGATCACGTCCTTCGTGTGGGCGAAGGCGACGACTGGCACCTCGCAGCCGTAGACGTCGCAAAGACGGGTGTGCAGGGGGTCGGACGACATGGGGTCCCTCCAATGGGCCAAGCGGTAAGTGGTGGCGCCAGCATGATGCACGCGGCGCACTTCTTCAATGGCCGGGCCGGACGGTCGAGGCGCCCTCGCTATCCGGCGTCCGCCGGCAGCTTGGCCGTGTCGATGCCGTAAAGCTTGACCGTGTTCGTCCAGCACATCCGTTCGACCTCTTCGGGTGGCACGCCCTCCATGATCCGGGCGAGGGTGGGCATCGAGTTCGGCCAGATGGCGTCGTGGTGGGGGTAGTCGTTCCCCCAGAGCAGGCAGTCGAGGCCGATCTGTTCACGCGTCAGGATGCCTTCGTGGTCGTCCTCGAAGGTCGCGTAGAAGTTGCGCCGGAAGTACTCGCTCGGCTTCATCGTCAGGTAATCGACCGCGTGCCTCGG
>JBJXGC010000293.1:0-3535 GCA_046154545.1 Dehalococcoidia bacterium | reverse complement strand
ACGAGTTCATCGCGAACATCTACAAGTGGCGCGACGAAGCGCCGTTCAAGCCATCTGTTGAACTGTGAAGTACCTGATCGACTCGGATCGGGTCGTGGATTACCTCAAGTCAGTCCCGTCTGTGGTTACGCTGCTGGAGCGCCTCGTGGGGGAAGGGCTGGCGATCTCGGCCGTCACCTATGGTGAGGTATACGAGGGCATTCTCTTCGGCCGCGAACGCGAACGGCAAGAACGAGGCTTCGCTGAATTCTTGATGGAGAGCCGGCTCATACCGTTGGATGAACGCGTGGCCTTGCGGTATGCCGATCTGCGCGGGCAGCTCCGGGCGCAGGGCAACCTCATCGCTGACAACGACTGTTCATCGCGGCGACGGCGGTGCACCACGAATTGACGCTCGTGACCGGGAACCGGCGCCCCTTCGGCCGGGTACCGGGCCTGGTGCTGCTGGCTTAAGCGAGCGGCGGGCGGCGGGAGTGCCAGTCCGTGCCCTGTTCGTATGCGTAGGCGCCGCGGAGGACGGTCGCTTCGTCGAAGGGCTTGCCGGCGAGGGAGAGGCCGATGGGCAGGCCGTCGGCGGAGAAGCCGCAGGGCAGAGAGATGGCCGGGAGGCGGGCGACGTTGAACCAGCCGGTGAGCGAGGCGAGGGCGTTGGTCGCACCGATCTGAACGCCGCCGATGGTCACCGTCTCCTGGCCGATGGGTGGGGCGGTGAGCGGCAGGGTGGGGGTGAGGATGAGATCGACCGTTTCGGCGGCGACGCGGTAGGCCTCGGCTATCTCCTTCATGGTGCGGAGGCCGTGGGCGAAGGCGACGCCATCGGGGAGGGGCTGGGAGTAGATCGCCTGGAGGTCTTTGCCGAAGTCATCGGGGCGGGTCTCCCACTCGCGGATGACGGCTTCCTTCGACTCTGCGACGACCACGGAAAAAGCGAGGCCGAACCTCTCGCGGTCGGTGGGGAGGTCGAGCTCGACCATTTCGGCGCCCTGGCCAGCGAACCAGGCGGCGGCGGCTTCGACGGCCGCACGCACCTCGGGGTCGAGGAGCGTGAAGAAGGACGGCGGCACGCCGATCCGGAGCCCACGGACGCCGCCCTCGAGGGCGGCGCGATAATCGGGCACCGGCATGGGGACGGTGGCGAAGTCGCCGGGGTCGTAGCCGGCGATCGCCTGGAGCATGATGGCGGCGTCTTCGACGGTGTGGACGATGGGGCCAGGGTGATCGACGAGCCAGGACATGGGCAGGATGCCCCGCTTGCTGACGCGGCCGTAGGTGGGCTTGAGGCCGACGCAGCCGCAGGCGGCGGCGGGGATGCGGATGCTGCCGCCGGTATCGGTGCCGATGGCGCCGGCGGCGATCGAGGCGGCGATCGCCGCGCCCGAGCCACCGCTGGAGCCGCCGGGGACGCGGTCCGTGTTCCAGGGGTTGCGCGTCGGGCCGTAGTGCGGGTTGTTGGTCGTCGCGCCGAAGGCGAGTTCGTGCGTGTTCGTCTTGCCGAGGAGGACGCTGCCGGCCTCGCGGAGGCGGGCCGCGACGGCGGCGTCGGTAGCGGGCACGCGGCCCCGAAGGACCTTGGCGCCGCCCGCGGTCTCGATGCCGGCCGTATCGACGAGGTCCTTGAGAGCGATGGGGACGCCGTGAAGCGGGCCGCGGTAGGTCCCCGCCGCTATCTCCTGCTCGGCGGCACGGGCATCGGCGCGGGCACGCTCAGCGGTGACCGTGACGTAGGCGTTCAGCAGCGGGTTGAGGCGGTCGATGCGGGCGAGGTAGGCCTCGGTGAGCTCGACGGGCGAGAGGTCGCGCGTCTGGATGCGCGCGGCGGCTTCGGCGATGGTGAGGTCGGTGAGGTCGGACATGGTCAATTCACCCACGACTGAGGTGGGGCGATAGTACGCGGCGCCACCCGCGTTGTCGCGGGAATGGGACGACCGGCCGGCATGGTAACGCCGCCCCGATCGTGGAGCCTCGCGACGCCGCCAACCAGCTCCCGGGCGACCGCCGCTTCGTCGGTCAGACGGAGGCGACCTCAGCTCGCATCGAACCCTCTGCATTTTCCCTGTTCGCGCCGTCCATCTATTGACGTTACGAATGGCCGCGAGGAGAGTAGCGGAGATGTCTGTCCTGCCGTGCCGATCCTGCTCCATCGCGACCGCAGCCTCCGCTGCCGCCGCGCATGCGCGCGGGTAGGAGGCGGCGGGGCAAGCGCTCGTTCGAGACGCAGGATGGCCGCCAGCAGGCGGCTTTTTTGTGGCCGAGCGCTGGCGGATGAGAGGAGCCAGCAATGACGAGCACGCAGGGTGCGGACCCGGCGCGGTTCGTGTCGCGCCGGATCAGCGCGGTACCGGCGAGCGGTATCCGGAAGTTCTTCGACCTCCTGAGCACGATCGAGGACGTGATTTCGCTCGGCGTGGGCGAGCCCGATTATGTCACGCCGGCGCCGATCCGGTTGGCGGCGGTCAACAGCATCGAACAGGGGCACACGCACTACACCTCGAATTACGGCCTGTTGGAGCTGCGCGAGAAGCTGAGCGACCACCTCTACCGCCTCTACGGCGTGCGCTACGACCCGCGCAGCGAGATCGTGATCACGAGCGGGAGCAGCGAAGGGCTGGATATCACCCTGCGGGCGCTGCTCGACCCGGGAGACGAGATCCTCTGCGCCGACCCGTGCTACGTGGCCTATATGCCGGCGGCGGTGATGGCGGGGGGCTGCTTCAAGCCCGTGCCGACCTACGCTTCGAACGACTTCCGTCTGCTGGCGGCGGACGTGGAGGCGGCCATTACGCCGCGGACGCGGGCGATCCTGCTGGGCTACCCGTCGAACCCGACCGGGGCGGTGATGGGCCGGGAGGACCTGCTGGCCATTGCCGAGGTCGCGTCGAAACACGACCTCGCGGTGGTGAGTGACGAGCTGTACGACCGGCTGACCTACGGCACGCCCCACACCTGCTTCGCATCGTTGCCCGGGATGGGCGAGCGGACGGTGCTGATCGGCGGGTGGAGCAAGGCCTACGCGATGACGGGCTGGCGGCTGGGCTGGGTGGCGGCGCCAGCGCCCGTGGCGGAAGCGCTGATGAAGGTGCACCAGTACGTGATGATGTCGGCCCCGACGGCGGCGCAGTACGCGGGAGTGGCGGCGCTCGACCACGGCGAGAGCTTCGTCCTGGAGATGCGGGCGGAGTACGACCGGCGGCGGCGGCTGATCGTCGATGGCCTGCGGGCGGTCGGGCTGCCGACGTTCGAGCCGGGCGGCGCGTTCTACGCCTTCCCGGATATCACGGGGACAGGGCTCGACAGCGTCACCTTCAGCGAGGAGTTGCTGAAGGACGAACGGGTGGCGGTGGTGCCGGGCAATGCCTTCGGGGCGATGGGCGAGGGCTACGTGCGCTGCTGCTATGCGAGCAGCTACGAACAGATCGAGCGGGCGCTGGAGCGGATCGGGCGGTTCGTGCAGCGGCGGAAGTAGTGCGAGGAGAAAGCTCCAAGGACTCAGGACTCAGGACTCAGGACTCAGGACTCAGGACTCAGGACTCAGGAC
>JBJXGC010000301.1:0-8411 GCA_046154545.1 Dehalococcoidia bacterium | reverse complement strand
AGGCCGTGGAGCAGGAGGAGCACGTTACTGGCGGAGCCGCCCCAGTCGAGGTAGTGCAGGCGCTGGCCGTTTACGGTGATGTACTGGTCGCGAGCGATTGGGTGCATGGGTGGTAACTCCGGGCAGTGATTGGGGCATAGTACCGGCTCTACTCTGCGAACACCGAGCGGAGTCCGCGGCTGACGGTGGCAGGGTTGACGGACGCGTGCGTCTCGCCCTCGAAGACGTGGCTGGTGAGGCGCAGCCCCGGGTAGCCGCGCGACTCCAGTCGCCTTGCCATCTCCCGGACGTTCGTGATCATCTTTGCTGGCGCGCTGTCGCCCTCTTCCTCGAGTCCGCCGGCAGAGATGAAGACGCGCGCCGGGAGATCCGTGTTTACCGCCGCGTACTCCGCTTCGTAGCTCAGGGCGACGCCGTGGTCCCACCAGATGCTCGGGCTCCCGAGGACGTAGCGCTGGAAGATGCCCGGCCGCTGAAAGAGCGCGGTCAGCCCCAAGAGGCCACCGACGGAATGGCCCCGGATGGTGGCGTCCGCCGGGTCCGCCCCATACTCGCGCTCGACCAGTGGCTTCACCGTACCCTCCATGAAATCAAGGAAGGCGTGCGCGCCACCCGCCTGGCGCTTGCGGCCGGGGTCATCCCCCGGGAGATAGAGGCCCTGCTCCGGGGTTGGCGTGAAGTCGCGCATGCTCAAGTCCATCCCATACGGAACGCGCGGCCGGTCATAGCCGATGCCCACGATGAGCAGGGGCGGCAGTTCGCGAGCAAAGGCGGCCAGGCGCGCCGTCTCCACGGCGCTGGCGAAGCTCATGTTCGCGCTGAGGGTGTAGACCACCTTGAGCGGTGCACCCTCACCGGGGTCGAAGCCCGGCGGCACCGCCACGGAGACCACGAAGGGCGAGCCAATTGCCTCGCATTGGACAATGCGCTCGGTCGCACCGGGGACGGTTACGGGGCAGGTTTCAGTGTCGATGTGGCGCTCCTTCGCTCCTGGTGGCGCGAAGTATGGCACGTGAGGACGTGCCCGTCATGCGCGGACGAAGTGATGCTGGATGGCGGGTTATTCGCCCGGCCTTGGTGCGCAGGCCAGCGGCCGTGACGGTCGCGGCTACAGCCGCTCCGCGACCGCGTCGCCCATCTTTACGGTGTCCACGACCTTCGAGCCGGTGCCGGCAATGTCGGGGGTGCGCAGGCCGTCGGCGATCACCTGATCCACCGCCGCTTCGATCGCGGCCGCTTCCGCTTCGAGGCCGAGGGAGAGGCGCAGCATCATCGCTGAGCTGAGGATCATCGCCAGGGGGTTCGCCTTGCCCTGGCCGGCGATGTCGGGGGCGCTGCCGTGGATCGGCTCGTAGAGGCCGATGCCGGTGCCATCCTTGCGCCGGAGGCCGAGGCTCGCGCTCGGCATCATGCCCATGGAGCCGGCGAGCATGGCCGCCTCGTCGGTGAGGATGTCACCGAACATGTTCTCCGTGACCATCACGTCGAAGCTCGCCGGGCGCCGGAGGAGCTGCATCGCGGCGGCGTCCACCAGCAGGTGGTCGAGGGCGACATCCGGGTACTCCTTGCCGACCTCCGTTGCGACTTCACGCCAGAGCTGGCCGGTGCGGAGGACGTTCGCCTTATCGACGCTGGTGACCTTCTTGCGCCGCGTGCGGGCGAGCTGGAAGGCGACGTGGCAGATGCGGCTGATCTCCTTCTCGCTGTAGCGCAGGGTATCGACCGCCTGGCGGCCGCGCGCGTTCTCCCAGCGCTTCTGCGGGCGCCCGAAGTAGAGGCCGCCGGTGAGCTCGCGGATGACGACCATGTCGGTCCCCTGGAGGACTTCGGGCTTGAGGGTGCTGTCGGCGAGCATCAGCGGGTGGACCTTGACCGGCCGCAGGTTGGCGAACAGGCCGAGCTGCTTGCGCATCCCGAGGATGGCGTCTTCGGCGCGCACCTTCGCCTTCGGGTCGTCCCACTTGGGGCCGCCCACGGCGCCGAAGAGGACGGCATCCGAGGCCTTCGCCTTCGCGACCGTCTCGGGGCGAAGAGCCTGGCCATACTTGTCGATGGCGGCGCCGCCGATGGTCTCTTCGTCGAACTGGAACTCGTGCTTGAACCGCTTTTCGACGCGGCCGAGCACCTTGATCGCCTCGGCGATAACTTCGGGCCCGATGCCGTCGCCGGGCGTGAGGAGGATACGGAAGGCTGTCATGCCGCGAAGAGTACAGGCGCCGGCGATGACGGAACAGAGACGCCGTCAGGCGATGAAGGCCGTGACCGCGTCCAGGAAGGCCTGGGGCTGTTCGGCCATGGGGTAGTGGCCGGCGTCAGGGATGAGCTGCACCTTCGCCCCGGGGATGGCGCTCGCGAAGGCGCCGCCATAGGCCTCCGGAATGAGGCGGTCCTGCTCGCCCCGGAGCACCAGCGAGGGCGCCCGGATAATCCCGATCCGGCGGGCGAGCCCCCGGTCGGGGATGGGCCAGAGGAAGCGTGAGGCCATCGAAAGGTTGGTCGTGCGGGCGAGGGCGGCTTCGATCACGCTGTTGCCGGTTCCGTTCGTTTTCGCGGACGGCCGCCGCGCGGGGTCGGCCCAGGTCAGCTTCGCCAGGGCCTCTTCGTTCAGGCTGAACGGGTCGGGGATCTGGGTCGCGTCGAGCCAGAGGCCGAAGGGCGAGACGAGGACCAGGCGCCGCACCACCTGCGGGCAGATCGCCGCCAGTTCGGCCGCAAACATGCCCCCAAGCGAGTGCCCGACGACGTCCACCGGCCCCGGGGCGAGCTGCTCGATGAGCTGGCGGTAGTGCAGCACCATGGCCAGCACATCATCGTTCTCCTCGGCGCCGCCGGACTCCCCGTAGCCGGGGTGTTCGGGCGCAATCACTCGCCGCTTCTCCGCCAGGCGAGCGAGGAATGGCGCCTCTCCCGGGTGTCCGTCGAAACCGTGGAGGTAGAGGACGGGCGCTCCAACCCCCGCCTCCCAGACGCGCACAGCCGTGCGCCCGCCAATGACTGTTTCGGTCCAGCTCATCTCGTCTCCCTACCGGCCCACGCCGACCGGCGCGATACCGGGCGAAATCAGCCCAACCCGCTCCTGGCTGACCTGCGGTGTCCAGTGGTCCGGGTATTCGGCCCAGATGTCGCGCAGGTAAGGGATGACCTCGGTGCCGAAGAGGTGGGTGTTCTTCTGGGCCGTCTCTTCGCTCAGGTTGCCCATGTGCAGGGTGGGGATGAGCTGGCCCACGCGTAGCTCCTTGGCCAGCTCCCGGAGCCGTTCGCGGACGGTGGCCGGGCTCCCGGCGATGATGTACCCCTTCTCGTCGTACTCCTTGAAGCTCAGCTCGCCGCGGGCGGCCCGGAGGCGGTCCGGGTTCGGCGTGGCGAGGCGTTCCATCTCCCACTTCAGCGAGCGGTTGCTCCGGTAGCCGGGAGGGCCGGCGAAGCCCGGGTTCACGGAGTTGAAGCGGTGGAAGTACTTCACCGCCTCGTAGTAGTCGGCCTCGGCCTGGGCGTCGGTCTCTGAGACGCAGCAGATCTGGGTGAAGGCCATGCGGTTCGGGTTCATGTTGCCGTTGCGCTTATCCACGTACTGCCAGTAGCCATCGACGATCGGCTTCGCGGACTGCATGCCCGCAAACGAGAGGTGGCCGTAGCAGTAGTCGCGGTCGATCACGAGGTCCCAGGTCTCGAGGCTGCCGCTGCCCGGCACCCAGATGGGCGGTAACGGCTTCTGGACGGGCCGGGGCCAGATGTTCACGTAGCGGAGCTTGTTGTACTTGCCGTTGAAGGCGAACGGCTCCGGTTCCTGCCAGGCGCGGAGGATGAGGTCGTGCGCCTCGGCGAAGCGGTCGCGCAGCTCCGGGGGCTTCGTGCCATAGGAGAAGGTCGAGTCCATCGGCGTGCCGTAGACGAACCCGGCGATCAGCCGGCCATCGGAGACGCAATCGAGGTAGGCCATCTCTTCGGCGACGCGGGTCGGCGGGTTGTAGAGGGCGAGGCTATCGCCGATGACGAGGATGGCGGCGTTCCGGGTGTTCGTCGCCACCGCGGCCGCGAGGAGGTTCGGCGAAGGCGTCATCGCGAACGAGGTCTGATGGTGCTCGTTCACGGCGAGACCATCGAAGCCGACGGTATCGGCGTACTCCATCAACCTCGTGAACATGCGGTAGACCTCGCCGACCTTGCGAGGGTCAGCCAGGTGGGCCGGAGTATCGACCCAGGCGCTGCTGTACTTCTCGGGGAAATCGGCGGGGAGGTAGGGGTAGGTGACCTCCGCGAACCAGTGGAACTTCATCGGTGCATCCCTCCGGACGGGGTGGCGGCCCGATATGGGACGCGCGGCGCCCCAGTGTGTGCCGTGGTGGCGAATCGCACAAACTCTCGGCTGTCGAACACGGGGTCCGGGCTCGGAGGGGGCCGGGGCGGCGGCGCGGCCGGCACGTTCGAGCGCCGGCGGCGGGTGCCCGGGTTTGCTCGATAGCGTGTCGTGGGAGATTGTCCCTGGCGGGGTTGCGCGATGACGGACATCCTGTCCCTGGACACCTTCCTCGGCCTCGTCGGTGAGCGCTGCACGGCCACCGCGCCGGGTCTGGAGCCTCTTGGCTTGACCCTCGGTAGCGCCGTCGCGCTGGGGAACCCCGGGGGCCCGGACGCCCGCGCGCCCTTCTCGCTCACGTTTGCCGGACCAGCGCAGCCCGTGTTGCCACAGCGCATCTACACCGTCGCCCACGATCGCCTGGGCACGCTCGATATCTTCCTGGTGCCACTCGGCCCGCGCGGCGACGCCATGCTCTACGAGGCCATCTTTACGTAGATCCGGCCCCGCCGGTGGCGCGCTCCATCCGCAAGTAGACGCCCTCGTCGGCCACAACGGCGAACCCTAACCGCTCGTAAAGCGCCCGCGCCGGGTTGAAGCGCTCGACGTGGAGCGTCACGCGCGCGCCCTGGGCATCCGCCTCAGCCGCTACCTCGCGCAGCAGCTTCGTGCCGATGCCCCCGCCGCGGAGGGCCGGAAGGAGGGCAATGTCGATGACGACGTACTCCTCTCGGCCGCGGGCAACGTAGAGGCGGCCCGCGGGCTCCCCACCGACGAGGACGACATCGAACGAGGCGCCCGCGTAGTGCTGCTGGTAGTGCCGGTGCTGGGCGTCGAACTGCATGCGCAGGAACGCCGCCTTCTGGGCGGCATCCCACGGCGCCCGCGCGAGCTCTTCGGCGCGTGTGCTCGCGTAGACCTCGTAAAGGAAGGGCAAGTCGTCCGCTGTGCACGGGCGCAGGCGGACATCCGGTACCCCTTGAGCGCCGGATGCCGCCGAGCCCGAGGGCGTGCCCATCCGCGCTACGACCGCGGCGGATAGACCCCCTGCAGGGCGATGCAGAAGTTCAGGGTCAGGTACGGCTGCATGTTGTTATGCGGTTGGTCGCCGCCCGCCGGCGCAAGGGCCGAGGGGGAAAGACCGACCAGGTTCGCCGCCGCCGTGTAGGCGGTCGCGTTTGCGGATTTCGCGAGCGACCGGTTCGAGGCCGGGGCGTTAAGCTCGCCGAGGTCGAGGTCATGGGCCTGCATCACGTGCGTGTGCCCGGGCGTCTCGGATTCGAGCAGGGTGACCGTCTCCAGTCCTCCCTCTTCGCCCAGGACGTATTGCGACAGGCCCGGGCCCTGCCCCGGCTGCATGGGTGCGCGGCCCTGGAGGTTCGGGAGGGCGAACGTCGACTTACCGTCGCCGCCGTAGGTGGTGCCCAGCAACGAAAAGAGAGCAGTGTTCTGCGCAATTGGCATGATCTGGCCATCGCACTGGGCCCATCCGGTGGGGGCGAAGTTGAACGGGAAGATGCGGATCTCCGCGACAAACGGGTCGGCCATTGGTCCCTCCTAGTTTTGTGCCGGAAAGATCCCGAACAGGGAGATGATGAAATCGACGCAGAGATAGGGCTGCATATTGGTGTGCGGCTGGTTGCCACCCACCGAGGTCACAGCGCTTGCGCTCATGGCGGAGTCCGGCTGATCCTGGATGTACATGAGGGCGGCGCCGGACTGCGCCGGCACCTTGTTCGCGGGGCTCGTGTCCTGCGCGGCGTTCATCGACCCAAGCATGGGGTGGGAGTGCGCGGGGATCTGCTGGACCGTGAGGGTGACCTGCTCGGCGCCGCCCGACTCCGCAAGGACGACGCCGTTACCGAAGTGGACGGGCAATCGGCCACGTAGATCGGGGAGCGCAAAGCTGCTCTGGCCGTCGCCACCGTAGGTGGTGCCGATCAGCTGAAAGAGGATTTCATTCTCCCCAATTGGCAGAAGTTGACCTTCACAGAACATCCACCCCGCCGGGGCGAAATTGCCTGCGAACATACGGATCTCTCCGACATATGGTTGACCCATCTGCGTCCTCCTAGTTCCGCGAGGGGAAGATGCCCTGGAGGGCGATCGAAAAGTTGAGCGCCAGGAACGGCTGCATATTCAAATGCGCCTGGCTGCCGCCCACCGTCGTGATGGTGTTGGGGGTGAGCGCCGTGGCGGGGCTCGGGTCCGCGTAGATCCGCCCCGGCACCACCCCGAGGACGTTGCCGGCCGCGTCCTGGGAACTGCCCGTGTTGCTGCTGCCGTTCGCGGTGTGTGTGTGTGTCGGGAGTTCGGCCACGGAGAGCGTGTGGGCCTGCTCGCCCCCCGGTTCGCCCAGCGTGTGCCCTGCGCCGCCGTGAATCGGCGCCCGGCCCTGGAGGTTCGGGAGGGCGAAGGTCGTGCGGCCGTCGCCCCCGTACGTGGTCCCGAGCAGGGAAAAGAGCGCCTGGTTCTGGTTGATGGGCAGGAGCTGGCCGTTGCACAGCGCCCAGCCCTTCGGCGGGTAGCCGAAGCTCATGATCCTGATCTCGCCAAGGAACGGTTCGGTCATACTCAATCCTCCTGTTTTGGTGGTCCCCGGTCAGGGGATAGGAATGGTGGGTTGGGTGCAGGCGCCGCCGCCCGCGAAGCCGGTCACGTTGACCGTCGCAGTGGAAGGGGACAACACCGTGTTCCGCCCGTTGAGGTACGCCTGAACGGCGGCGGTATCCGTTGCGGCACCGGCGTAGCCAGGCAGGCGCATCGTGCCGTTCAAGCGCTGGCGGACGCGAATGTCCCCGGCGGCGAATGCTGCGCCGCCAAGCGAACGCGTGAACGTGTTTCTCAATGCGCCGGCACCGCCGATATCAGCGCAGACCGAAGCTCCGTCACCCGTTGGTGAAGAGATGGCAGCCTGGGCGATAATGCCGCCAAAGGCGTCATTCGTCCCATCTGTCCTGATGTCGATGGTGTTGCCGGTGATGGTCGCGTTGATGGCGCCGGCGCCGTCCTGACCCGCGTTAACAGTGATCGGCCGCTGCGTACCCTGGTAGTTCACCGTGTTATTCGTGATCGCCACGTTCATCTGCCCGCCGCCGGCATTGAAGACGAAGATCGCGTCAGCAGTGATCTGATTGCCGGTGGTGATGGTGTTGTTGGTGATGCGTGCGTTAAAGACGAAGCCGTTGTCGAAGGCCGAGCCCAGCAGAAAGAGAACAACGAAGTCAGACGTGCTCGCGCTGGTGAGCGTGTTGCCTGAGGCGTCGAGGCTCACCTGGCTGTTGTCACCAGCGCTCACCGAGAGCTGGTCGTTGCTGCCGCTCGAGGTGCTGTTGGTCACGCTCAGCCGCATCTTTGCGTTGTCGAAGGCGTCCGCGACAATGCCACCGCTGAAGTTGTTGCTGGCATTCGCGCTGGAGAACGTGATGGTGGCATCGGTCGTGCCGCGAATCCCGAAGAGGTAGCCGCTGCCCTTGTTGGCGTTGGTCGCGCTGCCGCCGGAGATCGTGAGGTTCAGCGTCCCGGACTGCATCTGAAGGTTGAGGTGGTCATCGCCGCCGGTAGTGTTCGGCGTCGGGACGGTCGATGTTATCGTCGTGTTCGTAATCGCGCTGGTGCCTGACATGTTGAAGAAATGGATACCATCTTCGTCCGGTTCGTTGCCCGCGTTCGTGATCGAGCTGTTGCTCAGCGTGAAGTTGGAGACGGTATTGCCGTTGATGCCCTGTTCGGCGCCGCCGCTGATTTGCAGGTTGGTGAGGGTGGTCGTAGTCACGGTTTGAAGGTGGATGGCGGCGTTGGTCGCGAGGTTATCGCCGGTTGACAGGCCGGCGTTGTTCGCGTCGAGGTCGGTTGTCCCCGCGTTCGTAAAGACCATATTGGCCAGGGAGATGTTGGTGGCGCTGATGAAGCTCGCGCCGCGACTCGTCGTGTTCTGGATGGTGCCGCCCGAGCCCGCCGTCGTCCCCGTGCCCGTGACGGTGAGCCCGCCGAACGAGCCCGTAGTGTTCAGGAGGATGCCGTTCGTCCCGCCGTTCACGGAGATGCTCTGGAAGGTGAGGCCGCTGGCGCCGATGGTGCTGGCGTTCACGTTCAGGGCGGTTCCGGTCGTGGA
>JBJXGC010000288.1:0-9058 GCA_046154545.1 Dehalococcoidia bacterium | reverse complement strand
GAGGCGGTCCATTCGATGAGTTTCAGCCGCTGCGCTTGCTGAAGGTCGAGTTCGGCCGGGTCGGCGGCTCTGGGGGAAGTTCGATGCCCGGCGGGTCGGCCGTCAAGGAACTGGCACCGGCCGGGTCGCTCACTTCTTGGTCGCCTTCAAGACTGCGGAGCGCCCGTCGGGCCGCTTGGCTGCCACGTCCGCGCCGCCGTCACGTTCACGCATCACCCAGAGGCCAAGCTGGATTACCTCGCGAACGTAGTCGGTTAGGGGCATGTTGCGGCTCAGCGCTTGTTGCTGGAGCAAAGCTCGCTCGTCGGTACTCATGGGGATCGGCAGTTCGAGTTCGAGAGTCACGGTCTCGGCCAACGTGAACACCTCGTTCAGTGTGTTACTCCAGTTTGGCCCAGCAGTCGCGGCGTGTCACGAGGCGAGATGGGCGTTATGCGCGCGGGCCGATCGACGCGTCGTACGGTCTCTTTGGCCCAGTCACCAGGGGCCTCGGCTTCGAGGCACACACCGCCCAGCGGACTGTGTACCATGGACGTATGGCGTACGAACGCGTCCAGGTGATGTTGCGGCCGGAGGAGCGTGAAGCGGTCCGCGGTGAGGCTGTGCGCCTCGGCATCTCCATGAGTGAGGTGATTCGCCGCGCCCTCGAACCCCTGGTCCAGGAGCGCTGCAGCGTCGATGAAAGCGACCCGATCTTCTCGATCATCGGGATCCTCGACGGCCTGGACCTGCCGGACGACCTCTCGGTGAACGTGAAACACTACCTGTACGGTTGGCCAAAGAAGGAATCGATTGGACGTCCTTCTTGACACGGGCGGGTCGGTGGCGCTCGCCGTTCGCCGTGATCAATGGCATGGCCGCGCCCGCCAGTTCGCGCGGACGCCAAACTTGCGGATGCACACGACCTCCGCGGTCGTCGGTGAGATCTATACGTTACTGCTGCCGCGGGTCGGGTATGGCCCGGCGCGGGTGGTAGCCCGCAACCTGACGTCCGGTCTCGTGGCCATCGTCCACCACATCGACGAGGCCTTCGACCGCGATATCTGGGCCCTGATCGAGGAGTTCTCCGGCGTCCCCCTGAGCTATGCCGACGCCAGCCTCGTCGTCCTCGGGCGAAGGTTGCGCGTCCGCCAGGCCTTCAGCTTCGACGCCGACTTACGGGCGGCGGGGCTGGAACTCGTCCCGGATGGCCCTGATTTCCCGGGTTGATGCAACTCGTTGACCACATATTTCGTTGGACACCGTAGTATGACCCGCCACGGCGTCAGGCCGGGAGGAACGAACATGCGGCGATGGACGATATGGCTTCTTCTGCTCATCGGGGCGGCGACGGCACTCGGCGGCGGGACGGCCCGCCAGTCGTTCGCCCACGGCACGCTTGACCAATCGCATACCGGCGACCCGGCCTGCAACGCCACGAACTTCGTGGGGTTCGTTTCAAGTGGGAGTTCGCTCCGCCAGGAGTTCGTGCCTGCCGAGCCGGGGCTGGCCGCGGTCGCGCTCTGTCTGAACATCCTTAATCCCGGCACACAGGTCACGGTGAACATTCGTACGGGGACGGCGGCTGCCCCATCGGCGATCATCGCCACCTCTTCAGCCAACGCCGCTGCCGCCGGCTTCCAGTACCTCCACCTGGACCTCGCTGACGTCGAGCAGGTCATCCCGGGGACGAAGTACGTCATTGAGCTGCCCTCATCGGCCACGTTCCAGTGGCGGGCGACCTGTGCGACGATCGGCGGTAGTTGTGTTGCCCTCGACCCGGACGGCTACGTGCCGGGCACCTCCAACCAATCGGACGGCCGCGACTTCGCCTTCCGGACGCTCTCGGGCGAACTCGCCATCCCCCCCACGGGGACGTCTGACCAGGAGCTGGCGGGCGACCCGGATTGCGGACCGGGCGTCTTCCGCGGCTTCACCGCGAGCGGGGGGCCGATTCGCCAGGAGTTCGTGCCCGCGGCCGCTGGCCTCTCCGCGGTGGACCTCTGCATCAATGTGACCGGCGCCTCGGCGGGCGTCACCGTGAACATCCGCGGCGGCACGGCCGCCGCGCCCAGCGCCATCCTCCAGACCGACGCCGGCACAGCCGGGCCTGGCTACCAATGGTTCCGGGTGACGATCGACCCGATCCTGGAGACGACGCCGGGGACGAAGTATGTGATCGAACTCCCCAGCTCGTCTGACTTCCAATGGCTGGGCAAGTGTGGCGCGGTCTCGGGCTCCTGCACCTCGATCGACCCCGACGCCTACCCGCCCGGCGTCTCTACTCGGGCCGGCGGGGCGGACTTCGGCTTCCGCACCATCGCCGGCTCGATCGCGGGCGTGCCGCCCACCGGCACCGCCGACCAGAAGCTCACGGGTGACCCGGGCTGTGGCCCGGTCGAGTTCCGGGGCTTTACGGCCAGCGCCGGCGCCACCCGCCAGGAGTTCGTACCAACGGCTGCCGGCCTGGCCGCCATCGACCTCTGCATCAACGTCCTCGACGCCTCCGAACTCGTGACGGTGAACATCCGGAGCGGGACCGCGGCCGCGCCCGGGGCCATCCTTCAGACAGAATCCGCCACGGCTTCGGGGCCCGGCTACCGCTGGTTCCGGGTCCCCATCGACCCCATCCTGGCGACCACCCCGACGACGAAGTACGTGATCGAACTGCCGAGTTCGGCGAACTTCCAGTGGCGGGCGAAATGTGGCGAGGTCTCTGGCTCCTGCACTTCAATCGACCCCGACGCCTACCCGCCGGGCGTCTCGACGCGCGTGGGCGGGGCCGACTTCGGCTTCCGGACCATCGCGGGCACCGCTCCCGGCGCGCCCAGCGGCACGGCCGACCAGAAGCTCACGGGCGACCCGGCCTGTAGCGAAGCGAACTTCAAGGGGTTCGGATCGTCCGCAGGCCCCCTGCGCCAGGAGTTCGTGCCTGTCGGCACCGCCAGGGGACTGGACGCGGTCGATCTCTGCCTGAACATCGCAACGGCTGGCACGGTGGTCACGTTGAACGTGCGCACGGGGACCGCGCAGGCGCCGGGGCCGATCATCGGCACCGTGAACGCGACGGCGGCGGGCGTTGGCTTCCAGTTCCTCCGTTTCGACCTTCCGTCGGTCGTGCCGACGTTGGGGGGGACGAAGTACGTCCTGGAAGTGCCGGCCAGCGCCTCCTTCCAGTGGCGCGGGACGTGCGGGACGGTGGCCGGGACCTGCCTGGCCATCGACGCGGACGCCTATCCGCCCGGCGTCACGAACCTCGCCGCCATCGGCGACTTCGGCTTCCGTACCATCCTGGGGACGCCCGTGATGCGCGCCCTCCCGATGGTGGCCTCGGACGGGGTGATCCTGAACTGACGGGCGACACGCGTGGGGCAGGGACACCGCCAAGGCGCGGAGGTCCCGTCAAGGAATTGGAGACGAGATCTGTATCTCGTTCTTGGCGGCCTTTGCGTCTCGGCGGTTAACCCTTCATTGGCCGGCCCGCGACCGCCAGGCTGGCTTGAGACGAGGAGGCGGGCAATGAAGCGATATGCCGTCATTATCGAAAAAGGGCCGACGAGCTTCGGGGCGTATGTCCCGACCTGCCGGGCTGTATCGCCGCGGCCGAGACCGAGGAGGCGGTCGAGGCGCTCATTCGCGAAGCCATTGCGTTTCCCATCCAGGGCCTGATTGCGGATGGCCTGCCGGTGCCGGAGCCCGCGAGCAGCCCCCGCATCGTAGAGGTGGGGGTGGCCTGACATCGTGCGGTTGCGCGGGCCGTTGAGCGCCACCCGCGCCCGCGGAGGGGCGCGACTCCTTTAGACGAGCGCCAGGATCTCCGGGAGTTCGCGGATCGTATGGTGGGCGGCGACGTCGCCGCGGGGGAGGCCCATCTCCGTGTGTTCGATGATGAGCACCGAGCGGAGGCCAACGGCGTTTGCGCCGGCGATGTCGTGGTCGGGGGTGTCGCCGATGAAGAGGGCTTCGGCGGGTGCGCAACCGGCGCGGCGGAGGGCTTCGTGGTAGATGGCGGCGTCGGGCTTGCAGCTCTGGGCCTCTTCGCTGCAGAGGATGGAGTCGAAATAGGATTCGAGCCCGGAGTTGTTCACCCAGGGGGCGATCTGGTAGCGGTCGGCGTTGCTGACGATGCCGAGGTGAAGCCCGCGCTGGCGCAGTTCGGTCAGCGTCTCGAAGACGCCGGGGCGCAGTTCGAAGCCCTCGCACTGGCGGGCGAAGGCGAAGTCGTGGTACTCCTGCTCGCGTTCGGCGGAGAGTTCGACGCCGAGGATGCGGGCCGCCTCCATGCGTGACTGGCGGCCGAGGTCGCGGTGGAGATAGTAGGGCAGCTCGGTGAGCCGCGGCCAGACGACCTTCGCGGCGTCGAGGAAGGCCTGATCGACGGCGGCGGGTGCGATGCCGAACCAGCTCGCGAAGAGGGCGATGCCCTCCCGCCGGGCGCGCTCGAAGTGGCGGTAGGTGAAGAGCGTGCCGCCGAGGTCGAAGAGGACGGCCTTCGTCTGTGTGGTCACGAAGCGGGTTCGATCACGGCCGACATGCTTCCCATGCTCTGGGGCATGAGGGGGTCGGCGCCGAAGCTGTGGACCTGGTTCTGTTTGCGCTCGGCTTCGTCGTGGCTGCCGGTCATAAGGATGGCCTGGCCCTGGCTATCGACGGCGCAGGCCATGGCGAAGGCTTTCTCTGGCCCGTAGCCGAAGACCTTGCCGAGCATGAGGATGACGTACTGGTAGGTGTGGTGGTCGTCGTCGAGGAGGATGAGGTGGAAGGGCGGTTCGAGCCGTTCGTCGGTCTCCTCGATGATCCGGGTGCCGGGGCTGGTGATCGTGGTCGCCATCGACCACGGATTATAGCGTGGCGGCGGGCTGCGATGAACCATCTCCGGCGGGCGGCGTAGACTGCGCCGAAAGTGCGTGGAGGGTCGTTCGCATGACGGCTGAGCCGGTCGTGATTCTCGATGGCATCGTCTTCCCGGAGGGGCCACGCTGGCGGGACGGCCGCCTCTTCTTCTCCGACATGCACGCCCACCGGGTGATGTCGGTGACGCCCCGGGGCAAGGCCGAGATCGTCCAGGAGTTCGGCGGCGCGCGCCCTTCGGGCATCGGCTGGCTGCCGGATGGGCGGATGATCGTGGTCGATATGGGCGCCCGGAAGCTGGTGCGGGTGGAGGGTGACCGGCTGGTCGATCACGCCGACCTCTCGCCCTTCGCGGTCGATGACTGCAACGATATGGTGATCGACCGCCGAGGCCGGGCCTATGTGGGCTGCGTGACCCGGCAGCGCGACGCGGACGGCCGGCAGATGACGACGAACATCATCCTCGCCGAGCCGGACGGCACGGTACGGGTGGCGGCGGCTGAGATGCGCTTTCCCAACGGCAGCGCCATCACGGCCGACGGAAAGACCCTCGTCGTGGCGGAGACCATGGCGCGGCGGCTGACGGCCTTCGACATCGCGGCGGACGGGGGGCTGAGCAACCGGCGAGAGTTCGCCAGCGTGCACCCGGCGACGCCGGACGGTATCTGTCTCGACGCGGAAGGCGCCGCCTGGGTGGCCTCGCCGACGACGGGCGAGTTCCTGCGGGTGCGCGAGGGTGGCGAAGTGGCGGAGCGCATCCCCACGCCGGGGCGCATGGCTATCGCCTGTATGCTCGGCGGCGCCGACCGGAGGACGCTGTTCCTGCTGACCGCCACCGGGACCCTGGACGACATTAACGCCGGGAAGACCCGCGGAGCGATCGAGACGGTGGGGGTGGAGGTGGCAGGGGCGGGGTGGCCGTAGGGTCACCGTTTACGGGGTTCGATCTTGCCGGGTGAAGGCTGCCGCCGCCATAGTGTCTGGAACGCGCACCCGGCGCGATGCTGAGGTAAGCCATGACGGTTGCCAGGGCAATGCCATTCGCGAAGACGTACACCGTCGCCGAGGCCGCCCACCTGGCCGGCACGACGCCTCAGAACGCCCGGCGTTGGCTGCTCGGTTACGAGGCCCCCGGGCATCGGATGAAACCAGTGCTCGGGCCGCGGCCTGATGATGGCGCGGTCTCCCTCTCGTTCTTGGAGCTGGTAGAGCTGATCGTGGTCGCTCGATATCGCCGGGGCAGCGGCCGGCGGCTAAGCCTCGAACGTCTCCGGGCGGCCCATGAGTTCGCCTCCACGCGGCTGGGCATCCCGTTCCCGTTCGCCAGCAAGCGGCTGACCGTCGAGGGCGGCAATATCATGCACGCGTTCGACCAGTCTGACGCGGCGAGCGCGCGGATCGCAGTCGATATTGGCGGCGCATTCGCCTTACCCGCCGAATTCGGCGAAACGATGGACCTCGTGGACTTCGACATCGCCGATGGCATGGCTGCGCGATTCTATCCGTATGGGAGGGCGACGCCAGTCGTTATCGACCCGGAGCACGCTGCCGGTCGGCCGACAATCGAAGGTTCGAACGTCCGGATCGAGACGATCGTCCAGCGATGGAAGGCGGGGGCGAAGATCGTTGACCTTGAAGAGGACTTTGAGGTACCCGCCGCAGCGATCGAAGCAGTGCTCCGGGCGGCGTGAGGATCTTCTTCGATGAGGACAATGGCACGGGCATCCCCCGCGCTCTTAAGCTCGTCCGGCTGCCCAACGCGGAGATCCACTATGCCTCGAACAGCGACAACCAGCTGGTAGGTAAAGGCACGAAGGATGCGGATTGGATACCGGTAGTCGGCGCCCGGGGATTCCTGCTGTTCTCGCAAAACAGGACGATGCTGGAGAACGAGGCTGAGCGCCAGCTGCTCATCGAACATCAGGTCGGAGCCGTCTTCCTGGCGACAGGGAGGCTGCGCTCCTTCGAAGTGCTGCGGATGCTGCTCAACCGCTGGCAATGGCTGGAACTCGTGGACGCGAATATCGAGCGTCCGTTCGCGTACATCATCTCGGCTTCTGGTCGCGCCCGCCCCATCGACCTCACTTAGTCGCCGTCAGCTCGGCCATGATGCGGGCGATCTCGGCCTGTTCCGCCGTGGCGGGCATGCCCCAGCCCTCCCGGTACCCGAAGAGGTGGCCGGCGGGTACGCCGGTGAAGTGGTCGTCGAGGATCTCGATGTGGTTGGCGGTCACCAGGGCCGGGTGGGCGACGCCACAGGCGTGGCTGAGCGAGAGGAGTTCCTTGCGCAGGGTGCGCACGTAGTTCGCCAGGCGGGGCGCCTTGTCCATCGGGTCGAGGCCGCGCATCAGCCACTTGTCCTGGGTGGCCACGCCTGTGGGGCAACGGTCGGTGTGGCAGCGCTGGGCCTGGATGCAGCCGATCGCCATCATCGCTTCGCGGCCCACGTTGATCATGTCGCAGCCCAGGGAGAAGGCGAGGAGGGCAGATTCCGGGAAGCCGAGCTTGCCTGAGCCAACGAAGACGACCTCTTCGGCGATGCCCTGTTCCGCGAAAGCCCGGTAGGCCCGGGAGAATCCGACTTTGAAGGGCAGCGCGACGTGGTCGCTGAAGACGAGTGGCCCGGCGCCGGTGCCGCCCTCGCCGCCGTCGATCGTGATGAAGTCGACGCCGCGGCCGGTGGTCGCCATCTTTCGCGCCAGTTCGTGCCAGAAGTCCTCAGCGCCGACGGCGGACTTGATGCCCACGGGCAGGCCGGTGGCGTCGGCCAGCATCTCGACGAAGTCGAGGAGGGTATCGACGTCGTGGAACTCCGGGTGGGCGGCCGGGCTGATGCAGTCCCGGCCCATGGGGATACCGCGGATGGCGGCGATCTCCTTCGTCACCTTGGCGGCGGGGAGCACGCCACCGAGCCCCGGCTTGGCGCCCTGGCTGAGCTTCACCTCGATGGCGCGGACCGGGTTGGCGGCGACGACGTCCTTCGCCTTCGCCAGGTCGAAGCGCCCGTCGGGGGTGCGGGCGCCGAAGTAGCCGGTGCCGAGCTGCCAGATCAGCTCGCCGCCACGCTGGTGATAGGGCGAGAGGCTGCCCTCGCCCGTGCTCTGGAGGCAGCCGGCCAGCTTCGTGCCCTCGTTCAGGGCAGTGACGGCGTTGCCGCTGAGCGAGCCGAAGCTCATGCCCGAAATGTTGACGACCGAGGGCGGGCGGAAGGCCTTCGCCCGCTTCCGCCTGCCACCCAGGATCTTCGCCGCCGGCACCCGGTGTTGCGCGTCGTAGCCCGGTTGGCCGACTGCGGGCGATGTCAACGGGAAGGCCGAATGCTTGATGATCAGGTAGTTCGGCGTCAGCTCCATGTCTTCGCTGGAGCCGTAGCCGAAGTAGTTGTTCTCCTTCTTGGCCGAGGCATACACCCAGCGCCGCTGGTCGCGGTTAAAGGGCCGCTCCTCCGTGTTGCTGGTGACGATGTACTGGCGCAGCTCCGGGCCGACGAATTCGAGCCAGTAGCGGAAGTGGCCGATGATCGGGAAGTTCCGGAGGATCGCATGCTTCGTCTGTGTCAGGTCGTAGACGACGAGGAGCGCCAGCCCGGCGACGGCGGCGCTGCCGATGATGGTGAAGATCAGCCAGCCAGTGGACATCGCGCCCCAGTTTCCTCCAGAAATGCGTCTGAGAACATCAGGGTATAGCCGCCGGCGGGGGCCGTTGCCCAGGCTGGTACGGGAGGCTGGCGAAGCGCCAAGACACCGAGGTCGCCTTGCCGGGCGCGTGATCTGCGACAGTCGTTAGCTGGCCGCGGTGAGCTTGCGGCGGGCGGCCGTGGTGACGTGGTCGAGCATGCCCATAAGGCCCTGGCCTTTACCCATGGATAGCTCTTTTCCGAAGATTTGGAAGATCACGCCGGGGTCGATGGCCGCGACCTGGTCGAGGGGCTGGCCGGAGAGGGTCTCGTCCATAATGACGGCCCAGGCCTTGGCGGAGAGGCCCTGTGGGTTCTCGACGGCGAAGTGGAACTTGAGCGTGCCGCCGGGGGCGTCCTCGGGGAAGACGAAGGCCTCGGACTCGCAGCGGGTGACGTGGTTCGCCTCGGGAAAGGGGCGGCCGGCGATGGTTTCGGGCACGTCCACGAACTTGTCGGCGAACTCGATCAGCAGGTCGATGCGGTCGGCGCGGTCGAGGAAGGCGAAGTCTTTGAGGATCTCCTGGAGCGGGACGGGGAGGTCGGCCATGG
>JBJXGC010000278.1:0-5298 GCA_046154545.1 Dehalococcoidia bacterium | reverse complement strand
GCGATACTCGAATAGGTCCCGCTGACGATGCCGATGAGGAGTACGAGCAGGAAGTTGCGGATAGTCACGCCGCCGATCAGGAGCATCGCGACGACGGTGAGCACGACGACGAACGACGTGTTGATGGAACGCGCCAGCGTCTCCGTCATGCTCGCGTTCACGGCCTCCTCGAACGGGATGTAGGGGTCGTGGGTGAGGGTCTCCCGGATGCGGTCGAACACCACAATTGTGTCGTGCACGGAGAAGCCGATGACGGTCAGGATGGCCGTGATGAAGGCTGTATCGACTTCGGTGTGGTTGAAGTGGCCGAGCGCCGCGAAGATGCCCAGGACGAGGAAGGCGTCGTGGAGCACGGCGATGATGGCGGCTGCCCCAAACTTGAAACCGCGCCGCAATCCGAGCCCGCGGAAGGCGAAGGCGATATAGAGCAGGATGAAGACGGCCGCCGCGATCACGGCGTAGGTGGCTTTCTGGGCGATCTCCGTCGAAACCGTCTCGGATACCGTCGAGAAGTCCTTCCGGTTGATGCCCGTGCACGTCCCGTCTTCTCCGGTCTTCCCGAACGTCGTGCAGAGGGCGGCCTGGATGGTGTCGATTTCGCCTTCAGGCTGGAGCTGGGGCCCGGCGCCGTCCACGGGGATGACCGGCTGGGTGCTCTCCAGCTCGCGCGTCCGGAAGAGGAAGGTGTTGCTCCCCGAGCCCTGGATCCGCGCGTCGCTATGGCCGAGGTCCGCCATCGCTGACCGCAGCTCGCCCTGTTGCACGGTCTTTTCGGTGAATTCGAACGTGAACGAGGAGCCTGAGGTGAACTCGATCCCTGGCCTCAAATTGAAGATGCCGAGGGAGACGGCCGCGGCGATGAACAATATCAGCGACGTGCTCAGATACCACCAACGCTTGCCCGCAAAGTCGATCATCAGGAGCCACTCTCGCTTTCGGCTGCGCGGGAGGGGGCGCTCCGCGTCTTGCGCTCCTCCGCGTTCCAGAGCCAGTGGTTCCGCGCGAACGGCGTCCCCACGATCATCTTGAGGAACGTCCGCGTCACGGTGATGGCCGAGAACATGCTGACGAGCACGCCCAGCGCCAGCGTCAGTGCGAATCCCTTCACCAGGTTGGTCCCGAATTGGCTGCCGAACCAGTAGAGGATGAGACAGGTGATGAGCGTCGAAACGTTCGAATCCCGGATGGACGTCCAGGCCCGGGCGAACCCGAGGTCGATCGCCCGGTTGAGCGTGTGGCCACGCCGCAACTCCTCTTTCATCCGCTCGAAGATCAGGATGTTCGCATCGACCGCCATGCCTACGGAGAGCACGAAGGCGGCGATGCCGGAGAGGGTCAGCGTCACCGGCCAGAGCTTGAAGACCATCAGCGTGAGCGCCGTGTAGACGCCGAGGGCGAGGGCGGCCACGAGCCCGGGGAGCCGGTAGTAGAGGATCATGAAGAGCGCCACCGCCAGCAGCCCTATCTCGCCGGCGTGCACGGAATCGACGACCGAGTCTTCGCCCAGCGTCGCGCTCACTTCGTTCGCCTGGATGGTTTTGAGGGGGATCGGGAGGGCACCGCTGTTCAGGAGGTCGGACAGCTTCTTCGCTTCCGAGAAGGTCGGCTGGCCCGTGATGACGCCGTTACTTGAGATGACGCTGACGACGTTGGCAGACGAGATCGTCACATCGTCGAGGTCGATCACGAGCAGCCGGCGGGGGTCGCCCTCCGCATAGCGGGTAGCGTTTGTCGTGATCTGTGAGAGCAGCCGCGAGCCGAGGCCCGTGGTCTCGAACACGACCTGGTTGCCGGTCCCCTGGCGTTGGGGGAACGTGCCATTGGTGAGGTGTTCGCCCGTCATGGCGATGCAGCCTGCCGGGATCTCGGTCGCCGAAACGGGCGGCAGACAGAGCGTCTTGCCGTCCGGCGAACCGATCGCGGGCACTTTGACGCTGGCGTCGTTGTAGACCATGAACTTCAGGGCGGCCGTCCGGCCCACCTGGGCCTGGGCGTCGGCCAGGGTTGTGCCCGGGAGCTGGACGACGATCCGGTCGGACCCGGAGATGTTCACTTCCGCTTCGCTCACGCCAAGCTTGTTGACGCGGTTGTCGATGACGCGCTTCGCGCCCTGGATCGCCTCGGCCTTATCGCCGGTGTAATCGGGAGGGAATTCGGCCTGGAGGGCGACGTAGGCGCCGCCCCGGAGGTCGAGGCCGAGGCGCATCGTCTCCCGCTCGACACCTCCGATCTTGATGCCGCGGCCCTGGGGCCAGAAGTCGCCCGGCAGATACCGGTTCGGGTCGCTCGGCCATACGACGACGAGCGCGAACACGGACAACACGAGCACTGTGATGAAAAGGGTGACCGTCGATTGGCTACGCACTCGGCTGGGATGCCTCCTGGGCTGTCTGTGAGCCGGGCGCCTCGCCGGCCGGTTCAGCCGGTTCAAGGGTGGTCAGGCGCCGGGAAATCGCGTCCGTGACCGCACGCACGCGCACGTTCGGGGCTATTTCAAGGATGATCTCTGTCGGCCCATCGACCGGCTGGATAATGTCTTTCACTTCGCCGATGAGGCCGCCTGTCGTCACCACCTCGTCCCCTATCTGAAGGGCACGGACGGCTTTGCGCTGGTCCTTCTGGCTCTTCAGGACGGGCCGCAAGAGGATAAAGTAGAACGCCGCCACCGCCGCTACGGTGTAGAAGATGACGCTCCACATGACAGCCATATCGGCTCTCCCTCGGCAGGGCGGCGCCTTCGCAGACGGTGGGCCCTGTCAGCGATGGTATGGCGGCACCTGGCAATCGTCCACAGCGCCTGTCGCAAGCTCGCCCTCGACCGGCAACCCGAAGACTATCCCCGTGACGCTCACCGCCCCGGACAGCACCTGGCGTCGTTGCGGCCGAGGGCTGGCCCTGGCGCTTCTGGCCGGCCGAGGTGCGTTTACCTGCCGTGAGTGTGCGGAGTGGCAGCGTCGTCCGGCCGCCCGTCGGCCAGGAGTTCACGCGCCAGCGCGAGGGCAGCCTCCCGGTCGCGCACGTGGCCGCCGTCCTGGGCGGCCCGGACCGCCTTCAGCACAGTCCCCAGGGTCCGTCCACCCTCCAGGTCGAACGTCGTCATCAGTTCTTCGCCCGTGACCAGCGGCGGGTCGCCGGGCTGGACGACGGCCCAGGCCCGGGCCGCGACATAATTCACGAAGCCGCAGTGGCGCCGGAAGTTCTCCTCCGTGTACCCCGGGCCGCGGGTCGCCCACCCGTCAGCCAGGTTTACGAGCATCAACGGCAACACGCGGCCATCGAGGTCGTTCACGAACCGCCGGATGGCATGGTCGGTCGGTGGCCAGGCCTTCACCAACTCACCCGGACGCAGGTGATAGCGGATCATCCTCGCCACGAAGTCCGTGGCGGCCGGCCCGAAGCCGAGCTCCGGCAGCCGTTCGCGCATCATCTCCGCGCCCCGCGGCCCGTGCCTCGGGAACTTGAGCGCGCCATCGACATACGTCGCCTGGGCGGGCTTCCCGACGTCGTGGAGGAGGGTGCTCAGGCGAAGCAGCAGCCGCACAGGCAGGCCGTCAATCTCGCCGCCGAGGGCCTCGTCCATGTCCATCCAGCCGAGGGTTTCCCGCAGCGCGACGCCCGCGCTGCTGAGGCCGAGGGCGTCCCCCAGTGCAGCCACCGCCGCCAGGTTGTGGCCGAGCACGTCGTAATGGTGGCGGACCGGCTGGACGAAGCCACGCCCGGCCTCCAGTTCTGGGAAGAAGGGCGTCAGCCGCCCATCGGCGTCAAGGTCGCGCAGGGCGCCTGCCGGGTCAGGATCAGCGAGTGCCGCGAGGAGACCGGCCGGCGGGGACATGGACTACCTCCGCCGGGTCTCCCGGCCGTTCGCGGTCCGTTAATGCCCGGTCGTCAGGCTCGCGGGTGCGCCTTGTCGTACGCAGCCCGCTTCTGAGTGGTGCTGAGCTGCGTATAGATCTGGGTGGTGGAGATGCTGGCATGGCCAAGCGCGTCCTGCACGTTCCGCAACGGCATGCCGCCCGAGATCATGTGGGTCGCGTAGGTGTGGCGCAGCGTGTGGGGAGTGATCGTCTTGTCCAGCTGGGCATCCTTTGCGTAGTTCTTCAGGATCAGCCAGAAGCCCTGCCGCGTCAGCCGCTCTCCCCGGCGGTTGACGAAGAGGGCCGGTTCCCGGCGATTGCGGACGAGCCTTGGCCGCACCTTGAAGATGTACTGCCTCAGCTCATCGACCGGCCGCTGCGCCAGGGGCAGGATCCGCTCGCGCTCGCCCTTGCCGGTGCAGCGGACGGTCACCGGGTCGCTTTCGAGGGCGATGTCGTTCAGGTCGAGCGTCACCAGTTCGGTCACGCGGAGGCCTGTGCCGTAGAGCAGTTCGAGCATCGCCTTGTCGCGCTGGGACTCGGGTGTGCTCCGCCGGGACGGCTGTTCGAGCAGCTCGTCCACCTCGGCGATGCTCAGGGCGCGGGGCAAGGTCTTCCCCACCTGGGGCGACTTCAGCTGCTCCGTGGGGTCCACATCGACCATGCCCTCGGCGCAAAGAAACCCGAAGAACGATTTGACCGCGGCCACTTTCCGGGCGACGGTCGCGTCCTTGTAGGCCCGCGCCCTCAGGTCCTCCAGAAAGGCGATAACACCGGCACCCGTGATGCCCTTCCAGCCGCTGGCCTCGCTCGCTCCGCGTGCGAAGCGGTCGAACTGGGCGAGGTCGTTCCGGTAGGCCGCAATCGTATTGTGTGATGCGTTTTTCTCGACCGAAAGGAAGTTCAAAAACTGCGCGACAGAGTCGTCCATATGGCGCTTCCTCGTTTCATCCCGCGACCCAGATGGCCCGGGAATCGGCACATGATATGCATCGTCACTTCGGAGTGTCTATCGATTTAGCTTCGGCGCAGTGTGAAGATGCGAGCTAGGGGAAACCACATAACGCCATAGGGCTGGTCACCGGGCCGACCCTGTGACGCCCGCGACTGAGCCCGGAAGCGAGCGCTTTCAAGGGTGTTCCCTTACGATCAAAATACATCTTTGTAATGCCCCGGCTGAGTGTAATCGCCGGACATAATAAAGTCAATCAAATCAAGCTGTGGGATCCGGGGCTTCCCCGCCGGACAGGCCCAGCCAGCGGCCCGCCTCGATCCTGGGGTGATCGGCAATGGTAAACCCCGTCACCGTGCGAAGCGGCCTGAAGCCCAGCCGGGCCGCTGTGCGGGCCGAGGCGACGTTCTCAGATGCACATGTCCAGGCCGGCCGGACGTGCCGCTTCAGACACTCCTCGATGAATGCGTTGCCAGCCACCACGGCGAGCCC
>JBJXGC010000274.1:0-6391 GCA_046154545.1 Dehalococcoidia bacterium | reverse complement strand
TCTCCCAGGACCGCGGTGCCCGCGTCGCCTGCGAGACGGCGATCACGAACGGTCTGGTCCTCGTCATGGGCGAGATCACCACCAACGCCTACGTCGATATCCCAAGCATCGTCCGCGAGACCATCCGCACCATCGGCTACACCTCGTCCGACATCGGCTTCGATGCAGCCACCTGCGGCATCATCACCTCGATCAGCGAACAGTCGCCCGATATCGCCCAGGGCGTCGGCCGCGGCGACGAGCTCTCAACCGGCGCCGGCGACCAGGGCATGATGATCGGCTTCGCCTGCAAAGAAACGCCCGAGATGATGCCGCTGACTATCGCCCTCGCCCACCGGCTCACCCGCCGCCTCGCCGAGGCCCGCAAGAGCGGCGAACTCTGGTGGCTCCGGCCCGATGGCAAGTCCCAGGTCACCATCGAATACGACGAGCACTGGAAGCCCCAGCGCGTCGAAGCCGTCGTCATCTCCACCCAGCACCACCCCGACGTCGCCTCAGACGTCATCGAATCCGACGTCCGCGAACACATCATCACGCCGATCGTCGACCACGACCTCTTCGACTCGAATACGAAGGTGTACGTGAACCCCACCGGCCGCTTCGTCGTCGGCGGGCCTCGCGGCGACGCCGGCCTCACCGGCCGCAAGATCATCGTCGATACCTACGGCGGCGTCGCCCGCCACGGTGGCGGCGCCTTCAGCGGCAAGGACCCGACAAAGGTCGATCGATCCGGCGCCTACGCCGCGCGCTGGGTGGCAAAGAACATCGTCGCCGCCGGCCTCGCCGACCGCTGCGAGTTCCTCCTCTCCTACGCCATCGGCGTCGCCGAGCCGACCTCGATCGGTGTCGAAACCTTCGGCACGAACCACGTCCCCGAGTCAGCCATCCTCGCCGCCGTGCGCGAACACTTCGACCTGCGGCCGGGCGCCATCATTCGCGACTTGAACCTTCGCCGGCCCATCTTCCACGCGACCGCGAGCTACGGCCACTTCGGCCGGATCGACCTCGGCGTGCCCTGGGAGGACACGGGCCGCGCCGATCACCTGCGCCGCTCGGCCGGGCTCGGGTAACATCGCGCGATGGACGCTATCGTGCTGGTCGGCGGTCAGGGGACGCGCCTTCGCCCGCTCACCCACACCCGCCACAAGAGCCTCGTCCCCGTCTGCAACCGGCCCGCAATCGAATATCTCTTTTCCTGGCTGGAAGCCAACGGCTTCCAGCGCTCCGTGCTCGCCATCGGCCGCTATAACGAGGACCTCGCCGACGCCTACAGGGCCGGCCGCCCGGGCGGCCTCGAAGTTGTCCTCGTCGAAGAAACCGAACGGCTCGAGTCCGGTGGCGGCATCCGCAACGCCGTTGAAGAGTCGGGCATCGACGACCGCTTCGTCGTCCTCAACGGCGACGTCTTCGTCGATTTCGACTTCGCGCCGGCCCTGCGCCAGCACATCGCCCAGGAGGCCGACCTGACGCTCGCCCTTCACCCCGAGGACGACCCGTCGCAATACGGCGTCGCCGTCGTCGATGAACTCGGGCGGGTCACCGGCTTCGTCGAGAAGCCCCCACTCGGCACCGCCCCATCGAACCTCGTCAACGCCGGCGTCTGGATCTTCGAGCGCGCCCTCGTCGATCAGATCCCGCCCGGGGCGGTCCGCGTCGAAGAGACGCTCTTCCCCTCGCTCGTCGCCCGCCGCCGGACGGTGCTCGGCTACCAGTTTCCCGGCCTCTGGGCCGATATCGGCACGCCAGCCCGTTACCTCGCCCTCAATCGCGCCATCCTCGAACGCGACAGCGTCACCGTCGATGGGCCGGGGGCGATCATCGACCCGGCGGCGCAGGTCCGCGCATCGTCGCTCGGCCCGGGGTCGACCGTCGCCGCTGGTGCGCGCGTGGACGGCTCTATCCTCTGGGAAGGGGTGACCGTCGCCGCCGGCGCCGAGGTAGAGGGCAGCATCCTCGCGGACGGCGTGCGAATCGGCGAACGCGCGCGCGTCCTCGGAGCCGTCATCGGTTCCGGCGCTGTCATCGCGGCCGGGGTCACCGTCCCGCCCGGGACGCTCATCGAACCGGGCACACGGTATGATGGCAAGTCATGACTGAAAACCCTGTGCACTTCGGGACCGACGGCTGGCGGGCCATCATCGCGGAGGACTTCACCTTCGAAAACGTCCGCGCCTGCGCCCAGGCTATCGCAGACCACTTCACCCAGACCTACGGCCGCGACCGCCACGTCGTTGTGGGGTACGACACGCGCTTCCTCTCGGCCGAGTTCGCCCTGGCCGTCGCCCGCGTCATCGCCGGCAACGGCTTCCGCGTCGAGCTTGCCGACCGCCCGGCGCCCACCCCCGCCTTCAGCTTCCGGATCATCGAGAGCAACGCCTGCGGCGGCGTGATCGTCACCAGCAGCCACAACCCCGCCACCTGGAACGGCATCAAGGTGAAGCCGCACTACGGCGGCAGCGCCAGCCCCGAAATCGTGGCCGATATCGAAGCGCGGGTCCCCGCCATCCTCGCGGATCAGTCGCGGGTGAAGTCCGCGCCCGCTTCTTCGGACGCGATCGTGAAGTACAACCCGGTGCGCGGCTACCTCGCTGGCCTGGCCAAACGCGTCGATCTGAACCGCATCCGGGCCGCTGGCCTCCACGTCGGCGTCGATCCCATGTACGGGGCGGGCGCCGGCCTCTTCGGCGAGCTCCTGGCCGGCGGCTCAACCCGCGTCACCGAGATCCACAACGCCCGCAACCCTGCCTTCCCGGGCATCCGCGCCCCTGAACCGATCGACTCCAACCTCGGCGAATTCATGACCCTCCTCGCTGGGGGCGGCTTCAGCGCCGGCATCGCCAACGACGGCGACGCCGACCGGGTGGGCCTGGTCGATGAGAAGGGCGGCTACGTCGATCAGCTCCGCACGTTCGCCCTGCTCGTGAACTACCTGCTCGGCGAGCGCAAGCTGCGCGGCGCCGTCGTGAAGTCAGTGACCACATCCAACATGGCCACTCTCCTGGCCGCGCACTACGGCGTGCCGCTCTTCGAGACTCCCGTCGGCTTCAAGCACATCGGCCCGCTGATGATGGCGGAGGACGCCCTTATCGGCGGCGAAGAGAGCGGCGGCTACGGCTTCCGCGGCCATCTGCCCGAGCGCGATGGCATCCTCGCCGGCCTCTATCTCCTGGATTACGTCGCGGCCACTGGCAAGCCTCCGTCCCAGCTTCTCGACGAAGTATTCGCCATCACCGGCCCCCACTACTACGAACGGCTCGACTTCGACCTCGAACCCGGCTCGAACGCCCGGGTGAAGGCGACCCTCGACGCCATGGCCCCGGCCGCCATCGCCGGGCGGCCCGTCGTCTCGTCCGACCGTGTCGATGGCTGGCGCTTCTTCGTCAAGGAAGGCTGGCTCCTTTTCCGCCTCTCGGGCACCGAGCCACTCCTCCGCATCTATACCGAAGTCACCGATCAGGCCCTCGTCAAGCCCATCCTCGAGGCCGGGAAGGCGCTAGCTGGCGTAGCCCCTCGGTGACCGCCCTCGACGACCCCGGCACCTACGCCCTCGATCGCTCGGGCATGTTCGACCATATCCGCAACGTTGGCCGCGAGTTCCTCCGGGCCTACGCCGAGAGCGCCGCGCTCGTCCCGCCCCCCGGAGCAGTACACGCCACCAACCTGGTCATCGCCGGGGTCGGCGGCTCCGCCACTGCCGCCGGCTACTTCGCGGCCGTCTGCCGGGCGGAAGCGGCCATGCCGGTCACGGTCGTCCGCGGTCTCTCCCTGCCCGGCTACGTCAACGGCCGGACGTTGGTCGTCGTCTGCTCCTACTCCGGCGACACCGAGGAAGCGCTCGCCTGCTACGGCGAGGCGATGGCCCGCGGAGCGCCTGTCCTGATCATCTCGCGGGGCGGCGAACTCGCCCGCCGGGCAGTCGCGGACGGCGCCTCCTGGCACCCGATCACCTACGAAGCGCTGTCCCCTCGCGCCACCACCGTCCACACCCTGGCGCCGCTGCTCCGCCTGGGGGAGCAGCTCGGCCTCTGGCGCGGCGGCCAGGAAGAAGTCGCGGCCGCTGGCGAAGGACACCGTGCCTTCGTCGAAACGGCCCTTTCGCCGACCATCCCGCTGGCAGAGAACGGCGCGAAACGGCTGGCCACGGCCCTTCATGGCCGCTTCACGATCCTCGCCGGGGCCGAGCATCTGGCCCCCGCCGCCGAGCGCTTCCGCAACCAGCTGGCCGAGAACGGTAAGGCCCTCGGGTCCTTCGAATCCCTTCCGGAACTCGGCCACAACCTCATCGTGGGCCTATCGACGGGCCACCGTCACCGCGAAGTGCTTGCCCTCGTCACCCTCGAGTCCCGCGCGCTCCACGGCGCCACCGTCCTTCGCCGTTTCGACCTCGCCGCCGGTCAGTTCGCGGCCGCGGGGATCCCCGTCGAGCGCATTGAGGTCCCCGGCGCCACCGTCCTCCAACAGCTGCTTACGGCCACCGCCTGGGGTGACTATACGTCCTGTTATGTCGCCTTGTTGAACGGCCTCGACCCGACCCCGGTGGCCCAGATCGACGCGCTCAAGGGCGCCCTTCGCCAGGTCGCCATCGACGCCTGACGCACCCGCTCAGGTGGCGCCCCCTCCCGGGGAGGGCGCGCTTGCCGCGACCGTGCCGCCGGACGTCGCCTCTCCCGGCCGGGCTGGCGCAGCCGCCTGCTCGAACCCTCGGCGCAGCGGCAGCTCCTTCAGCGCGATCGTGCACAGCACCGACAGTGCGATCACCAGCGCCGATCCCAGGAAGATGTGGCGGAGAGCGACCGCCACCGCCGACCGCTGGCCGGCTGTAGCGTCCTCGAGCAGCGCCTCCCCGTTCTCCAACTGGAGCACTTCGGCTTTCACTGAATCGAACTGCCGCTCGTTCAGGGCCAGGGTTGGGTCGTCGAATCGTTGGAACAGCGCTGGTGGTATGGCCGCCTGTGTCGCGGGCGCCACCTCGGACACGAAGGCAGTGTGGTACGAACTGGCCAGCACGACGCCGAACACGGCAACGCCCAGGACGTTCCCGATCTGCATGAAGAACTGCCGAGCGCTCGTTGCCACGCCCATTAACTCATGCGAGACAGCGTTCTGGCTCACCACCGACATCGTTGGCATGACGAGGCCCGACCCCAGACCCATCACCCCCATGAACGCCATGATGTGCCATTGCGGTTGGCCAACATCGAGCGTCTGCATCAGCAGCACCCCGATCAGCACGAGGACCGTGCCCGTGATGCACTGCGTCCGGTAGCGCCCCAGCCGCGAAATCATCTGGCCACCGACGACGCTCGCAAAGAGCATGCCCAGCGATTGCGGTGTCGAGACCAGGCCGGACGAGGTCGCGGAAGCGCCCAGCGACGTCTGCACGAACGTCGGCAGGTACTGGACCGCCCCGAACGAACCCGCGCCGAGCGTCATCGCGACCATGTTCGCCATCACGAACTCCCGGTTGCGAAAGATCGCCAGGGGCAGCACCGCCTCGCGGTGGCGGCTCTCCTGGAACACGAAGCCAACGACGAGCAGGACCGAGGTCACGAGCAGGCCGGCAGTCTGAGGTGAACTCCACCCGAATTCGCGCTGCGCCCAGGCGAGCCCGAGCAACAGGCAGGTCGTCGCCCCGGAGAGCAGCCCGGCGCCGATAAAGTCGATGTCACGCAGCTTGCCGCGGCGCGTCTTCGAAGGGAGGTTCGCCCAGATGAACGACATCGCCACGATCGCCACCGGGATGTTCACGAAGAAGACCCAGCGCCAGCTCACATGGTCGGTGAGCAGCCCGCCGAGGCTGGGCCCGGAGAGGCCGGCGACCGTGAACGTGCCCGTGAAAAAGCCGATGTACTTGCCCCGCTCGGCCGGTGGGAAAAGGTCTCCAAGCGTGGTGAAGACGCAGGCCATGATCATGCCGCCGCCGATGCCCTGGAAGCCGCGAAAAGCGATGAGCATCGGCATGTTCGTCGAGAACCCACAGCCAGCCGACCCCAGCACGAAGACCACGATCCCGGCCAGGAGGAAGTTCTTCCGCCCGAACATGTCCGAGAGCTTTCCCACAAGCGGCGTGATCACCGTCGATGTGAGCATGTAGACCGTGAACACCCACGAGAGCAGCGAGAAGCCGCCGAGGTCCGCCAGCATCTTCGGCGTCGCCGTCGCCACCACCGACTGGTTGAGCGCGCTCACGAACATCGCGAGCATCAACGAGAAGAGGAGGAGCTGCTTCTGGCGCTTGTTGAGGGTCTCACCAAGTGGCCGCGCTGCCGGAGCGAATGCCATGACGCCGCCACCACCCTTCCGTACACGTTAAGGTGAAGCCTACGCCGATCGTTCGCCCATCGCAAACTATCAGGACCGTGAAGGACGATCGGGGCAGGCGGAATCGCCA
>JBJXGC010000271.1:0-4971 GCA_046154545.1 Dehalococcoidia bacterium | reverse complement strand
AACCCCGGAGCAGACCGCGCCTTCATGCCGAAAACTATCGCGAGAGGTTCCCAATGCGGATCGAAAGCTCACAACTCCTCCTGGCATCAACGCACGAGTTCGTGCGGCAGACCGAACGTGACGAGACCCTGCGCGCCTGGCGCGGCGACCGCCGCCCCGACTTCGAAGGGCGCGAATCGCGCCGCCCGGCCCGCGTGGATACCTCGCACATCTCTGACGGTGCCCGCGCGGCCGCGGAAACACATGAGACCGAGGCCAGCGGCGAGGACGGGAGCGGCCTCTCGCCGAAGCTGCAGTTCCTCATCGCCCTGGTCGAGCGGCTCACCGGCCAGAAGGTGCGCATCATCGACCCCTCGAACTTCCACGGCCGCGGAGAAGCGGCAGCGGCCGGGGCAGCCGCGAAGGAAGTGGCGAGCACCCCCGCCCGCCAGGGCTGGGGCGTCGAATACGACCTGCACGAACGGGTGACGGAAGCGGAGACGACGGCCTTCAGCGCCTCCGGCGTCGTCAAGACCGCCGACGGCAGAGAGATCAGCTTCCAGCTCGACCTCGCCATGGCCCGCGCATCCGTCGAGACAACCGACGTCAGCATCCGCCTCGGCGACGCGAAGCTGAAGGACCCGCTCGTCCTCAACTTCAACGGGAACGCGGCCGAGCTGACAGATACGAAGATCTCCTTCGATATCGATACCGATGGCACCGCCGACACGATCTCCTTCCTCAAGCCCGGAAGCGCCTTCCTCTTCATCGACCGTAACGGCGATGGCAAGGCGACGGACGGTTCCGAGCTGTTCGGCGCAACCTCAGGGAACGGGTTCGCCGACCTCAGCGCCCTCGACGGCGACGGCAACGGCTGGATCGACGAAGCCGACGCCGCCTTCCAGTCACTCCAACTCTGGTCGCAGGACGGCGCCGGGGTGGATGTCGTCCAGGACCTGGCCGAGGCCGGGGTGGGGGCCATCAGCCTGGCCAGCGTTGGGACGCCGTTCCAGGTGAAGGACGCGGCCCAGCAGCTCCAGGGCGTCATCCGCCAGACGGGCGTCTACCTCACGGAGGCTGGCGGAGTGGGCACGGTCCAGCAGATCGACCTGGCCGCCTGACGTAGCAAAATGCGGACTCAGAACTCGTCGCGGAACCGACCCCTGCGAAAGTCCATGCGCGGCAGCACCACGGTGTAGAGCAACACGTACGCGGCGGTGAGCGACAGGCTGAATAACAGGGTGACCACGAGGAGCGTCTCGTTCGCGAAGGGCGCCTGGAGGCGTTCCTGCACCATGTCGATGATGCGGCGGGGCTGGCGGACGACGTCCCAGCTGTTCAGCCGCTGGTAGCGGCCCAGGTAGATCCCCACGCTGCTCAAGCAGAGCACGGCGACCACCCACCACCAGGTGAGGCGTACGCCAATGGTCCTCGCCGCCACCGCCTGCATGAGATAGAGGGAGGCGAAGCCGAGCAGGAGCCCGGTCGCGGCATACGCGCCCACTGCCAGGGCATCGAACCAGCGGGGCACGCCGGTCGCATACTGGAGATGGACGAAGTCTGTGACGATGTACGGCGCATTCGGCAGGAAGAGCAGCCAGAGGACGCTGAGGGCGAGCAGGTAACCCCCGTGCGCCCCGTGGCGGTAGCCGCCATAGACGGCGATGGCCAGCACGAACGGCACCCAGGCGAGCACCAGGTTCCAGACGAGGAAGGCGAAATCGGGCTGGCGGGTGCTGAAGACGCGCAGCACCACCAGCGCCACGCAGGCAGCGGAAGCGAGGCCGAGGATCACCAGCACCGCTGGCCACCGTTCACCGGGTAGGCGGCGTTCCATAAGGCCGCCAGTCTACACTGCTGGAGAGGCGCCACAACTCTTCCCGGGTTGCGGCGCTCTGACGCTCATGGGACCAACTCAGGGCGCGCCCGGTGACTCCACGCGCAGCCCAACGCGTTCCGCCGCTTCGCGCATCCGGCGGTCATAGGTCACGAAGAGATTGAGCTCGCCTCCGAGCGACAGCGCAGAGGCCACGTGAATGGCATCAAGGCTCCGCAACTCCGGCGGCAGAAGCCTCGCCGCATGACGCAACAGCGGCGGAGATGTCTCCACAAAGATGACGCGTGCGAGGACGGCGACCGCACTCGACCGCGCGCTTTCGTCCGACCGGACCACGGCGCGGACGACTTCCGTGAGCGCCAGCGAACTGCACGCCATGCGATGCCCGGCGAGAAACTCCACCAGCGCTTGCGACTCGACCTCCCGGACGGCGAGCTTTACGAGGCCCGAGGAATCGACGTACGCGAGCGATTCAAGATCGCTCATCGTCCCGCATCTCCTGGAGAAGTTCGCTGGGCGGCCGCTGACCGGGCCTCATCGGGAGCGGACGGAGCCCCGCCACGCCTCCCGCTGTCTCTGGCGGAATGAGCCGGCCGAGCCGGAACAGACGTTCCAGCCCCGTCTCGCGCTCTCCCGGCAGCGGCGTCAGCATGGCCACGGGACGGCCACGGTCCGTGATCTCGATCCGCGCCCCTTCCTTAACGAGCGCGATGTACTTGCTCGCGTGTTGGCGCAGTTCGCGGATGCCGATCGTCGCCGTCATGTTGCACATGGTAGCACATATGGGCGGACGAACCGCGGACGTGGACGGCGGTGTGCGGCGGCAAGGTCTACCCGACGGCGAACGGCTGCTCGATGATCTCGACTGACTTGCGGCGCTTCAGAAGCTGCTTCAACCGCCGCAAGGACTGGTTCACCAGCGGCCGCTGATGCCAATGGCGCACCTGGATGACGGGGAGCATCACGATCGCCTGGGGAGACTGCTTGAGGCGGTCCAGCACGTACCAGCTCATCGGTTCGGCCACCGTCCGGTAAGGCGAATTGATGACCACCAGCGGGATGTTGGGGAACTGTGCATCCCAGCGCTTGATCAGCAGGTCACCGTCCTCGGCGTCGTAGTTGACGTGCACGGCGGTGACGTTGCTCGACCGTTCGCAGGCGGCGCTAAGGGTGGTCACTGTGGGCAGGTTGATCTCATCGACAGGGACGAGGATGGGGATTCGAGACTTGTCGCGCGGGACCATGTCGAAGGTGAGTTGGGGCGACACGAAGATGGCCCGGGCGAGGCGCCGGTAGAAGCGCCCGATCAGCCACAACCACACGGTGATCACCGGAATGGCGACGACAACCATCCAGCCGCCCTGCCCGAACTTCGTCACCAGGATGATGACAAAGACCGCCGCCGTGACGAGCCCCCCGACGCCGTTGATGAGGGCGGAACGCTTCCAGCCGGGGTCTCTATGCTTGAACCAGAAGCGCACGAGCCCCGCCTGGGCGAGCGTGAAACAGAGGAAGACGCCGAGCGCATAGAGTGGGATGAGGCGGGTCGTCTGGGCGTTGAAGGCGA
This sequence comes from Dehalococcoidia bacterium, assembly GCA_046154545.1. Taxonomy (GTDB): domain Bacteria; phylum Chloroflexota; class Dehalococcoidia; order Tepidiformales; family Tepidiformaceae; genus JBJXGC01. Next base: position 1,588 of record JBJXGC010000271.1, on the reverse strand, counting down.
TCAACAGGACGATGGCGAAGACCGTCAGGGCGGCGATCCCGTAGCTGAAGACCAGCCGGTTCCCGCGCTGGTGGAAGAAGCGCGGGAGGTAGCCATCGCGCGCGAGGATGGCGCCAAGGAGGGGGAAGCCGCTATAGGCCGTGTTCGCCGCGAGGAAGAGGATGCCGGCCGTCATGATCTGGAGGATGTAGTAGATCGCGTTCCGCCCCCACACCTCGGCGCCGACCTGGGACATCACCGTCTCCTTGTCCCCTTCGGCGTAGACGATCCCGAAGTGGCGGGCGAGAAGCGTCGTCCCGATGAAGAGGAAGCCGAGGAGCAGCGCCATCGAGGTCATCGTGCTGACCGCGTTCCGCCCTTCCGGGGGCTTGAACGCCGAGACGCCGTTGGAGATGGCCTCGACACCGGTCAAAGCCGCGCAGCCGGCCGAGAAGGCGCGCAGGACGAGGAAGATGCCGATCGCATGCTCCGGCTCGACCTGCTTCCTCGGCTCGCCTGTGGCGAAGATGTTGGGTGCGTCGCCGAAAACCACCTGGACCACGCCGACGATGATCGTCAGCCCCAGGACGGCGACGAACCCGTAGGTCGGTATGGAAAAGGTCGTGCCCGATTCGCGGATCCCGCGGAGGTTGCCGAGCATGATGAGCAGTACCATCCCCGCCGCGATGGGGATGGCCAGATCGTGGAGCCCCGGCGCCGCCGAAACGAGCGCCTCCACCGCCGCCGCGATCGACACGGAGACCGTCAGGATGTAGTCGATCAGTAACGACGCCCCGGCGACGAGTCCAGCCACCGTCCCGAGGTTCTCGAGCGCGACCGTGTAGGCGCCGCCGCCGTTGGGATAGGCCCGGATGAGCTGGCGATACGAGATCACGACGATGGCCAGGAGGGCCACGATCGCCAGCGCGATCGGCAGGCTCAGGTTGAGGTGCACCGTGCCGGCGATCACGAGGATGAGCAGGATCTCCTGGGTCGCGTACGCCGTCGAGGAGATGGCGTCCGACGAGAAGACGGCGAGCGCCACCTTCTTGCTCAGCCGCTCGGACATGAGCCGGGCGTTCGACATGCTCGAGCCGACGACCGCGTCTTTCGCGTTGAGCAGCCGCCCACTCCACCCCGCCCGCTGTTCGGCGTATTCCGTAGCCTCGAATTGGGTGGCGCTCAAGGGGATGATCCCGGCGTGCGGACGCGGCACGCGGTAGGTCGTCACCCGCCGGGCGCCCCCGACCGGGACGATGTTCGGTTCATCCACCATTGCCGATTACTGTAGGGCCGTCCGTCCCTTCACCCAACAAGGGGCGCGCCCGGCGGCAGCATCATCGCCCTTTCCCGATTGCGGCCGCCCGCCGCGCTCGCTACCGTTGGGCAATGGCCGCCAACATCCACCTGCCGGCGAGCGAACTCGGCGTCACCGTCCTCCAGGCGGGCACCCCGGAATCGCTCGAAGCCGTGACGGACAACTGGCTCGACGCCCACCTCGGCACCGAAGTCATCTCCATGGACCTGCAGGTGAGCACCGGCGTGGGCGGTGCCATGCATCTCATGATCATCTATCGCCGCGACCGGCGGGTGCGGCGCTGAGCCTTAT
>JBJXGC010000261.1:0-5671 GCA_046154545.1 Dehalococcoidia bacterium | reverse complement strand
CGAGGGTTTGTGGCGATGCCCGCGCCCCGTCCCCGTCTGTCAGTTTGGGGCAGACAGCGGGGGCGATACTTCCCTCACGGGATCCAGGCTAAAGCGCGTTCCCATTCATCGGAACTGCTGGAAACCGCGAGGAGGCGATTGTGGCGAACGAAACGACCGGCGATAGCCCCCGTACCCGAGCGGCTGCGCTCGATGTGGCGCACCTTATCGACCGCCTCGGGCCGGCTGCCGCGGCCCGCGGCACACAGGTCTGGGCCGCACCGGGCGCCGGTGGCCTGGCGCCTGTGGCGCTCCGCCCGATTCCCTCGCCATCGGGCCAGCCCATCGACCCAGGATCCCCCCCCTCGGCACGAGGATACGGACTGCTCATGCCGCCATTGACCAACCCGGAACGACCTCAGGGAGGCGAGGGCATGACTTCGGAAGTGTATCCTCGCCCAACGATAATGCCCGCCGCCATCCACATTCGTGAAGACGTCAGCCGTGGCCATCCGACCTTCTGGACTGCGGATAACGGCCCGTACTGTCTCGGCACTATCGCGTTGCACGAAGACGGCACCTACGCCTGCCATCTCGGGTCGATAAAGGGTGAGCCCCTGGCCACCGGCTTCCCGACGCCTTCGAGCGCCGGCTGGTGGCTGGCCGAGCGCGCCATTTAGGCGCGCCCGGCGGTCCGTCCTACTTGCCGGCCTTCGCCATCTTCTCCAGGGCCTTCTCGAGCCGCCCGAAGCCGGCCGTCATGCACTCCATCAGGGCCTGGGCGTCGGCGCTGTGGCCGTTGGAGCTGGCCGCGCTGGCGCCGTTTCCATTCATGGAGTGGCCCCTGGCCTTCGCCCGGGCCGCGGCATAGGCCTCGCGCAGCATGGCGCCGGAATCGCGCTCTTCGGCGATGTACCAGGTCATGAGCTTCGCCGTGAGCGGGTCGTAGATGCCGTCCTCGAGCTGGCGCTCGATGTCCATGAACGGGTCAGCGCCTTCTTCGCGCTCAGGGCCGATCTTCTCAAGGTCGCTGATCTTCGGGTTGGCGTATTTCGCGATGCGTTCGGCCGCACCTGGGTCGGGCTTCTGCATCAGTTCGAAGCCGAGCTCACCAATGCGGCGGCAGAAGAGGTCGCCATGGCTCGTCTCGCGGGCCGCGACGAAGCGCAGGCAGCAGGCGAGGTCCTCATCGGTGGTGGCGTTCGCCCAGGCTTCGAGGTAAACGCCTGCGCCGGACTCCGCGAGAGAGATCGCGTTGAGGGTGCCGAGGAATGAAGGTTTCGACTGGTTACGTGTCATTGTCGCCATAACGTGGATGCTCCTTATCCGATTCGGTCATCTGTGTGTGCCGCGTTCGGGAATGCCGGTCGATCCTACGCGTCCGCGGGCAGCCTCGCAATCGCCGTGTGAGCACGAGGCCGGAACCGGCATCAGGAGCGCGGCAGGCCCAGTCCCCGGGTGGCGATGATGTTCCGCTGGACCTCTGAGGTGCCCCCGGCGATCGTCCGGGAGACGGCGTTCAGGTAGCCGAAGCGGACGGTGGAAGCGAGCGGCGAACCTTCAGCGCTGGCGGCCCCTTCGAGGCCCAGCAGGCGCATGGCGACGGCCATCATCCGTTGCGACCACTCGGTGCCGAAGATCTTGGCGCTCGAGGCCTCAGCGTTCGGGACCTGGCCGGCACTCTGCATCCAGGCGACGCGGTAGCACATCAGCCGCCCGACCTCCAGCTCCAGGGCGAGTTCCGCCAGCTGTGACCGCAGGGCGCTGCCCAGCGTCCCGGCCCGGGCCTTCGCCCGCGCCGCGTCCATCACGTCCTGGAAGATGTACTCGAGGTCGATCAGCCGTTCGATCCCGGATCGCTCGAAGTCGAGGTGTTCGGCGAGGATATACCAGCCGCTGTTCTCCTCGCCGACGCGCCGCCCGATGGGGACCCGCACCTGGTCGAAGAAGACTTCGTTGAAATGATGGCCGCCGGTCATGTCATAGAGCGGGCGGATGCTGATTCCGGGGCTTTGCAGGTCGACCATCAGGCAACTAATGCCCTTGTGCTTCGGCGCCGCCTGGTCGGTGCGGACGACGAGCCAGATGCAGTCGGAGATGTGTGCGTTCGACGTCCAGATCTTCTGGCCGTTGACGACGTACTCGTCGCCATCGCGGTCGGCGCGGGTGGCGGCGGCCGCGAGGTCGGAGCCGGCGCCGGGTTCTGAGAGACCGAGGGCGAAGCTCACGCCGGCGCCCATGATCCGGGGCAGCCACTCCCGCTTCTGGTCCTCCGTGCCGTGGCGGATGAGGGATGGCCCGACCTGGCGTTCGGCCGTGAAGTGGTAGCCGCGGGGGGCGTTGGCGAGGATCATCTCTTCCGTATAGATCATCTGCTCGACGGCACCGAGCCCCTGGCCGCCGAACTCTTTCGGCCAGGCGACGCCGATCCAGCCGCGCGCGGCGAGCTTCTGGCTGAACGCCTGGTCCGAACCGCCGTTCCCTCGCCCCGGCCCCACCTCGCTCGCGAGAAACGCCTTAAGGTCGCGGCGGAACGTCTGCTGACTGTCGCTGAACTGGAACTTCATGCCCATCCTCACCATCGTCGTGGTGTCTTCGTCTTACGCCACGATGGACGGCGCCGCAAGCGGAACAGCGTCCGCAGTGCTCGGGAGCGGCGCCCGGGCCCTCGCTTTGTCATAAGCGGGCGATGTACGCACACTGGCGATTGGCGGGGTGCTCAGGGATCGGGGCGGTATGCTCTTTCCCACGGTCGATTTCGCGATCTTTTTCACGGCTGTGCTGGCGATCTATTGGCCGCTGCGCCGTTGGCCGTTGGCCTGGCGGCTTTTCGTCGTGGGCGCGAGCTACTCCTTCTACGCCTACTGGGACGCACGCTTCTGCCTGCTCCTGGCCGCTTCGACGCTGGGCAACTGGCTCCTGGGGAGGGTGATCCACCGGGCGATGCCGGGCTCCCTCCCCACGCGGCGGAGCCGTCTCGGACTGGGCGCCGGGGTCGCGCTCAACCTGGCCCTGCTCGGCTGGTTCAAGTACTACGGCTTCTTCGCGACGGAGGTGAAGAACGGCCTGGCTGACCTCGGCCTCGACCTGCCGGTGCCGCTCCTCGCCATCGGGCTTCCCATCGGCATCTCGTTCTTCACCTTCCAGGGCATCAGCTATCTGGTCGATATCCATCGGGGCCAGATTGAGAAGCCGATGAAGCTGCTCGACTTCACGGTCTTCCAGTCGTTCTTCCCCCATCTCGTGGCCGGGCCGATCGTCCGCGCCTCCGAGCTCGGGCCCCAGATCGCCCGGCCGCTGACGGCACGCGAGGTCAACACGACCCTGGCGTTCACGCTCATCTTCACCGGGCTCGTGAAGAAGGTGGTGATTTCGAGCTTCCTCGCGGAGCGGATCGTCGATCCCGTGTTCGCGGTGCCGGGGGAGCACAGCTCGCTCGAGATCCTGCTGGCTGTCTACGCCTACGCCATCCAGATCTACGCGGACTTCAGTGGCTACACCGACATCGCCATCGGTTGCGCGCTGCTCCTCGGCTTCCGCTTCCCCCAGAACTTCGATGCTCCCTACCGGGCGCTCTCCTTGCAGGACTTCTGGCGCCGGTGGCACATGACGCTCTCCCGGTGGCTCCGCGATTACCTCTACATCGGCCTCGGGGGGAATCGCGGCTCACGCCTGTTCACGGCCCGTAACCTCATGATCACGATGGTCCTGGGTGGCCTCTGGCACGGGGCGGCCTGGACGTTCGTCGCCTGGGGCGCCATTCACGGCCTTGGCCTCGTGATCGAGCGGATGGTCCCGGCCCTGCGCCCGGCATCCGGCCGGACGGCGTCCAGGCTCACGGCCCGGGACGTGGTGAGATGGCTGATCACCTTCCACATCGTGTGTGCCGCCTGGGTCTTCTTTCGGGCGGAGTCGTTCGGATTGGCCCTGGATGTCTTCGAAGGCGCCTTCACCCGCTGGGAGGCGGCGCCGCTCGTCACGCCGCTGGTCCTGGTCACGGTCTTCGGCGCCCTCGCGCTCCAGTTCCTGCCGAGGGACCTGCACGTCCGTTGGCAGGCCGGCTTCTCGCGGGTCGCGCCGCTGGGGCAGGCGGCCTGCCTGGCGGTCGGCCTCGTCTTCATCGACGCTCTCGGTCCCGAGGGGGTCGCACCGTTCATCTATTTCCGGTTCTAAGAAGGAGGTCCCGGGCGTACGGCGCCACTGCCATGGTTTCGTCATCGACCACTCGCGTTCGCGGTCCACGTTGGAGCCGCGTATGGCTGCGTCCGCGTGTGCCGTCCGGCCTGGGCGGCCGATCGGCGAGTCCTGGGGCCGAGCACGCGGATCCAGGGACGCCGTGGGACGAGATCCCGCACATCCTCGCGGAGGCGGCGGGAGGCCGGCCGGCGCGGAGGCAAACGGACCCCGCCTCATCCGCCGAACCTGCCGGGTCCGCCCAGGCGTCCGGCCTGGGGGCTGTATTGCGCCTCGTTGGCGTCGTGCTCGCCACCCTCGGCGTGGCCGCGCTGCTCAACGCCGACCACCTTGTGGATCGGGCGGAGAAGAAGCCCTTCGGACGAGACCGCGACGCCTGGCTCGCCATCTGGGAGCCCGTCCAGGCCGCCAGCGGCACGCTCTACCTGAACCGGCCGCGGCTCTGGCTCGACCGTCTCATCGACCGCGAGATCGCCCCCCGGCCGTTGGAACTGCCTGTCCCTGCTGCGCCCTCGCGGCCGGTGGCGGTGGTCCCGGCCATCGCCGTGGACGGTGCCGCGAACCACGGGACAGCCCCCGCGGAGCCCCTCTCGGTGCCCCCCGCCCAGCCCATCGCGGTCCCGCCGCCGGGACGCCGGCTGCGCACCGCGACGGTGGAGGAACCACTGCGGCTGTTCATCGCCGGAGACTCGATGGGCGTCGCCTTCGGGGCGTCGCTCGCGCGGTTGGCGAGCGCGACCGGGCTGATCGACCCCCAGACGGACGCCCGCCCATCGACCGGCCTGACCCGGCCTGACTTCTTCGATTGGCCGGCGCGTCTTCACGAGATCGCCGAAAACGACAGGCCAGACGTCTTCGTCATCATGTATGGCGCGAACGACTCGCAAGGGCTGCGGACGCCCGACGGAACCATCTTCCAGCCGCTGACGGAGGGCTGGCGGGCGGACTATCGGCGCCGCGTCGCAGGCACGATGGACCTCCTCGCGGCGCCCGGGCGGCTCCAACTCTGGGTGGGGCAGCCGGTGATGGAGAGCGGCGGCTTCAGCGAGCGTATGGCGGAGGTCAACCTGATCTTCCGGGAAGAGGCGGAGAAGCGGCCGGGGGCGGTCATCTACTTCGACACCTGGCAGATCTTCGTCGATGGGGACGGGCGGTACAGCGCCTATCTCCCAGACGCGGACGGGGCCGTCCAGGGCGTGCGCCAGGGGGACGGGATTCACTTCAGCCGGGCCGGGGCGGATCGCCTGGCCGCCGCGGTGCTGAAGCGGCTGGACGACGAGTCGCCGGTGCTGGGCCGGTAGTCAGCCCCCGGTGATTAGCCCACGAAGCGCAAGACCTGCCGAGAAACCGGGTACCCATCTACGCTCGCGACTAGGAGCCTGCCGGTTTAGTGGCGCGTAAAGAGTAGACGAATGATCATTTAGGTCATGAGGCGATACCACGAGCATACTCCCGACCAGGGGGCCCTCCTGCCACCATCACTCGGTGACCTCATCCC
>JBJXGC010000296.1:0-9670 GCA_046154545.1 Dehalococcoidia bacterium | reverse complement strand
CCCTGGCCGACCACCCAGAGCTGTTTCGCACCGGTCAGCTCCATCGCTTCGTCCACCACGATGGCGGCGGCATGGAGGTAATCCGCCCTGGCCGGGCCGACGCCGGGCATCGCGCGGCGCTGCTCTGCCGTCGCCGCGGCGAGCGCCCGCGCAAGGCGCTGGAGCGCCGCCCGTTCGATGGTCAGGCCGTGCAGACGTCGGAGAGGAGATGTTTTCGTCTGGCGGATGATGCGGGCCAGGTTGCGGACTGCGCCGCCCACGCCGTACAGCGTCTCCGAAGTCATCGGCGAGACGAATCCCTGGTGGACTGCCTTGCGCAGGGAACGCACCTCGCGCCGCGTGGGCGGGTCACCATGGAGGTACCGCTCGGTGGCAAAGATGGCGCCGAGGGGGAGGCTCGCGGAGTGGGCCAGGCTGCGGGCTTCGACGCGCATGAGTTCCAGCGATCCACCGCCGATGTCGACGATACAGCCATCGCGCATCCCGGTGCTGTTGATGACACCCAGGAAACTGGCATGGGCCTCTTCGGCGGCTGACAGGAGGCGTATCCGGAGCCCTGTTTGATGCTCCACTTCGCCGATGAAGTCGGGCGCATTCGTCGCGCGGCGAAGCGCCTCAGTGCCGGCCACGACCGTCGTGGAAGGACCATACGAACGGGCGACCTGGGAAACGAGGCGCATGGCCTCGATCCCGCGTTCGAGGGCGGCGTCCGACAGCCGGCCACCGGCGAGGCCCTGACCGAGGCGGGCGTCGAAACGCTCCTCGTCGATGACCTCGAAGGCCACTGCTGAGAGTTCACGGGCCACGAGGAGGCGGACGGAGTTCGACCCGACATCGATGACCGCGACGATGCGGGGCATGCTCAACTGTTCGCCCCGCCGGGCCAGTTCATCACCGCCGGATGCTAGCAGCCTACCGCGTGAAGGGCACCCGTCATGCCGCTATCGCCCTTAGCGCGAGCCGCGCAGACGCGGGTCGAGCACGTCACGCAAGGCGTCACCGAGCATATTGAAGCCGAAGACCGCCAGGAAGATGGCGATGCCGGGAAAGATGATGAGATAGACGTGGTTCTCGAAGAGGAGGCGGTTGCCGGCGAGCATCTGGCCCCAGGTGGGGAAGTTCGTCACTCCCTGGCCGAGGAAGCTGATCGTGGCTTCAGCCAGGATGGCGGTGCCGAGCTGCAGCGTGGCGAGGACGATGACCGTGGCCATGATATTGGGGAGGATGTGCTTGAGGATGATCCGTGACGAGGAGGCGCCAACCACCGTCGCCGCCTCGACATACGGGTTCGCTTTCGTCGAGAGGACGGCACTGCGGACGACACGCGAAGCACCACCGGCGAGGACGAGGCCCAACGCGAGCGTGACGATCGTCGTGCGTGGCAGCGTGTTCCAGAACCACTGGCCGCCGTTGGGGTCAGGCCCCCAATCGGGGCCGCGGCCGAGACCGAACACGCCCCCGGTCCCAGGCTGCACGCTGAGCACGGCGAGCAGCGTGAGGATCAGGAAGATGGCTGGGAAGCTGAGCCAGATATCGACCACTCTCTGGACCACGAAATCGAGCTTGCCGCCGAAGTAGCCGCTCGCGATGCCGACGACGAGCGAGAGGATCGAGACGAGGATGACGGTCCCGATGCCCACGAGCGCCGTGACCTGGCAGCCGTAGACGATGCGCGAGAAGACATCACGGCCGTTCTCGTCCGTCCCGAACCAGTGGGCTGTCGTCGGCGCCTGGAGGAAATTGTCCTTGTCCTGCTCGAAGAGGTCGTGCGTGGCGATCCACGGAGAGAACGCCGCGACAACGACGATGATGATGAGCATCGCGGCACCGAATGCGCCCATCGGCTTGCCCTTGATGAAGCGGAGGGTGCCCGTCCCGAGCCGCGACGCGAAGGAGCGGTCCTGCCGGAAGTACTCCCCGCCGAACGGAGGAGCGGGTGCGCTGATCGCTGCCATGAGAGGCCTCCTAGGAAAGGCGGATGCGCGGGTCGAGGACCGCATAGGTGAGGTCGACGATGAGGTTGGTGAAGACGATCACCACGGCGATGATCATGTTCACGGCGATGATCACGGGGAAGTCACGGTTCAGGATGGCCGTGTAGAGATAGAGCGCGATGCCCGGGATAGAGAAGATCTGCTCGAGAACGAGCGAGCCGCCGACGAGGACCGGGACCTGCAGGCCAATGATCGTGATGATCGGGATCATGGCGTTCCGGACGCCATGGCGGATAACCACGCTCGACCCGGCGAGCCCCTTCGAGCGGGCCGTACGCATGTAGTCCTGGCGCATGACCTCGAGCATCTGGGCCCGGGTGAGGCGCATCAGCGTGCCGGAGAGGCCGATGCCGAGGAGGACGGCCGGCACCCAGATGAGCTCCAGGTTCTCCTTCGGGTTGTCGGTCACCTTCTCGAAGAAAAGCGGGAACGAGTAGTTACCCCAGCGGGAGGCGAGGGCGATGATGATCGTTGCGAGGAAGAAGGAGGGCAGGGCGAGCATGGAAATCGCGCCGCCACGGGCCAGGTAGTCGATCGGCCGGTCCTGCTTCACGGCGGAGATCACGCCGACCGGCAGAGCGATGACGATCGAAACGATCATGCCCAGCAGGCCAAGCTCGATACTCACGGGGATGCGTTCACGCAGCTCGTGGCTGATCGTCTGGCTTCCGGCCAACGAGGTCCCGAAGTCGCCCTGGAGGGCGTTCCAGATCCATGACCACCACTGCTCGATGTAGTTCTTATCGAGCCCCAGGCGCTTGCGAATCTCATCCTTATAGGCGTTGCGGGCGAAGTCGTTCTGGGCCTGTTCCTTCTGCGCGTCCGTGGCCTTCGCGACATCGATCCCGTCCTTCTTCAGTTGGGAAGCGATGATCTCGTCCTGGATCGGCTTGCGGTCGGGGAAGCCGGCCTTGGCCGGGTCCTTGCCCTGGGCAACGAGACGGTCGTTGACCGTCTTCTTCAGGATCTCGTCGCGGCCCTGGATTTCGTTCTGGGCTGTGAGGATATCGACCGCGTCGCCAGGCAGCATCCGCACGAAAGCGGTCACCAGCAGCGATACCCCGAGCAGGGTCGGGATCATGAGAAGGAGGCGACGGATGATGTACTGCGTCATGGACGTGCCCCAGCAGAGTGACCCGGCGGGCGGAGCCGTGGGCTCCGCCCGCCGGGCGAATTCGTGGCGCGGCCCCGGGCGGCTAACCCTTGGCGATACGTTCCTTCGTGAAGTTCGACTTCATCGCCGAGTTCGCGACGTACGAGTAGTCAGCCATGGCGTAGTAGTTCTGCACCCACGGCTGGACGTAGGCGTACCCGGCGCTGGCATGGTAGGGCACGATGACCATGGACTCGGCCATTTTGCGCTGCATCTCCTGGATGAATGCGACGCGCTCGTTCTGGTCGAGGATGGTGCGCTGCTTCTCGATGTCGGCGTCGATAGCGGCCTGCTCGGGGATTGGCGTGCCACCCCAGTTCTTGCGGGCCGATTTCGACCAGATGTTCGTGACGAAGACATCGTCCGGGTCGCTCGGCGAACCGATGAGTGGGCCGACAGCGAAGGTGTTCGGTTCCATCTTCCCGAGGTAGACGGTCTGGATGTAGGTCGCGTATTCCTGGAAGACGAGTTCGTGGTTGAAGCCACCGGCCTTGAGGTCGGCGGAGATCAGTTCCCACGCCTGCTTCGCTTCAGGGCCGTAGCGATCGACGTTGCCGATGAGCTTGATGCCCTGGAGGTTGTCGGCGCCGGCGGCCGTGAGGAGGGCCTTGGCCTCGGCGATGTTCTTCTGGTACCACTTCGCGTTCGGCCCGAACTTGCTGTCTTTCGGCGAGATATAGTAGGGGGCGAGGCCCGGGCTGATGTGCGAGTGCCAGTTGCCCTTGCCCGTGCCGTCCTGGACCTTCAGATACCCGTCGCGGTCGAGCAGCATCGAGATGGCCTGGCGGACGCGCTTGTCCTGGAACGGCTTGTTGTCGAAGTTGAAGTAGACCCCCGAGAAGACGAAGTTCTGGGAGAAGATGTCGGTGCCCTTGGGGTCGAGCTTCGAGCGGGACTCCTTGTAGATGACGCCGTTCAGGCCCGAGTAGTCGAGTTCGCCGGCCTGGAGGGCGGCGACGATGCGCTGGGCGTCGTTGCTCAAGCCCCACTCGAGCTTGTCGTAGTTGGGGAGGGGGCTGTCGTAGTAGTCGGGGTTCTTGTCCCACTTCATCGAGACGCCGGTCTGGAACTCCTTGAAGACATACGGACCGGTGCCGAGGGGCTCCTGCTTCACCTGGCCGCTGTCGATCGTCTCCACGGGGATGAACCAGATGCCCTCGGAAGAAGCCGCCATGGCAGCCAAGAACGGCGCGAACGGGTTCTTGAGCTTGATCAGGATCGTCTTCTCGTCGGGCGCGGTGACCGAGTCGATGACGGCGCCAAACTTGGCCGCGTTCTGAGAGACCTTGGAGAAGGCCTCGTACGTCTTCACGAAGTCTGTCGCGGTGGCGGCGCGGCCGTTGAGGGGGGCCTTGTTGTGCCACTTGACGTTCGGCTTCATGGTGAAGCGGATGGTTACCGGATCGACTTGCTCGTACTTCGAGATGAAGTCGCCTTCGAGGCTCGTCTTGTTCTCGACCGCGACATCCTTGCCGGTCTTCTGGCGGAGGAGGCGGCTGTAATGGTTGCCTGACGGGAATTGGGCGAGGTAGGTGAGGTTTTCGTACGGGTAGAGGGTCGGCGGGTTACCCGAGGACACGCCGTTCAAGGGCGAGCGCCAGGTACCGCCGCGAGTCACCGCTTCGGTTGGCGCGGCCGAGGCGCTGGCGGCGGCGGTGGTGGTGCCGGCTGGCGCCGCGGTGGGGCTGGCAGCGTCGTCGTCGTCGCCGCAACCCACGAGCGCGAGGCCCGCAAGCCCGGCGCCACCGGCGGCGCCAGCACCGAGGAAGCGGCGCCGGGAGGCGCGCATCTCGTTGAACCTGTTCCAGTAGTCACTTGCCATAGAAAACGTCCCCTTCCGTGGGTGGAGCCGTATCGGCTCACAACACCTGTACGCTGATGGCGGACTATAGGTTTGCCCTATCGTCGAAACAAGGGAAAATTTGCGATCGTTCAGGAAAGCCTAAGTATTAGGCCGACCCACATCGGGAGGGCCACGACGGCCGGCAGCAGGGCCAACGAGAGGCGTGGTACAGCACGGACGGCGGTGCTTGAATCCGGGCGGGCGTCCGAGTTTTTCGGGCCGGGGCAAGGGCGTTCCGCTCCGCATACCGCGTTCGCATACGGCAATTCGCGGCTCTCGCCCTGGCCGCGGGCCACAGGTCCCTCCACCCAAAACGCTGACACCTGCCCACCGCCGGGGCGGCGCCTCAGAGGCGCGCGCGTCAGCAAGCGCTGCGACGGCGCCCGTGGCACGGTCTGCAGAGCGGCGTGCCCGGACAAATCAGGGCGTTCAAGCGGGTGACACTCCCTCGCGGTCGCGGCTCAGCGTGACGCCGGGGATGTTGGGGTGACTCCGGATTCTTGGGCAAGGCATGAGACGCACCGCCCAGCGTTCGCATATCTCGCCCTGGCCGCGCGGGCCACACGTCGCTCCCCCCAAAACGCTGACGCCCTCCCTGCTTGAATCCGGCCGTAGCGCCCGTGGCGTAGGTAAGGTAAGCTTATCCGGAATCTCTAGCGGAGGTGGCCCATGCCCCGTCCCATGCTCGCCGCGTTCCTGGCGCTTGCGCTCGGTTTCGCCGCCTTGCCGCTGTTCAGCGTCCTCTTGTTCCACAATGGCGGCGCCGCCGCAGGCGCCCTTGGCACGCAGACGGTCACCACGCTCACAGACCCGACCCTCGCAGGGCAGCCGGTCGAGCCAGCGGCAGCCGGATTGACCGGCGACGGTTGCTCACGCGACGAGCCCGGCCCCGCGATGTAGGGTGTTCCCCGGCCGATGGCCGGCCGCCATGGTGCTACACTCAAATAGAGCAACCTGCCAGGCGCCGCCGGCTGGAAAAGCCCAAACCGGGTGTTCAGCGCCGGTCGCCACCCAGGGTGCCGGTTGAGGTTCGGTATGGCCGCTACGCGGACTGCACGACCCCGTTCGAAAGAGACCATCGACGAGTACCTGCTGAGCGAGCACGAACTCGAGCAGATGTACTACTACATGCTCCTGGCGCGCCGCCTGAACGAGCGCATGCTGGCGCTCAATCGCCAGGGGCGGGCGCCGTTCGTGATCGCGGGGGCCGGCCAGGAAGCGGCCCAGGTGGGCGCGGCCATGGCCCTCCGCAAGGGCATCGACTACCTCGCGCCCTACTACCGTGACCTGGGGATGAACCTCGTCCTGGGGATGGACGCCCGCGAGGCGATGCTGAACCTCCTCGCCAAGCGCGACGACCCGAACAGCCACGGCCGCCAGATGCCGGCCCATTGGGGCAACCGCGACCGGCATATCGTGACCCAGTCGAGCGTCGTGACGACCCAGTTCCTCCACGCCACGGGCATCGCCCTCGCCGCCAAGATGCGGAACGACCCGGTGGTCGTCCTCACCTGCTGCGGCGAGGGAAGCACGAGCCGCGGCGACTTCCACGAAGCGCTCAATTTCGCCGCGATCCACAAGCTGCCGGTCATCTTCTACGTCCAGAACAACGGCTACGCGATCACGGAACGCACCGACAAAGAGATGCCCGTCGAGCATGTCGCCGACCGCGCCCGGGGCTACGGCCTGCGCGGCGCATTGGTCGATGGCATGGACGGGATCGCCGTCTACCAGACGGTCCGCCCGGCCGTCGATCAGGCAAGGCGGGGCGGCGGACCGTTCCTGATCGAGGCGAAGTGCTACCGGCTCTGGCCTCACAGCAGCGACGACGACGACACGCGCTACCGGCCGAAGAAGGAGCTCGAAGAGTGGTCGAAGAAAGACCCGGTGACGGTTTTCAGGGCACGGGTCGAAACCGGCGGGATCTTCCCTCGGGAGGACCTCGACGAAATCGAGCAGCGCGTCGATGAGGAAGTCAAGGAGGCGATGCAGTGGGCGATGATGCAGCCAGACCCGGCGCCCGAAGACGCCCTTGGCGACGTGTACAAGGAGCTGTGAACCGTGGTTGAGATGACGGTCATCCAGGCGGTTAGGGCCACGTTGGAGGAGGAGATGACGGCGGATGACCGCGTCTTCATCCTCGGCGAGGATGTCGAAGCCGGGGGCGTCTTCCGGGCGACGGAGGGATTGGCCCCGAAGTTCCCGGGCAGGGTCATCGACTCGCCCCTGGCCGAGTCGTCGATCATCGGCATCAGCATTGGCGCGGCCCACTACGGGCTGCGGCCGGTGGCTGAGATCCAGTTCGCGGACTTCATCCACGCTGGCTTCGATCAGCTCTGCAGCGAGGCTTCGCGCTGGTGCTACAGGACGCGGGGCGACGCCTGGTTGCCGATGGTGGTCCGCACGCCCTGGGGCGGCGGCGTGCACGGTGGCCAGCACCACTCGCAGAGTATCGAGGCGTACTACACCCACTTGCCCGGGATCAAAGTCGTGGCGCCGGCCTTCCCGGCCGATTACCGCTCGCTCCTGAAGGCCTCGATCGCGGACCCGAACCCCGTGCTCTTCCTCGAGCACAAACGCATCTACCGGATGTTCAAACAGGAGATGGACGGGGCGCCGGCGGAGACGGTGATCGGCCGCGCCCGGGTCGCGCGGCGGGGAGACGACCTCACCATCATCGCTTACGGGTTCATGCTCCATGAATCGCTGGCCGCCGCGGAGACCCTGGCAGGCGAAGGGATCGAGTGCACGGTCGTGGACCTCCTGTCACTGCAGCCCCTCGACGTGGAGACCATCTTCGAAACCGCGAGGGCGACGGGGAAAGTCCTGATCGTGCACGAAGACACACTGACGGGCGGGTTTGGGGGCGAAATCGCGGCCCTCATCGGTGAGCACGCCTTCGAATACCTGGACGCACCCGTGCGGCGGCTGGCCGCGCCCGATGTGCCGGCCATGCCCTATCACCACGCAATGGAGAGCTTCTTCATGCCCGACCGGCAGAAGATCGCCGCAGCCGCCCGCGAGCTGGCCGCGTACTGACGAAGGAGGCCGCCGTGGCGACAGTGAACATGCCGCAGCTCGGCGAGAGCGTCACCGAGGGCACCATCCTGAAATGGCTAAAGCAGCCGGGCGAGCCGGTGGCCCTCGACGACCCGCTCTGCGAAATCGAGACGGAGAAGGTGACGGCCGAGCTGCCATCCCCCTTCGAAGGCGTGATGGGCGCCATCCATGTGCCTGAAGGCGAAACCGTCGATGTGGGTGCGGCCCTCTGCGACGTGGCCGAGGCCGCGACTGCTGCCCTGCCTGCGACGCCGGTCGGGGTCCTGAGCCCGGCCACGGGCGGCTGGACGGGGGGCCCGATGGCCATCCCACCGGACGAGGAGCCGGCAGGGGCGTCCGTCAATGGCGCCGTGACCGTCGCGCGCCCGGTCCAGACAGCAGCCGTGAGACATTCGCCCGAGCACCGGGAACGGTTCTATTCGCCTGCGGTCCTGAGGCTGGCGGGCGAACACCGGGTGGAACTCGCGGCCATCGTTGGTTCGGGCATCGGCGGGCGCGTGACCCGGAAGGATGTCGAGCGGTTCCTTGCCGCGCCGCCAGTCATCGCGGCTTCCAATGCGCCGGCCGCCTCCGCACTGGTTCGGGCATCCGGAGACCGGCCGGGCCAGCGATACGAGGTAGTGCAACTCAGCCCGACGCGCCGCACCATCGCCGAGCACCTCAAGCGCTCGAACCTCGAGACGCCGCAGGCCTGGACGATGGTCGAGGCGGACGTGACCGGGCTGGTACGCCTGCGGGAGCGGGAGAAGTCGCGCTTCGCTGAGCAGGTGGGCGTCGAACTGACGCTGCTGCCCTATTTCACGCGTGCGGTCTGCGAGGCGCTCCGCGAGTTCCCCATGCTGAACGCGCGGTGGGAAGGCGAGGAGTTACGGCGCTACCAGTCCCTCAACGTTGGCATCGCGGTGGCGGCCGAACAGGGGCTGGTCGTGCCGGTCATCCACGAGGCCGGTGACCTCAGCGTCGAAGGGCTTGCCCGGGCTATCAGTGACCTCGCCGCCCGCGCCCGGAGCCGTAAGCTCCGGGTCGAGGACATCGAGGGCGGGACAGTCACCGTGAACAACACGGGGGCCTTTGGGTCGATCGCCTCGAAGCCGATTGTGAACACGCCCCAGGTGGCGATCGTGACGATGGAGCGGGTCGTTAAGCGGCCGGTCGTTGTCGCCGATGAGGCGATCGCAGTCCGTGCGATGCTGAACGTCTGCCTGAGCTTCGACCACCGTGCCCTGGATGGCCTGGAGGCGGGGGGATTCCTCGCAGCCCTGAAAGCCAGGCTCGAAGCGATCGCCTGAACGGCTGGCGGGGCCTGCCTTCCGGCTCGGACAATCTGCCGCGTTGTCGGTGCAGCGCCGTAAGGGCATAGTTTCCGGATGGAAGAGCTGGCCCCCGCGGAGTACGGCGCTATTCGTCACCTGGTCCCGGCGCATGACGTTGCGGGGCATATGGCATTCGTACACGCAGTCATCGACGGCTCGATGCCGGGCGTGGTCTGGGTCGATGACCGGGCCACCCCGCGGTGGGCCATCGCCTGCAACCTGAGCGGCTTCTGGTTCGCGCTCGGGACGGCACCGGCGGTGCTCCGGGCGGAGGAGCTCGCGCCGGTGCTCGCGCGGCGGCCGCCCG
>JBJXGC010000247.1:0-5867 GCA_046154545.1 Dehalococcoidia bacterium | reverse complement strand
CTCGTCGTCGCCAGCCTGGTCGATGTTCCCCCAGGTTCGTATCGCGTCGAGTTCTTCGCCGGTGGCGCCTGCGGCAACGCTGAACGCTTCCTCGGCTTCACGACGACTCCGGGCGGGTCGCCGAGCTTCAGTGCCACGCTCACGAGCGCGCCCAGCGCAAGTGAGACGGTGATGGCCACGGCCACCGACCCGGCGGGGAACACCTCCGAGCTCTCGCCCTGCCAGGTGGGTGGGGTGGCCCCGGGCATCTCCGTGGGTATCACCGTGACCGGCGGCAACGCCCTCGTCGCTGGCGACACGTC
Source organism: Dehalococcoidia bacterium (assembly GCA_046154545.1). Taxonomy (GTDB): domain Bacteria; phylum Chloroflexota; class Dehalococcoidia; order Tepidiformales; family Tepidiformaceae; genus JBJXGC01. Next base: position 5,565 of record JBJXGC010000247.1, on the reverse strand, counting down.
CACGCCACCCCTCGCCTACCCGGGCCTGGATTCGGTCCCAATCACACTGATCACACCGGGCATGGTGCCGGAGCTTTCACGCGGGCTTCCCAGCACGCCGCTGAACACGCTCCCCCTCAACACCCTGCCGCTGAACACCCTGCCGCTGAACACGCTGCCCCTCAACACGCTCCCCCTGAACACCCTTGGCGGGTCGCTCCTCGACACGCCGCTCAGCACATTCCCGCTGATCGCGGGGGTATCGCCTCTGCCCCTTGACCAGGACACGTGGGAGGAGCGCATCGCCCTCACGCCCGAGGGCGGCTCCGGCGGCAAGCTCTTCGGCGTCCCGCTCTACACGATCACCATCGGTGCACTGGCGGAGATCGCGCCCGCCGCGATCTACGGCGGTGCGTTCGGCCTTCAGCCCGTGACGTTGCGGAACCTCGACCTCAGCCGGTCGCCGATCAGCGGACTGAGTCTCGCTTCGCTGCTCCTTGGCGGCCTCTCGCTCGGGCAGATCGACGCCCTGCTCCCGGCGGACCTTTGCTCGACGGGCGCTAACTGTCCCGCGGACACGAGCCAGACGCTCGCCAGCGCGGAGACGCACGGCGCGAGCGTGAAGAACATGCCGCTTAACACGCTGCCGTTGAACACGCTGTTGCTGACGGCGCCGCTCAACACGCTCCCGCTGAACACCCTGCCGCTCAACACGCTCCCCTTGAATACGCTGCCGTTGAACACCTTGCCGCTCAATACGCTGCCGTTGAACACGCTGCCACTGGGGACCATTCTCTCGACGCCCCTCAATACGCTGCCGCTGAACACGCTCGCTCCGAGACTCCTCGCGCTGTATGGCGATGGCAGCTTCTGTAACTTCTCGGCAAGCCAGGGCTACCCCTGTCCGGCCGGGATCACAGACGCCAGTTCGTTCAGCGATCTGGTGGCGGCCATCCGGGCGGACACAGGCATCGGGACTGCGCCGCTCAACACGCTCCCACTGAACACGCTGCCGCTGAACACCCTTCCCCTGAATACGCTGCCGCTGAACACCCTTGGGCCTTCCGGGACGCCGCTGAACACCCTGGCAGACCTTTTCCCCAGCGGCACGGACCTCGGCAGCATTGCCCCCAGCCTTGGGGCACTCAATTTCGGGCACATCCTCCTGGCCATCCTGGACCAGGGCCACTACCCGTGGGAGGAGGTCCCGTTCGACAAGATCAGCCCGGCCGAACTGGGCGCCACCCGCTCGGTGGCCTATCGCGTCGAGATCAACGCTGGCGCATACGCGATCCCGGGTTCAACGGCGCTTGTCACCGTTACCCTGCCGCCCGGCTTCGCCTACAAGCCCGGTACCGCATTGTTTACTCCCAATGGCGCGGCTGCTGGCACCCCGGTTGCCCCCGCCGTCTCGGGGAAGGTCGTCTCCTGGGCGATCAGCGGCCTGACCCCAGGTGACGTGACCGACGCCCTCTCGTTCGAGCTGTACACGAGCATCACCCTCGGGGTGGCCGGTCCTGGCGTTTCGGTGAACATCGGCGGCCAGACGGGCACGGCGACAGAGTCCGCGGCGGTCAACGTCATCGAGTTCGAACCGGACGGGGACGTGGCCACGGCCAGGGCGGTCAGTCCCGGGAACGTCTACTTCACCTATATCAGCACGTCCGGGGATACCGACCTCTTCAAGTTCCCGGTCTCGAACACGGGCAACCGGGTAGCCATCTACGTCCACAACCTCGACAACAAGACGGACGCCGACCTCGGCGTCTTCACGCCCATCGACCCGGCCGTGAACGGCGCTGCCGTCCGCCCGGCACCGCTCAATACGCTGCCGATCAACGACTCCAACCCCGGCGCCGCCGGTGCATCGCAATCGCTGCCACCGGACCCCGTGAACGACCTGTCCGTGGCCGTGGCGCCGCTCAATACCCTGCCGCTGAACACGCTCGGGGCCACCCGCCAGCTCGGCGGTACGGAGCAGGCCGAAGTCATCAGCCAGGACACGCCCGGGACGATCTACTACGGCAAAGTCGGGCTCTATAACGGCGGCTCGTCGCCGAAAGCGCTCTCCATCCGGATCAGCGAGACCCCGGCGCCCCCCGCGCCGGTCTGCGGTGCGCCGGCCTTCCCGTTCCCGGGCGCCCCGGCGACGGCGCTCAGCCTCCCCGGGGCGGCGCCGCTGAGCACGCTGATCGTGGTCAACCTCAAGCGGATCGAGCAGTTCTATGGGGCCGCGGCCCGGGCCGACGTGCTCGCCCGCCTCACCACCCTCGCCGCCCACCCCCAGACCGGTGGGGGGCACATCCTCGCCGTCGATACCCTCACGGCCTTCGCCGCCTGGGACGCCGGGAACACCTGCGACCCTCAGCTCGCCAACAACGTCGTCAATCAGATCTCGCAGCACATCCGGACGGTGAAAGCGGCCCATCCGGAGCTGCGGCACGTCGTCATCGTCGGCGACGACTCGGTCATCCCCTTCGCCCGCATCGCGGACGAAACGAAGACCGGCAACGAGGACACCTTCGCCTCGGCCCTGGCCGACCAGCAGAGCCCGACCTTCGGCGCCTTCGCCACACGGAACATCCTGAGCGACGACCCGTATGGGACGACGGAGGCGATCAGCTATCTGAACCGCTTCCTCTACGTCCCGCAGCTCTCCGTCGGACGTCTCGTCGAGACGCCGGCTGAGATAAACGCCCAGGTCGATCTATTCGTCTCCTCGAACGGCGTCCTCGACCCGGGCAGTGGGGCGACGCCCCAGCGCGCCCTGGTGACGGGTTACGACTTCTTCAGCGACGCCGCGGTGAAGCTGATCGAGGTCGTGGCGCAGCGCTTCCCGTTGTCGCCCCGGGTCTCGCTGAACACGCCGCCGGGCACCGCCCCTGCGGCCGCCTGGGGCAGGCAGGACCTGCTCGACGCCCTCTACGGGGGCGCCGGCAACGCGCCGGGCCTCATCACCATCAACGGTCACTACGACCCGACGCAGGCGGCGCCCGCCAACGCCTACGACGAGAAGGGCAGTCCGGTCGCGGGCGCCACCCTCATTAGTACCACCGACATCCGCGACGCTGCGAAGGCCCTGACCAGGTCGATCGTCTGGACGATGGGCTGCCACGCGGGCACGAGCCTGCACGACCTGATCACCGGCACGGAGGTGACGCTGGACTGGGCCCAGGTCTACGCACAGCGGGGCGCCGCCGTCTACGTGGCGAACACGGGCTTCGGCTACGGCGACAGCGCCGCGCTCTCCCTCTCTGAGGTGCTCATGACCTTCTTCGCAGACGGTCTCGATGGCACCCAAAGCGCTGGCCAGGCCCTGCGCTCGGCCAAGGCGAACTACTTCAAGACCCAGGGCCAGTACGGCGAATTCGACTACAAGGCGATGCAGCAGACGGTCTTCTACGGCCTGCCCATGTACCGCATCGGGACGGGCGGCCTGGTCGCCCAGCTCGCCGCCGAAGAGGGTGTCACCTCGCAATTCGCGGCCGAACAGGTCGCGGTCACGAACATCCCGCTCGCCCCCGGTAACGACCCGGCAACCGGTCTGCGGGTAGCGTCGATCAACGTGGTCCCGAATTCGTCGGTGGTATCCACGGACCGGGGTAGCTACTACACCGCCGGCGGCACGCCCGACACGCTCCCGCCAGTGGTTACCGGGCAGGGCGCTGTCGTCATCCCGTCGGTGGGCGGCGCCCAGACCACCCACCATCGCCCGATCGAGCCGAAGGTGACCTTCGAGGTGCCGGGAACGGCGCCAACGACCACGCTCCGGGCGAAAGACGCCCTCATCCTCGGCCTCACGGCCCAGGACATCCAGAACTTCGACCCGGTCATCGCCCGGCCCTCGATCCTTCGCGGCGCAAGTGAGCCCGAGTTCGCCTTCGACCAGGTGGCCTTCCCGTCTCAGCTCATCAGCACGAATACCTACCCGACGAACGCGGGCGTTTCGCAGCACGTCGTCGTCATGGCTGGCCAGTTCTTCGGGTCCGGCCCTGCCGGCACCGGTACGCAACGCGTGATTACGGCACTCAACGCTCAGCTCTACTTCGGGACCACCGGGGCGGGTCAGGACTACGTGAAGCCGCAGGTCAAGACCGTTGATGCCAGCGTCGCGGGGAACTTCGCGACCTTCGCGGTCGAGGTCGAGGACAACGCGGGCGGCGCCGATGGCGTCCGGCAGGTGTACGTCCTCTTCCGCACCGCCAGCACCGTCGCTGGCCCGGTCAGCTGGACGCCCCTGAACCTGGTCCGCCAGGGCACGAGCAACCGCTGGGTGGGCACGGCCCCGGCGGCTGGGGCGGCCAACGTCCTCTATTACGTCCAGGCGGTCGATGCCAGCGGCAACGTCGGCATCAGCTTCAACAAGGGCGTCGGCCACGTCGCGGGCGCTCCCCAGGCGCTCCAGCAGCAGGGACTGCTCATCACGACTGCGCCCGCGCCCACGCCCATGACGCCATCCGATAGCAACATCTTCACCACGCCGGTGGTGGTCAAGGTCGCGGCCAGCCCGGCTAATGTGGCTGTCGTGTTCACCTACAGCGTCGATGGCGGTCCGTCGCTGCCGTATTCGTCCAGCGGGTTCGTCGTCAATGGCCCCGGACCGCACACCGTCGTCGTCCGCGGCTCCGATGGCTCGACCGGTCAGCGTGGGTTCGTCATCGTAGCCAACCCCGCGATCACTATCCTCGCTCCGAAGAACTTCGCCCTGGGCGGAAACTACGTTGCGGGCCAGGTGAAGAAGGCGAACTACACCTGTTCGCCAAGCAGCGGGGCAAGCATCGAAATCTGCGACGGAACGGTGGCGAATGGGTCCCCGATCGACACATCCTTCGCTGGCACTGGTCCGTACGTTGAAAAGACGTTCGCGGTGACTCTACGAGACTCCCTGAACGTGACCCTAACGGCAACGGTCACCTACCGGGTCTACGCCAACGCCTGCCTTGTCCCGGCGACCATCAGCGGTACCACGGGCAACGACAAACTCAAAGGTACGCCGAGTGACGATGTCATCCGCGGCTTAGGCGGGAACGACAAGATCGAGGGCAACGGCGGTGACGACATCATCTGCACCCTCGGCGGGAACGATGAGGTCTCCGCCGGCGGCGGCAACGATGTGGTCGATGCCGGCGCCGGGAACAACAACATCAGCGCCGGCGACGGCGACAACCGCGTCATCAGCGGTGCGGGCAACGACCGCGTCAATACAGGCTCTGGCGACGACTACATCGACGCCGGGGCCGGCAACAACGACGTCCGCGCCAGCAGCGGCAAGAACAAGATCATCACCGGCCCAGGGAACGACGACATCCGCACAGGGGCAGGTGACGACAACATCGACTCGGGCGCCGGCAACGACCAGATCCGCGTGGGCGCAGGCAACAACGTCGTCACGGCTGGCGACGGTAATGACGACGTTCGCGCCGGGGTCGGCAACGACACCCTCAATGGCGGGAGCGGGACGGACAAGTGCCAGCCAGGCGGCGGCACGAACGCCATAACCTCGTGCGAGGTGACCCTGCCGGGCAACGACGAGGACGGCGGCTAATCCCCCAGGCCTCCGCCCGGGGTGCGACGCCTGGCGAGATC
>JBJXGC010000211.1:0-5445 GCA_046154545.1 Dehalococcoidia bacterium | reverse complement strand
TCATCCTGTTCGCTCCGGACGTGCACCCAGTCTTCGAACCTGGCCAGACGCTCCCGGAAGCGCAGCTCGACCGTGCCGGTTGGGCCGTTGCGGTGCTTCGCCACGATCACCTGGGCGACGCCCTTCGGGTAGGCGCTCGCTGGGAGCTCGGGATGTTGTTGGCCCCACTGTTCGGGCGTCACGTACATCTCTTCGCGGCTGAGCATCATGACGACGTCGGCGTCCTGCTCGATCGAGCCGGAGTCCCGGAGGTCGGAGAGCATGGGGATGCGGGGATTGCGGTTCTCGATCGCGCGGGAGAGCTGGGCGAGGGCGATGATCGGGACGTCGAGTTCCCGGGCGAGGCCCTTGAGCGTGCGAGAGATGTAGCTGATCTCCTGGACACGATTCTCCTGGCGATAGCCACTCGATTCGCCGGCCATGAGCTGGAGGTAGTCGATGATGATCAGGTCGAGGCCCTTTTCGCCGGCAAGGCGGCGGGCCTTCGCGCGCAGCTCGGCCGCCGTGAGCACCGGCGAGTCGTCGAACCAGATGTTCGCCTCGGAAAGCTCGCCGGAGGCCCGGATGATCCGCCGCTCTTCCAGTTCGGTCTGTTGGCCGAGGCGGAGACGGGTGCTATCGACGCCCGACTCAGAGGAGAGGAGGCGCACGGCGAGCTGTTCGCTCGACATTTCGAGCGAGAAGAAGACGACGTTCGCCTTCTGGACGACGGCGGCGTTGCGGGCGATTCCGAGGGCGAAGCTGGACTTCCCGACGCTGGGCCGGGCGCCCACGATCACGAGGTCCGAGCGCTTGAGGCCCCCGAGGAGGAGGTCGAGGTCGCTGTACCCCGACTGGATGGCAGCCAGCTCTTTGCGCTGGATCGCCTCGACGTCTTCGTCGAGGTAAGCCTGGAGGAGCTGGCTGATGTGGACGAAGTCGCGGAAGTTCTCGCCGCCGCGGAGACGGTGGATCAGCTCTTCGGCGCGGCTAAAGACGGTCTCGATCTCGGCCGGGGCCTCGTACGCCATCTGGAGGATCGCCGTCGAGGCGTGGATCAGGCCGCGATAGGTGGCGTCGCGTTTGACGAGGCCCGCGTAGAATTCGACCCCGAGGCTGGTGGGGAGCTGGCGGATAATCTCGGCCAGGTAGGTCTGGCCGCCGACATCGTCGAGCCGTTCGCGGCGGGCAAGTTCGTGGGCGACTGTGATCTGGTTGATCGCCTCATCCCGGTCCCAGAGGGCGAGACAGGCTTCGTAGACCCAGCCGTTCTTCTCGCGGAAGAAGTCGGCCGGCTTGAGGATGGGGGCGACGTGGTAGACCGCCTCACTATCGACAAGGAGGGCGGCGACCACGGCCTCTTCAGCCTCGATGTCGTGCGGGGGAAGGCGTTCGAGCGAACTCAGCGTGCTCATAGGGCGGAGGAGGGCCGGGCGGGAAGGATGTCAGGCGCCAAGCGCGCCGGCCATCCAAGTGTGCGCGGGCCCGGTACCCCCTTCCCTGGTTATTCCGTCTCTGATTCGGCCGTGCCGCCGTCTTCGGCGTCACTGGTATCGCCAGTTTCTCCGCGCTCGCGGCGGTCGCGGGCAGCCTTCTGTTCGACCGCGTAGGCCGCTTCCGCGGCCCTCTTGGCGTCGAGTTCCGCCTGCGCCAGCCGTTCCGCTTCGAGGCGGGCGACGATCGGCTTCGACTCCTCGTCCGGTACGACGTCGATCGTCACCTCGACGGTGACGTTGCGGGTGAACTTCACCGCGACGGCGCGCGCCCCAAGTTCGCGGATCGGTTCAGCGAGGAGGATGATGTGTGCATCGACCTCGTGGCCGGCGGCGGCCAGCCGTTCGGCGATGTCCCGGTTCGTGACCGAGCCGAAGAGGCGGCCGTTCTCGCCCACCCGGGCTTCGATCGTGACCGTGTAGCCTTCGAGCTTCTGGGAGACCGAGCGCGCCTCCGAGTCAAGCTTCTCCTGGCGGCGGGCTTCCTTCTGGGCGAGGGAGTTGGCGCGTTGAAGATTGTCCTTGTTGTTCGCGCCAGCGAGCCCACGGGGCAGGAGGAAGTTACGGGCGAAGCCGTTCTTCACGATCTTGACCTCTCCGACCTCGGCGGTGCCTTCAACGTCCTGGAAAAAGACGACTTTCATCAGTGGACCTCAGTTGTGTGGGATGGCGCCCGCCGGATGTCGAAGCGACGGGCACACTGCCCTGCCGGAGCCCGGAGAGCAACGTATGCCAGCGATGGTACCTACTCAACGCGTTATCGTCGCGTGGACCACTCCTGAAGCAAACGTTCACACCCGCCGCCGGTTATCGCCGACATCGTTGACCTCCGCACACGGTTATGACGCTACGCGGGAAACGCGACAACTGCTGTCGCGCTGGAACGGCGGTCCGCCGCACCCGCGGGCGAAGACACCCGTCAACGGCCGGTGGCCTTTCGGAACTCGGCTGTCGCCGCCTTGAGCAGTTCGGGCCGGCTGTAGAGGTCGAGCGCCGTCATGGCCATGGCCTTGGCCGCGCGGAAGGTATTGTCATGGGCCTCGGCTGTGGCCGCGCAGGCCGTGAAGCCGGGCGTGTGGTTGCCAGCGCCGTGTGTGACGGGGATGCTGAACATCGGGTGAATACTGGGGACGACATAGCTGACGTCGCCCATATCCGTGCTGCCGCCCGGACCGGAAAGGACTGCCTGCTTGCCCGGCAGCTTGAGCCCGAAGCTCCCGAAGTTCTCGGTGTAGGCCTCGGCCATGACGTCGTTCGCGATCATGTCGCTGTACGGGCGCTGGCCCTCGGGGGCCGCCACCTTGACCGTGCAACCCGCCGATATCGCCGCGCCTTCGAAGCAGCCGTAGATCTTCGCCCGGAGCTTCTCTAACTCGGCCCGGTTGCGTGACCGGATGTAAAACTCGGCCGCCGTGTAGTCGGGGATGATGTTCGGCTTGAGGCCACCCGCCGTGATCACGCCATGGACCCGGTCGGAGGGGAGGATCTGCTGACGCATGAGGGCGACGGCGTTAAAGCCCGCGATCAGGGCGTCGAGGGCGTTCACGCCCTCCCAGGGGGCGGCCGCGGCGTGGGCGTTATGTCCGAAACACTCGACCTTCACATGGTCGATCGCGAGCACGTTCATGTAGGCCGAATCGCGCGGCGACGGATGAAGCATCATCGCCGCATCAATGCCCTCGAATGCGCCCCGCTCGATCAGGACGATCTTGCCACCGCCGCCCTCTTCGGCCGGGCTGCCGAGGACGACGACGGTGCCATTGCCCTCGCCAAGCGCGTCCTTGAGGGCGAGCCCGGCCGCGAGGCCAGAGATGGCGATGAGGTTGTGGCCGCAGGCGTGGCCGATGCCGGGGAGGGCGTCGTACTCACAGAGCACAGCGATCGTCGGGCTGCCACTTCCCGCCACCGCCCGGAAGGCGGTCGGCATGCCGTAGGCCGCGCGTTCGACCGAGAACCCCTCGCCAGCGAGGTAGGAGGTGAGCACCTCGTGGGCGTGGTGCTCTTCGAAGTTCAGTTCGGGTTTCGCGTGAATGCTGAGGCTCACGTCGCGCAGCCCCGCGGCAGCTGCATTGATGCGGGCCTTCGCACGCGCCTTCAAGGTATCAACGCCCACGACACACCTCCCGCAACCGGCGATAAGTGCTCCTACTCTACACCCGGCGGCAGCGCTTGACTGGGCACCAGGGGGTCGGCCGCGTGACGGCGTGCGCGCGGCGGCCCGGCCGCTACGCTATGGGCGTGCACGATCAGCGTCCCACCCTCGTCATCTTCTACGGCGCCACCGGCGACGGGCCGGCCGAGCGGATGGTGGCCTGCGTCCGCGTCGCCGCCGCTCGCCGGACGGCCAGCGAGGCGTTGGCCGGGGGATTCGCCTCCGTGGTCATCGCCACCGACAGTCCCGAAGTCTTCGCGGGCCTCCCGGGCGCCGTCGTCGTCGATCCCGACCCTGACAACGCGCCCTTTAACTTCCACGCCCGGCTTTCGGGAGTCATCCGCCGTTTCGGACTGTCGCGACCGGCGGTGATGGGCGGGGGCTCGCTGCCCCTGGCGGCGGCCGGCGACTTCCGGGCGGCGCTCGGACTGGCCGGCGACGGCATCGTCGTCACCAACAACTTCTTCTCGAGCGACCTGACCCTCTGGTCGCCCGGCGAGGCGGCAGGGAAGCTCACCGATGTCCAGCGCGACAACGTCCTGCCGCGGCGGTTGCGCGACCAGGCGGGCCTGAAGGTCGCTGTGCTGCCGCGGTCCACCGCAAGCCACTTCGACCTGGACACGCCCTCCGACGTCTGCGCCCTCGCCCTGCACGACGGCCTGGCGGCGGACCTTCGCGACCGGATCCCCCTGGACCAGCTGCCACTCGATCGGTACCGGGCAGTGATGCGGCTGCTCTGTGACCCACGGGCCGAGCTACTGGTGGCGGGCCGCGTTGGGAGCGCCGCCTGGCCCTACTTCGAGACCGAGACCGCCTGCCGGGTGCGGGTCTTCAGCGAGGAGCGCGGCCTGGCGGCGGCCGGGCCCGGCCACCAGGCCCGGTCGGTGCTCGGGTTCCTCATCGAGGCCGTGGGGATCGAAGGGTTCTTCGCGCGCCTGATGGAGATGGGCGATGCCTTCGTGATCGACACGCGGGTGATCGAGGCCCACCTCGGGCTCGCCCCGTCGCGCGAAGACCGCTTCCAGAGCGATCTGCTGAATCACGCAGTGATCGGAGACCCGTTCCTGCGGGAGTTCACGCGCGCCGCGGCCGCCTGCCCGAAACCCGTGCTCCTGGGGGGTCACTCGCTGGTCTCGGGCGGCCTGATGGCCCTGACGGACGCGGCCTGGCACGAGCACGACCGCGGCGCCCGCTGAGCACGCTTCGCACGACGCCGGCCGGTTAAGCGCACAGCACCCTTGAAATGGCCGGCGCCGCCCGGCAAGCTGGTAGGCTATGACAACGCTGCCCACCGCTCGCCTGGTGCTCCGGCCCTGGCGGTTCTCGGATGTCGAAGCGGTGTACCGCAACGGGGTACACCCGGATTTCGGCCGGTACATCGCCATCCCCCGTCCCTACGAGATGCGGCACGCCGAGGAGATCGTCGCCCGCGTCGTACTTCGTGACCGCGAGGCGCACCCGACCTGGGCCATCACCCTCGGCGGCGGCTACATCGGTGACGTCAACGTCCGCGTCGAACCGGCGGAGCGCCGCGCGGAGATGGGGTACGGGATCCATCCCGACCATTGGGGGATGGGGTACACGGCCGAGGCCGCCCATGCGGCGATGGCCTGGTGCTTCGAAACGTTTGACCTCATGAAGTTCAGCGCGCGGGCGGACATCCGGAATACCGGCTCCTGGCGGGTCATGGAGAAGCTCGGGATGCGCCGGGAGGGACTGCTGCGCAGCCACCGGTACATCCACGGGGAACGGTCTGACGAGGTCGTCTACGGCATCCTGCGCGAAGAACTCCAGCCCACGCCCGGGTAACCTAGCCGGCCG
>JBJXGC010000209.1:0-4059 GCA_046154545.1 Dehalococcoidia bacterium | reverse complement strand
CCTCATCATTGCTGTTTCGGAACTATATACCGGGCTAGGGCGCGCGGTGGTTGGGCGCCTTCCGGCCGCGCCGGGATCGATGCGGACTGGAACTCACAACTCTGGACGCTGGCTGGTTGAGCGGCCTTCCGGCCGCGCTCGGCAGTTGTACGGTAACGGACTCGGCTCCCGGCTCTCGGCTCTCGGCTCCCGGCTCTCGGCTCTCGGCTCTCGGCTCTCGGCTCTCGGCTCTCGGCTCTCCCTCAAGGCTTGCCCGGCGCGGCTCGCTTCGCCACACTTCCGATGTGGAGAAGCTGCTCCTGGCCACCAACAACCCGGGCAAGGTCCGTGAGTTCAGCCGCTTGCTCAGTGACGTGCCGTTTACGGTCGTCACGCCGGCTGAGCTTGGGCTTCAGCTCGACGTCGTCGAGGACGGCACCACGTACGCCGAGAACGCGGCCAAGAAGGCGCGGGCCTTCGCGGCGGCGGGCGGCTGCTGGGCGCTGGCCGACGACTCGGGAATCGAAGTGGATGCGCTCGATGGCGCTCCGGGCCTCTACTCCGCCCGTTTTGGCTGGCCCGCGCTGGACGATACGGGCCGCTACCGCCTGCTCCTGTTGAAGCTGTTCGGGGTCCCCGACGCGCAGCGCACGGCCCGCTACCGGGCGATCGTTGCCGTCGCATCCCCGGACGGGGAGGTGCATGACTTCGAGGCCACATTCGAGGGGCATATCGGCCACGGACCGCACGGCGACCGGGGGTTCGGCTATGACCCGATCTTCGTCACCGCCGACGGGCGTACCGCGGCGGAGCTGCCGGACGTGGCGAAAGACGCCCAGAGCCACCGCGGCAAGGCGGTCCGGGCCGCAGCCGAGTACCTCAGGACGGTGTGCAGATGATGGGAAGGCGGGCGCCGCAGCGGAGCATCCAGGCGGTCAACATGGCCGGCATCCTGGTCCTCACGGTGGGGTCCGTGTTCGCCGCCTGCGGAGGCGGCACGTCGCTGCCTGACCCGCCGCCCTGCCCGACCCCAACGGCAACGGCGACACCCGGTCGCGGCGGTGGTGGGGCCACGGGCGCCCAGAACCGTTACGTGCGGGAGGTCCAGGCTGGCTCGACTCGCCTGAACGACCTGTTGACCGGCTTCCGGGCCACCTGGCCGGAGAACAAGTTCTATCGTACGGGCGAGTTCCGGACAGACTTCGTGAACTACGCGGGGGCCGCCGCCTGCGTCACGGCCGACCTCGCCCGTCTCACCCCGCCGGTGACACCCGGCAGGGCCGCCGACATCGACAAGGCCCTCAAGCCGTTCCTGAGCGACTACGAAGCGGCGCTTGCGCAAGGACGGGAAGCGGTCAGGGCACGCAACACGAGCGACTATCGCGACTGGGCGAAGAAGATGGATGAGCTTGTCGCACGCCAGGCGGAGTTGCTCAAGCCGCCGGGGCAGTAGCACATGGAGGTCAACCCTGTGCAGGACTTCTACGCCGGCGCGACATGGCAGCAGCTTGGGGCGGCAATCGACCACCTCGACGCGGTCATTACTGCCTGTCCGGATGGCCTCTGGCCGGATCGTCTCTGGCCAGAGGAGCCTCCCTACGAGAACTTCTCGGCGGCCTGGTACGTTACCTTCCACGCCATCTTCTGGCTCGACCTCCACATCTACGGCGGCGTGGAGGGGTTTGCCCCGCCACCGCCCTTCACTCTCGACGAACTCGAGCCGGCGGGGCTCCTGCCGGACCGCCAGTACTCGCGCGCTGAGCTGCGCAGCTACCTCGCCGATATCCGGGCGCGGGCTCAGAAGACGGTCGAAGGGCTTACGGACGAACAGGCCTTCCGCGAGTGTCCCTTCATCTGGGGCACCCCGACGTACGTCGAACTGCTCCTTTACACCATGCGTCACGTCCAGGAGCACGCAGCTCAGCTGAGCCTGTTCCTCGGGCAGCACAGCATTCGCGCCCGCGGCTGGGTCGCGCGCCCGTTAGCCCCGCGGTAACCCGATCTCGCGTGGTGCGATGATGCCGCGCTGGATCTCGCCCGTCCCTCCAACCGATTGGCCTGTGAGGGATGCGCGACCTCGATCGCACCGCACGCTGGCTGACTATAATCACCGCATGGTTACCGTCGCGGCCCACCCCTCGATCAAGCTTGACAACCGTGATGTCGCCTGGCTGAAGGGGACGAATACGAAAGTACGTGAAGTCGTCCTCGACCACCTGGCGCACGGGTGGGACGCTGACGAAATCCATTCACAACACCCACACTTGTCGCTTAGCCAAATTCACTCGGCGTTTGCCTACTACTACGACAATCATGATGCAGTCGATGCCGAGATCGAGCACGCGGACGCGCAAGCACAAAGACTGGCCGAGGCAAACGAGTCGCCGCTGGCTGACCGGCTACGTGCGCTTGGCCTGCTTTCGGAGTGATCTCCCGCTACGTCGGACCTCGATTTTGATCGCTGCGGCAGGCCGGCCCGACGAAGTGGAGGGCCGCGTTACGTATCTCCCCCTCCGCTAAGCTACGTTCCGCGCAGTGCTGAGCCAGATGATTCGGGCTCTGCCGGTGAGCCTTAGCCGCGCGGCAGGCCGAGCCCGCGCGTCGCGATGATGCCGCGCTGGATCTCCCCGGTGCCGCCACCGATCGGGCCGGAGACGGCCAGGAGGTACGACGTGACGAGCCGCCCGTAGAGCTGCGCCCAGGGCGAACCGGGTTTGAGCTGCCCGTACATGCCCATGAGGTTGATGCCGGCGTTCCCGACCTTCACGCCGAGGTAGGCCATCCACACTTTGCCGATGCTGGCCTCGTAGTTCGGCACCTTCCCCTGCGACTGGAGCCAGACGGTGCGGTAGGCGATGAGGCGGCCGACCTCGGCCTCGACCTTCAGGTCGGCGAGCTTATGGCGGACCTCGGCCCTATCCCACGGGCGGCCGCCCGGGTGCGTCTCCTGGGCCCAGGCGATGAGGTCGTCGATCGTCCGGCGGGCGCCGCTGATGGCGGCGATGTTCGAGCGTTCGAAGTCGAGCGTCGTCGTGGCGACGTACCAGCCCTGGTTCTCGCCCCCGAGGAGGTCTTTGGCCGGCACGCGGACGTTGTCGAAGAAGGTCTGGTTGAAGTCGTGGCGGTAGGCCATGTTCAGGATGGGGTCGAGTGAGATGCCCGGCGCCTTCATATCGACGATGAAGGCGCTGATCCCCTTGTGCTTGGGTGCCTCGTGGTCCGTCCGCCCGAGGAGGAGCATCCAGTCGGAGTGGTGGGCGTTCGACGACCAGGTCTTCGTGCCGTTTATGACGTAGTCGTCGCCATCGCGGACGGCGTGGGTCTGCATGGAGGCGAGGTCACTCCCCGACTCTGGCTCGCTGAAGCCCTGGCTGAGCCAGACCTCCCCGGCCGCCATCTTCGGCAGCCAGCGCGCCTTCTGGTCCTCGTCTGCGTGGATGAGCATCGTCGGGCCGACGATGCCGAGGGTGAAGAGCCGCCCACCGTGGGGCGCCCGGTGGTAGGCGAGCTCTTCGTTCAGGACCATCTGCCAGATGGTATCGCGGCCCATGCCGCCGTAGCGCTCGGGCCAGGCCGGGGCGAGCCAGCGCTTCGCCCCGAGCTTCGTCATGAACTGCTTGGCGAAGGGCACCTGGGCGGCGTCGTCGAAGAAGTCATCCGAGCCCTGGAGGCCGGGGGGCAGCTCGGCGCGGATGAAGGCACGCAGCTCATCGCGCCAGGCGCGCGCGTCGTCCGAAAGGTGGAAGTCCATGGCGGTATTGTAGCCATCCGGGGCGGCCGCCCATACAACGGCCGGAGCCGCGCCCCTCCGTGGGCGCTTATTCCGAAGGATACCAGGCGCGTCGTACGTCCGTCCTCTGCGCCGTTTCGAGGACCCTTGACCATGCCACGCAGCGCCGAGGTCGGGACACACGGACCGGCGCACGGAGGTAAGCGCCCACGGAGGGGCGCGGCTTCCATGAGAAGGCCTTTTGGTGTCAAGCCACCACCTCAGTGGCTTCGGCGGAGGATGGTCGTCGCTGGTTGGTGACGGCGCCTCCGCGCGGGTTGGCAAGTGCGCGACGGCAGGAGCGAGCGAAG
>JBJXGC010000206.1:0-9250 GCA_046154545.1 Dehalococcoidia bacterium | reverse complement strand
GTGCTTGCGGCTCTCGCTCGTGAAGGGAGAGCGGTCCCAGTCGGCCCAGCGCTCGCAGAGGCGGAGGCCGGCGATCCGGGCCATGAGGTCGAGTTCCGATGGCCACACGTAGCGGTGATGGGATTGGAAGGTCGTCACGCGGTCGCCACTGATCCAGTAGTGGTGCGAGGTGAGCCGTTGCGTTGCGAGGTCGAAGGTGTCGAAGCCGAGGTGGCGCTCGGTGACCTCGAAGGGGCGGGCGATCTCCCCGGGCGGGAGGCGCTGGAGTTGCGGTACCTCGACTTCGATGACGAACCGGCCGCCCGCCGCGAGATGCCGGGCCACGTTCTGAAAGCAGGCGACCTGCTCGTCCTGGTCGAGCAGGTTCTCGATGGTGTTGTAGACGAGGTAGGCGAGCGAGAACGTCCCATCGACCCGAGCCGTGGCCATGTCGCCCACGGTGATGCCGATAGCGTCAGCGCCGGGCTTGGCTCGCAGTTGGGCGACCATGTCGTCCGAGATCTCGATGCCGTGCACGGCCACGCCGCGCTGGCTCAGGGGCAGGCCGATGCGCCCCGTGCCGATCGCGAGCTCAAGCGCCGGGCCGCCGCGGCTCTGCTCGACGAGGAAATCCACGGTTGCGGCGATGGCGGCCGGGTCGAACTCGGCGGCGGCCGAGGTGTCGTAGAACTCGGCGGCGCGCCCGACGAAGACGTTCTGCGGCACCCGTAGTCTCCTTCCCCCGTGGAGAGCTCTCGCCTCCCCGGTCGTGTCGCTAACCGGCGGCCGCCCGGGCCTCCTGGAGCTTCGCCTGCTGAGTGGCTGCCGTGACCACGCCGTGCTCGAAGAAGTCGGCGAGCACGCGCGCAAGGTCCGCAGGAACTTCGTATGGGATGCCGTGGCCGACGCGGCTGAAGACGTGAAGGGTGGCGTTGCCGAGGCGCTGAAAGTCCGCCAGGTTGGACGGCAGGAGGCCATCGGCGGCGGCCGCGACCATGAGCGTGGGCGTCGTAATCCCGGCCAGGCGGTCCTCCAGGCGGAGGTCCACGAGCGATTGCCAGGCGCCGAAGTAGTGCCCCTCCGAGACCGAAAGGGTGCGGTCCACCGCCCGGCGGAGGTAATCCGGGTCGGGGCGGCCGCCGGTGATCATGCGCTCTTTGAACAGGCGCTCGCGTGTGGCAGGCTCGCCACGGCGAGCCCACTGGTCGCGCATCGCCGCCTCCTGGGATGCAGGCACGCGAATGCCGCCGGCGGGCGCGGGGGCGACGAGCGCCAGCTTCTCGAGGCGGCTGCCGTAGCGGACGCCGAGTTCGAAACCGATGGCGCCGCCCATGCTGAGGCCGACATAAGTGAACGTCGCGAGGCCGAGGGCATCGGCCATGCCGATGACGTCATCGGCCATCTGGGCGATGGTGTAGCCGCCGGCCGCGTGCTCGCTGTCGCCGGCGCCGCGGCAGTCCATGGCGATGCAGCGATAGCGGTCGCTGAGGGGCGGGACAACGCCCTCCCAGCAGTCGTGGGAGCTGGTGTAGCCGTGGTGGAAGAGCACGGGCGGGCCGCTACCGTGCTCTTCGTAGTAGAGGGAGACGCCGTTGACGTTCTTGTGGGGCATTGGAAGACCTCCCGGGGATCCTGGTGGTTAGCGCTCGTCGATAAGGGGCTGGAGCTTCGCGGTGCGGGCCATGGAGACGGCCTGGTGGCGCATTCGCTCCTGCATCAAGGGGCTGGAGGGGTCAGGCACGTTGCCCCGGGCGTCGCGCAGGCCGCCATCGATGAGGACGTAGGAGCCTGTCATGAAGCCGCCGTCGGGGCCGGTCATGTAGGCGATGAGGCCGGCGATGTCGGCGGGACGGCCGGCGCGGCCGACGGGCGTACGCTCCTCAAGTGCGGTACGGATGGGCCCACCCTCGTCTCCGGCGAGGCCGTGGGCGAGGGGCGTGTCGATAACACCGGGGCCGATGGCGTTGACCGTGATCCCGTGGGGGCCAAGCTCCTGCGCCCAGCCACGGACCATCATGCGGACGCCTGCCTTTGTGGCAGAGTACGACCAGATGCCGGCGCCGGTGTTTTCGGCGGCGAGCGACGAGATGCAGACGATGCGCCCACCGTTGCCGGCCGCCACCATCGCCCGGGCCGTGGCCTGCACGGTGAGGAACACGCCGGTCAGGTTGATGTCGATCTGGTCCTGCCAGTCCTTCAGCGTCATCTCAAGCACCGGCGCGCCGCGCCCGATGCCGGCGTTCGCGACCGCGATGTCGAGGCGGCCGAAGCGGGCGACACATTCTTCGACGGCGGCCCGGACCTGGGGCTCGGAGGCGACGTTCGTCTTGACCACCATGGCCTCGCGTCCGAATTCCCGCACGATCGAGGCGGTCTCCTCGCCACCGTCTTTGTCGATGTCGGCGATACAGATATCCGCCCCTTCGCGGGCCAGCCGTTCGGCCGTCCCCCGGCCGATCCCGGAACCGGCGCCGGTGATAAACGCGACCTTGCCATCGATTGCGGCCATGGGTGCAACCCTCCCTTGAGTGGCCGCATCCTACCGGAAAACGCGCGCCGCCGGGCGAAGGTCAGTTGAGACGGAAGGTCTCGCCGTCCTCGTCGTCGTCGTCATCCTCGTCGTCGCTGTAGACGCCGGCGGGGGAGCCCTTCCAGACGGTGACGATGAAGTCCTCGCGGTAGGGGTCGGCCGTCATCACGAGCTGCTCGTCGGCCGAATCGATGAGCTGTTGGATGCGCTCTTCGTTGGCGTCGGCCGTGGTGCAGAGCGTGCCGTAGACGTTGCCGCCCTGGTAGTGGAGGTCGAAGCGGCCGACGATGCTGCCGTCTTCGAGGACGGTGTAGGACTCGGAATGAGGGGTGCGGACCTCGCGTTCGAAGTGGATCACAGCGGCCGTACCTGCCCGTCTCCGAGGATAGTCCATTTGTAACTGGTCAGTTCACGAAGGGCCATCGGCCCGCGGGCATGCATCTTCTGGGTGGAGATGCCCACTTCGGCTCCGAGTCCGAACTGGGCGCCGTCGGTGAACTGGGTGCTGGCGTTTACGTAGACGCAGGCCGAATCGACTTCGTCGAGGAAGCGCATCGCGTTGCTGTAGTTCTCACTGAGGATGGCATCGCTGTGGTGGCTGCCGTGCTCTTCGATGTGGGCGATCGCTTCGTCGAGCGAGTCGACCACACGGACACCGACGCGAAGGGCGAGGTGCTCGGTGCGCCAGGTCTCTTCGGTCGCGGGCTCGACGGCGATGCCGGGGTGCCGGGCGGCGCTGAGCAGCTCCCGTGCCCGGCCGTCCCCCAGGAAGGTGACCTTCTCGCCCCAGTGGCGGGCGAGGCGGTCGAGGAAGGCCGGCGCGACGGCGCTATGCACCAGCAGGGTATCGACCGCGTTGCAAATGCTGTAGCGCCGCGTCTTGGCGTTATCGACAACCGAGACGGCCATGTCCAGGTTGACGTCGCCATCGACATAGATCTGGACCACGGCCTCGCCGTGGGCGACGACGGGCATGGTCGCGTGCCTGCGGACGTGTTCGATGAGGGCGGCGCTCCCGCGCGGCACCACAAGGTCGATGAGGTCGTGGGCGGCCAGCAGTTCGTCGATATGGGCGCGGTCCGGGTCGCTCACGACCTGGACGGCGTCAGCGGGGATGGCGCTGCCTTCAAGGGCCTGGTGCAGGAGCTGGCCGAGGGCGGCGTTCGTGTGGCGGGCCTCTTTGCCGCCGCGGAGGAGGCTGGCGTTGCCGCTCTTCAGGCAGAGGGCGGCGATATCGACGGTAACGTTGGGGCGGGACTCGTAGATGCAGGCAACGACGCCGAGAGGCACGCGGCGGCGGCCTATCCGGAGGCCGTTCGGCAGGGTGCGGTTGTCAAAGCTCTCGCCCACCGGGTCCGGGAGGGCGGCGACGTTGCGGGTGTCGGCCGCGATGCCCGCCAGCCTGCGGGCGTCGAGCGTGAGGCGTTCGAGGAAGTAGTCATCAAGGCCATCCGCCCTGCCCTGGGCGAGGTCCCGGGCGTTCGCTTCGAGGACGGCGGCCTGGTCACGTTCGAGGAAGTCGGCGATGCGCAGGAGGGCGGCGTCCTTGTCGCCTGTGCGGACGTTGGCGAGCCGGCGAGCCGCCGCGCGGGCAAGGGCGGCCCGTTCGCGAATCAGTGAGGTGGTGGCTGTGGTCATGACGATAGTCTAGCGGAGAGTGCCCCGCGACGGCGGGTTGCGACCCGGATCAGTGGTCCAGGGCTGCGCGTCTGCAGCTGTGCACCGGCGGGCGCCCTTCGAGCCGCTGGAGGAGGGCGGTGAACCGCGAACCCACGTACCCCTGGGGGCAGTCGAAGCAGTAGCGAATGTGCGGCTGCTCTGGAAAGAGGACGCGGGCTTC
The DNA here is from genome assembly GCA_046154545.1 of Dehalococcoidia bacterium. GTDB lineage: Bacteria > Chloroflexota > Dehalococcoidia > Tepidiformales > Tepidiformaceae > JBJXGC01. The sequence continues at coordinate 4,901 of JBJXGC010000206.1, read as the reverse complement.
GGTCACCTTTGGGCAGGTCGCGCAGGAATCGGTCATGAACGAATTCTGCCCCACCGGCGATGTTTGTCAAGGGGCTAAAGGTTCATGTGCCGTGAACGAGCAGGCCCAACGGATTAGACGCGCCACTGGCCCACGTCGAGGTCGGCCGGGAGGGGGAGGAAGATGCTGCGGCGGGGGCCGGTAATCTCGCGTGTGATGTGGCCGTGGCCGGTGGTGTCGTCGGCGAGGAGGATGTCGCCGCCGGCGAACCGGCGCTTCGAGCCATCGGCGCACTCGACTTCGACTTCACCGGTGAGGGTGATCACGAACTGGCGCTGGGGGGCGTTGTGGAAGTCGAGGAGGCCGCCGGCCTCCGTCTCGCGGAACATCACGCCCGTCCCCGGCACGAGCTTCGAAAGAGCGCCGTAGCGGTTCTTCTCGAGGGGGATGTCGAGGTCCTCGAAATGCGATTCGTTGTCGTCGCCCGTGAAGACGCGGACTACTTTCATTATCGGCCTCCGGAAGATGGGGTGGGCGGATGATGCTACACCTGCTGCGAGCCGGCGGGCACTTCGGCGCTAGAATCCGCGGGTGACGACGGATGGCGGCGTGGAAACTGACCTCTCGGCGGCGCATGAGAACTTCGTCGAAGCGTACCGGTTGGTGGCCCGGGCTCTGCCCGGGGGCGACGTGCTCGAACTGCCCGGGGGGTGTGCGTTGGCTACGGGCGAACGCGAACCGGAGTTTAACCGGGCGTTCCTCGCCGGTCCGCAGTCACCTGAGACCGCAGCCGGGGCCATCGGCGAAATGCGGGCGTTCTACGCGGAGCAGGGCCTTCCCTGGATGCTGATCGTGGCTGACGCAGCCGTTGCCGCGGTCCAGGCCGCCGTCGTGGGCAGGGGCTTCGTGCCGGGCCGGCTGATGCCCGGGATGGTCATGAACCCGCTCGAGGGCGAGCGGACAGCGGTACCCGGCCTCGTGATCGAAGCGGTGACGAGCGCGGCCCTAGGTGAGATCTTCGCGCACGTCCTGGCCGATGGATTTGGGACGACCCTTGAGCTGGCACGGACCTTCGTCGCCCCCGGCGCCATCGACTCGGCCGGCGTCACCCACTACCTGGGCTGGCTCGACGAGCGTCCGGTGGCGGCGGCGACGCGGGTGACGACGGGAAGGATGGCCGGGATCTACAACGTGACCACGGTCCGCGAGGCGCGCCGTACGGGCATCGGGACCGCGATGACGTGGGAGGCGGCGCTTGCTGGACTGGACGAGGGATGCTCGGCCAGCACGCTCCAGGCGACCGTGCAGGGGTTCAGCGTCTATCAGCGAATGGGCTATCGGCACGTGACCACCTACCGGTCGTGGTACTGGCTGGACCGATAGCGGTACAGGCGCGGCCGGACGCAAACAGGCCCCGGTTACCGCCGGGGCCTGTCTTCGTGTTGTACTCCGCCACACCGGCACGTTTGCGGTGACTGCATGGCGAGCGCCGCCTGAGAGCCGAACTCCTGTCGCCGCGCCGCTCCTCCGGGGAGCGATCCCGAGGCTGCCCCAATCACGTGTGGGCACATGCCGTCCGGGTTGTTGAGAAACAGGGTTTGCGTGTCCGCGGGCTCCTGGCGGGTTCCTGTGCCTGGTCCGTCTACGGGCGCATAGCCCAACGGACCTTACCTCTGAACGATCCACACTCCGAAGACCGCGTGGAGCTTGCTTCGCATCGCGTCCAACCGCCTCCTTCCGAGTTCGAGAGCGCCCGCCCGCAGGCCTTACGGCTACTCCTACCACAGATACCGTACACCCGCGGCGTCGAAAGTCAATGGGTGCGATCGATGATTTTCATAGATGGTGTCGATATCTGGTAGGAACTGGTGCGCACGGCCTCCCCGGGGGCGGTGAAAGCGGTGCGCATCACTTGGGTGTCCCAGGCTGGCCGCCCGTGCCCTCCCCCTCCCCAGCGGGCGACTCGTGGGAGTCTGCCATCGTGCGCATCATGCGGGTCACGCCGAAGAAGGCCAGCATCCGGATGACGGCTCCCGGGGCGAGCGCTTCGAGGGCGAATATGGGACGCATTGGCCGGCGGTGGTTGACGATGACATCGACCTTGTTCCCCTGGATGGCGCGGAGGACGGCCTCGGCCACCTGCTGCGGGGTTGAGGTACCGACGAGGCGGGAGGGCTTGATCGGCAGGCGCTCGGTGGCGTTGTGAAACATGCCCGCTTCGCTCACAAAGCCGGGGCTAACCGCCGAGACGCCGACGCCCGTCCCCCGCAACTCGGCGTGGAGGGAGCGGCTGAAGCCGATGATGCCGGACTTCGAGGCGGCGTAGGCGGCGCCGTACGGAGTGGGCGCCTTTCCGGCGAGCGAGGCGATGCTGACGATGTGGCCGAGCCGCCGCTCGAGCATCCCGGGGAGCACTTCGCGCGTCAGGAGCATCGCCGCGGTGAGGTTCACGGCCAGGACCTGTTCGATGCCGGCGGGCGAGGCCCGGGCGAAGAGGCCGTTCGCCTCGATGCCGGCGTTGTTCACGAGGATATCGACCTTCCCGAACCGGGCGTTGGCCCGTTCGACGAGGGTGCGGCGGTTGTGCGCGTCGGCAACGTCGGTGGAGACGACGAGGGTGTGCGAACCCCTGGTCTGGAGCGAGGCCGCGACCTGGTCGAGTTCGCTTACTGACCGGGCGGCGAGCACGACGTTCAGGCCTTCATTGGCCAGGACCTGGCAGATGTATGGTCCGATCCCGCGGGAGGCGCCCGTGACGATGGCCGTCCGGCCGGTGAGTTCGCGCATGTGCTCCTCCGAATTCAGGGGCGGCCCAGAGTATACGCGCCGGGTTGGGCACGGGATGTGAGCAGCAGCACGTTGCACAGACCGGCCCCGGCGAATGCGCCGGTGGGTCAGGCCCGGGGGTAGAGCACCATCTGCGTGCAGCGGAAGGCGGCGATCGGTTTGCCTGAGGCTTCGTCGGTCACCTCCGTGTCCCAGACCTGGGTCGTGCGGCCGCCGTGGACGAGCCGGGCGCGGGCGCTGATCGCTCCCTCACGGACGGTGCCGAGGAAGTTGCTCTTGAGTTCGATCGTGGTGAAGCCCGTGGCCCCGTCAGGGAGGCTCATGTTGCAGCCGTAGCCGGCGAGCGTGTCGGCGAGGGCGACGACGGTGGCGGCGTGGAGGTAGCCGTTCGGCGCCCAGTGATGGGGTTGGACCTCGAGGCGGCCAGCCATTGCCCCGTAGCTGGCTTCGGTGACGACGAGACCGAGGTGGCCGGGCAGGCGGCCGGTGCCACGTTCGTTCCAATCGCCGGGCGTGGATGGGTTGGGCTGGGATTGAGGAGCGTTAGTCATGTGTGAAGCGTATCGCAGTTGAGCGCCGGGCCGCAGGCGTCTTCGTTGTATACTGAGTCGTCTCAATAACGCGGGGTTGTGTATGGCCGGGCCGGGCGAGCGCATGTATCCACAGGTCTTAAAGGGGCACTATCGCCTTGGCCGCGAACTCGGCCGGGGCGGCATGGGCCTCGTGTTCGAAGGGGTTGATCGCCGCGATGACAGCCGCGTCGCGGTGAAGCTGCTCCACTCCTACCTGGCCGAGGCGGACGAGACCTACCGCGAGCGCTTCGAGCGCGAGGCCCATATCGCGGCCCTGCTGCGGTCGCCCTACACCGTGCACCTCATGGACTTCGGCGTGGAGCAGGGCTACCCGTTCATCGTCATGGAGTTCATCGAGGGGACGACGCTTGCGGCGGCCATGAAGGAAGGTCCCCTGGAACCGGCAAGGGCCCTCCGCATCGCGACGGAGACGGCCCGGGCATTGGAAGAGGCCTCGGCCCGGGGCGTGACCCACCGTGACATCAAGCCGGAGAACATCCTGCTGGACATGGAAGGCCGGGTGAAGGTGACGGACTTCGGCATCGCCCGCCAGGCGGTGTCATCGGGCCTGACGAGCACTGGCGTGTTCGTCGGCACGCCGACCTACGCGGCGCCCGAGCAGGCCGAGGGCCAGGCCGACCAGCGGAGCGACATCTACTCCCTGGGGGCGACGCTCTACGCGATGATCGCCGGGCGGCCGCCATACTCCGGGCGGACGGGCGCCGAAGTCATCCGCCAGCATCGCGACGCCGCCCTGCCGATGGCGCCGTTGGCAGGGCTCCCGGACGCGGTGGCGAACATCATCCGCCGCTGCCTCGAGAAGGAGCCGCTCGACCGCTACCAGACCGCGAGCGAACTGGCCGGGGCGCTGGAACGGGCTCGGCAGGCGATAACCCGAAACACACCCGTCCCGCCGCGGCCCGCGCCGCCACCGCCGGCCGCTCAGCGGCCGGCCGCCCCGGCCCCGCCCACCGTCGTCGCGCCGCCGCCCCACACGCAGGAACAGGGTGCAACCGTCGCTTATTCCGCGGCCGCCCCACCCGCGGCTGACCCGGCCGTCTCGGTGCCACCGCCGCTCTGGACGACGGACGAACCGACGACCGTGGACCCGGCCCACCGGCCGGCGCCCACACCGCGGCCGGTCGCGCCGGTGACCGCGGCCTCGCAGCCCACGGTCACCGCCGGGCAGGCGACGGTCGTCCAACGGGCCGCGGCCACGGTGGTGGCGCCGCCACCACCACCCGCGTACGTGCCCGGCCCGGCGGCCCCGGCCCCGGTGCCTCAACAACAAGCGGGCGGGCGTGGCGGCAGCCGCAACATCCTCCTGGCGGCCATCGGTGGTGTTGCCTTGATCGCTGGCGGGGCGGTGGCGGTATTCGCAATGGCGGGAGGGGGCGGCGACGATCCACCGGCCGGGGGCGGGGATAGCGACGGATCGCCGACCGCCGCTGCTACGGCGTCGCCCACGTCCGGCCCGCCATCGCCGACGCCTCTGCCTTCGGTGACGCCACCGGCCGGGGTGCCGTCGCAACTCGGCTCGGGCGTCAGGGCGACGGTGGTGGG
>JBJXGC010000199.1:0-7930 GCA_046154545.1 Dehalococcoidia bacterium | reverse complement strand
CCAATGCCGCCTTGAGCGAACTGGTGGGACAGGCGCGGCTCATCCCGAACCTCGAGCTGATTATCCGGGCACTGGCCCGCCGCGAAGCCGTCCTCAGCAGCCGCATGGAAGGTACGCACACCCAGATCCTCGAAGTGCTCGTCCAGGAGGCGATGGGCGGCTCGCCCCCGGCCGAAGACACAGACCTGCACGAAGTCCTTAACTACCTGGCGACGGTCGAATTGGCCGTCCAGTGGTTTGCTGAGGGACGCACGCTGGGGCTGCCGCTCGTCAAGGACCTCCACGCGCGCCTCATCCTCGGTGTACGCGGCCAGGACAAGAACCCGGGCGGCCTGCGCATGGAGGATGTCTACATCGGCCAGAGAGCCGACGGCTTCGAGCGGGCACGCTTCGTGCCGCCGCCAATGGAGCACGTACCGGCGCTAATGGATGACCTCATGGCCTTCATCCAGCAGCCCGCGCCGGTCGAGCCCCTTATCGCCTCGGCGATCGCGCACTACCAGTTCGAAACCATCCACCCGTTCGAAGACGGGAACGGCCGCCTCGGCCGGCTGCTCGTCCCCATTCAGCTCATGGCCGCGGGGATCATCGATCGGCCGCTGCTCTATGTCGCCCCGTTCCTCGAAGCACACTCCGATGCGTATCGAGAAGGTCTGCTCAGCCTCAGCCAAACAGGCAATTGGGCGGCCTGGCTGTTGTTCTTCCTCGAGGCGATACGGGCCTCCGCTCGTGATGCGCTGGGCCGCGTCCAGCGGACGATGGACCTGCACGCGGAGTACCGGCGGAGGCTGCTTTCACAGTCGAATTCGAAGTTCGCCCTGCCCGCCCTCGACATCGTGTTCGAGCAGGTCATCGTCTCGGCGCCGCGGCTTCGAGAGCGGCTGGGGGTGGCCGCGCCGACCGCGAAGTCGCTCATCGACGACTTTGTCCGCCTGGGCATCGTGATCCCATGGAGCCGGATGCGAGGGACGCAGCTCTGGATCGCCCAGGAGCTGAGGGACCAGATCTACGAGGACTGAGACCAGCCGCCGAAGGTTCATCTTGAACGCCAGGGCCGCCAGGGATGGGTGGGCGCGGACGCGCTGCTCCCCAGGCGACTTCTTGGCGCTCTTCGCGTCTTGGCGGTGAACCCGATCCCCGCCTCGCGATCGCTCCCGTTCGTCGCTCTCAGAGCAGCTTGGGCAGCACCTTTTCGGTGAAGAGCATGAAGCTTTCGTGGCTGAGCGGCGCGCACATCAGGTAGTCGAGCGTCATCGTCTCGCGCAGCGCCTGGATCTTCTCGACGACCGCTTCGGGCGAGCCATGGATGATGACGTCATCGACGTAACGCTCCACCGGGTCGCGAGCCGGGGCGTCCGGCTGGCCCGTGGGCGCGCCCTTGGCGTAGGAGCCGAGCGTCCAGCGGGCGCCCTCGGCCGCTACCTCGCGCGCCGCCGCATCGGTGGGCGCGACGGCGAGCAGCCGCGCCACCGGCAGCTCGCGCCCTTCCACCGGGTGGCCGAATTCGGCCAGGGCCTGGCGGTAGATGACCTGCTTGCGGGCGATCTCCTCATGGGAGGCGTGGGGGTCCATCAGGATCGATTGGCCCTTCTCCGCCGCCCGCCGGATCGATTCGGGCGAGGTCGCGGCGAGCCAGTGCGGCGGGTGCGGCTTCTGGAGCGGCTTGGGCATCACTTCGACGCCGTCGAAGCTCCAGTACTTGCCCTGGTAGGTCACCCGCTCCTGCGTCCAGGCCTGGAGGACGATCTCGGAGCACTCGCGGAAGCGGTCGGAGCTCTCCTCCACCGGCACGCTGAACGACCGGAACTCCACCGGGTCGAAGCCCCGGCCCGCGCCCCAGTTCAACCGCCCGCCGGAGAGGATGTCGAGCATCGCGAGGTCTTCGGCGAGGCGCAGCGGGTGGTAGAAGGCGGCCAGCGTGACGGCCGTGCCGATCCGCAGGCGCTTCGTCCGCCCGGCCACGTGCATGCCCATCATGGTGACCGACGGGCAGACGCTGTAGGTATTGAAGTGGTGTTCGGCCAGCCAGACGGCGTCGTAGCCGGTCTGGTCCATCACCTCGATGCGCTGGAGGGCGCGCTCATAGACCTGTTCGAGCGGGATCCGCCGAGTCCAGGAAAAGAACTGGAGGACGCCGAACTTCATATCGTGGGTACCTCGGGCGTGGACGATACGCCGGGCCGGGGAGGTTCGGGAAGGTCAGGCGCGGCTTCGACCCGCGCGGCCCGTTCACGGACACAGGCGGCCCAGCCGTCAATCGTGTCGCTATCCACGTACGGCCGGTACGTGGCTCGGCCCCAGAGCACCGTCAGCTCCGCCTCGGCCAGGCCGGGGTGTTCCCGTCGGAGCAGGTCCCAGCGTAGAAGGTTGAAGAGGTGCTTCGTCTGAAGCATGCGGGTCGCCCGCTCCACCTCAGGCAGCCGCCGCCAACCAGCACGGTAAACAACCATCGCCTCAGGCGTCGTATCGCGTTTCTCGACTGGCGTCCATGGCTTCCTGGAGGCCGAGGCGTTCGACCCAGCCGTAGAAGTAGTCATCGGCTTCCACCTCTCCGAACGATAGTATCGCGCGCACGTCGGCCAACTGTCGCTCCGAGTGCGATTCCTTCGCCCACTGCAGCTTGCTGATCGCGAGGTCGATCGCCTGGATGACGGCGATCGGCGTCCCGTGCCAGTCTTTCGTCAGCCTCCGTCGAAACTTCGTCTGTTCGAAGGGCTCTTCGGTAAGGGGTATCAGGTCGATCTTCGGGCCGCCCGCCAGCGGCAGGGCGTTGTACATCCGCCCCCTTCGAAAGCTCTCGTCGGCCGCCTCGGCATCGAAGAAGTAGTCGTCTCCGAGAGCCGCCCCGAGCTGGGTCGCGCTCCGGCCGCGCATATCGACCACGACATCCATGTCCACGGTCGAACGATCGCGGCCGTAGAACAGCGCCGCCACCGAACCTGTCAGCATATAGGGGATGGCCGCCCTATCGAGCCTTCGAGCGATCATGGTGAGCGAGTCCACAGGGTCGATCGGTGGCATCGTTACTCCGCCATGCGCGCCCGCCGGGCGCGGACCTCGGCCAGGGTCTCGCCCAGGGCTGCCTCGAGCTGGGCCAGGTGCTCCGCGTCGTGGCGGGCCCAGGCAGCCACCAACTGGGTGACGTCGAACGTCCCGCCGGGCGCTCGGCGCCCGGTCCGCGCCCAGTCCTCCGTGCGTAGCCCCTGGAGGATATTGAGACTCGCCTGGCGCTGGAGGGCGAAGTCGGTGAGGAGCAAGGCCTTCACGTCGCGCGTGCGGTTGCGTCCCGGTTCCCAGTCCGCGCCATCGATGAACGTGAGGAGGGGCGCCACCTCGGCGAGCATCCGTTCGAGGGCCGCCCGCATGCAGAGGTACTCGTCGTCACGCAGGTGGGCGATGATCGTACGGGCGCTCCAGCCGCCTTCGAGCGGTGCGTCCAGGCGCGCGTCGCTGGCTTCGGCGACGAGGTGGGCGAGAGATTTGGGGGTAGCGGCGAGCGCAGCGAGGTGGTCGTCCATGCTCACGAGTGTACCCGACGGGCCACCTATCCTTACGCATCGTAGCCGCGGCCGTCACGGCCGCTGGAGTCCGAACGATGCCCGGCGCTGCCACGCACGAGCGACAAGCCGGACTGATCGCCGTCGTTCAGCATCACGCCGGAGACGAATGGCCGGGGCTGAGGGACTCTTCCCGCACCCGCGCCCACTCCGCCTCCGGGTCGTCCACGCCGAGGGTGGCCGCGGCTGAGCGGCGCGAATGGATGCCCGCTTCGACCAGCGCCCGCTCGTCCGCAACCTCGCGTGAGCGGTCGATCGGCAGGACGGGGCCCCAGTGCATCGCCGGCCGCAGACCCTCGACATCGAGCCCCGCGAACTGCCCGAGCAGCCGCAGGACGAGCGCCGCCCGCCGTTCGTAGACAGCCGTCCGGATCAGCCGCTTGCGCGCCACCTTCTTCGCGAGCGGGTCCAGCTCCGTGTTCAGGGCGACGCCGCTGAGCCCGCCCGGGTTGTGCCCGAAGGCCGTCCGCGGCGATTCGCCGAGGTCGTGGAGGGTGCGGTAGATGAGGTCGATGTACTCGCGATGGAGGGCGACGCCGCCGCCCTGGAGGAGGTCCAGGAGGTAGGCCCGGGCCTTCTCCGGCACCTCCCAGATGGCCCCCGGTTCGACGGCGATGTCCTGCGAGCCGGTCACCCCTTCGAGCACCGCGATCGGGTTGCCCGAGAGTTCGAGGATCTGGCTGAGCTGGCTGAAGGCCCGGTTCAGCTCCCGGCTCGACTCGACCAGGGGCGGGATATCGCTCGCCCCCCAGGCCTGCTTCGGCTCGCGCTGGTTGGGGAAGAGGATGAAGGGGATGAAGCCGTAGGGGTTCGCCAGCCGCTCCGCCAGGGCGTCGCCCTCCCAGACCTCGAAGGTCTCCGCCGTCCAGTACTCGGTCACGGTCGAAGCCGGGAGGGGCGCGCCCGTGGCCGGCGAGACGGCCGTGCCGGCGAGCGTGTACTGGCTGGCGATCGCCTGGAGGCGCGAAGGGTCGTCCGGCTGGCGCCAGGCGAAGATGCCCTGCACGTCCGGCGCCGTCACCCGCACCTCGCCCGCGGCCGCGTCCCAGGTGACCTTGTAGGCGGCGTCGCCGAGGACAGCGCAGTCCAGCTCGGTCTCGAAATCGAGCTGGGCGAGGGCGTTCGCGGACTCGACCGCACTCAGGGCCCGCTCGGCCACCCGCGCCCGCTCGCGGCCGGCCGCCAGGTCGCCATCCCGCGCGTCGAGCTGGATGGCCGCGCCCTGGAGGAGGTAGCTCGAGACCTTCTCGACCAGCGCCTTCGCATAGTTGAAGGTGAGCCGCCGCTCACCCCGCCGCGCCCGGCCCGCCCACTGCGTGCCCTGGTAGAAGTCGAGGTTGTCGCGGTAGCACCGGAGGCGCTCCTCATCGAGGCGGCGGAGTTGCTGGGGCAGCGGAAGCGTGGGAGTACTCATGGGGAGAGAGTGTCGGAGGGCCGCCCGGAGCTGGAAGGGGAGGGTGTCGCGACGGGGCCATAAGCCATCAGCCGCCCGCGTCGTCAGCCTCGTCCGGCCCGCGCATTCCGTGTTCCTCGAGCCAGGTCGCGACCACATACTCGAGCGCATCCCAACCGGCTTCGGTCATGACGTCCTCGATGGCGCCGTCCGCCGTCATCGCGATGTCCGCGGCCTGTTCGCGAGTGATTCCGGCCTGTTCGAGCGTGCCGGAATCGCCATACGCGAAGCCGGCGCGTCCGCGGCGAGCGCCGACGACACCGCAAAGGTCGTCCCACGACCAGACGACCATCCCGAACCGCTCCTCGGTGCGCTGCTCAATCCTGTCGAGCGCACCCGCGATCAACGTGGCGGTCTCAGACCCACTCGGGAGCAGCACGAGCGCCTCGTGCAGCTCTCGCCACTCCTCCCGGGTCATGCAGAAATAGATGGTCGCGGGGTAAGCGCCCGGGTTGCTCATGCGAGCGACCGTAGCAGGACCGCGCGCGGCTGTCGGTCCCCTCAGGCCGAAGATTGGTCCTTGGGGCTGGAGTTACGTCGTCTCGTCCCCAGATCCGCGCTGAGGGCCATCACTCCGGAGATATCAGACGCCAGCCCAGCCCTTCGCAGCCGTTCGTCGAGCATCTCCTTCAGCGTCGCAAGGCATCGCTCTCGCAGCCCCGGGAGGGCGGCCGTCACATCGCTCAGCCGTTCGACAAGCACGGCAGGGTCGAAGTCGGCACTGATCCAGCGCAAGAACGGCAGGCCCACCATGTGCTGATAGCTCCATCCGTCGATGTCCTTATTGGCCGGCGACTTCGCCCAGTAGGTCTTGCGCATGTCGCGGGGTTCGCCGCGAACGAACGCGTACATCGCATCGACGCTTCGGCGACCCGGGTGGTGTTCTGTTTCTGCCCGAACCTTCGCTCGAAGCGAACGGAGGTCCTGGGCGACGGCGTTTGCGTTTTGCGGCCCCAGCTTCAACTCGATGATCCACAGCGTGCCGTCGCGTTCTGTACGTAAGTCGCCGCCACCGACCGTGCGCGGCGCCGCATTGGCGATGGCCTTATGCCACGTGTTCCCCCACATCGTCTCTTCGGACGACGACTCGTACGCCGGGAATGCGTGGTCGATGAATTCGTCGGCTGTCTTCACACCGCGGAGCGCGTACAGCAACACGTCCTTCCGCAAGAGGTGGGCGAGGATTGGCGCCGGCGCACGGTAGAACGCGCCGCGGCGTTCTACAAATGCCCGAAAGGCCTCAACGATGACAGGTTGAATGACCTGAATGTCCAGCGCCGAACCGTCCGCCATACGCGCAGTGTCACGGACCCGCGCAGGATGGTCCAGGAATAGTCAGGCCCGCCCGGCCCCTCACAAGTCCGCGTCCACGACCTCGACCAGCAGGTTGCGGCCGCGCGGGTCGTAGACCATGATCGTCCGCTCCAGGACGTCCCGCCCGAGGCGTGAGTAGTCGGCGTCGGTCACGTGGACGAGGAAGAAGCCGGAGCGGCCGCCCTCCTCGTGGTCGATAGTCAGTATGGCTCGCTCCTCGGCCTCAGCCGCCATCGCGGCCGCTCCGGCCTGTGCCACCGCGAAACTGGAGAGCGACGTCCGCGGGAGTGTAATGTCCACGATGAAGTGCACATCCGCCCGGAACCCGGTGCCTGGCAACCAGAGGTTCGCCGTGACCATGGGCAGCCCTGTGGCTGGATGGAACCGCCCCGCAATCACTGGTGGCCGGGTGGCGGACAGCTCACCGCGAGGCCTTCACGACCGATGAATCCCAGGCGCGTCAGTTGTTGGATGATCTCGTCGCACGATGGCGAATGCGCGACCACGCGGCCGTCAACCACAGCGACGTACTGGCCCGGGTACTCCGCGGCCCCAGCTTGCTCCGCCAGGCAGGTGTTCCGTTTGAATACCTTTGTCCGGGCGGCCATCTCTTCCGCCGTCCCGAAGACGGCGTCCATCAGCTCGGGCGTGAGCATCTCGCGCGTGAGTGGCTTGCCGTTGAGGGGGTCGGGTCGCACCTGCACCATGCAGCCAGTTTAGCACCGCGAAGGGCTGCTTTGGGGATCACAAGTCCGCTTCCACCACCTCGACCAGCAGGTTGCGGCCGCGCGGGTCGTAGACCATGATCGTCCGCTCCAGGACGTCCCGGCCGAGGCGCGAGTAGTCGGCGTCAGTGACCGCGCCGTCTTCGAGGACGCTCTATCATGCCGATGGATGGAGACAAGGTCAGTTCACGGCGTGCCCATCCGGCTGAGCGGTGAACGGTGGGAGCACATTGCCAGCGAGCACTCCGAAATCGCTAACCTGCGCGATGAGGTCCTGCGAACGCTTGCCACGCCGGTGCGAGTCCTGGCTGGCAATGGCGGGGAGTTACTCGCCATCGATGAGTATCTTCCCGGCAAGTTTCTGGTGGTGGTGTATCGTGAAGAGGAGCTTGACGGATTCGTCATCACCGCGTTCTTCACGCGGCGGTCCGCCAGTCTCGGCAGGAGGAGGCGGGTATGGCCAACCTGAGTGCGAGTGACTACCTTGCGCTGCTGCCCGCGCTCCGCGAGACGCCCACCGGCTCGTTGTGGTCGTCGTACGATGCTGAGGCGGATGTGCTCTACGTGAACTTCAAGCGGCCCGCCAAGGCCACGGACAGCGACCTCACCGAGGACGACATCATCATGCGCTACGAGGACGACGAGCTCATCGGGGTGACCATCCTCCACGCGAGTAAGCGGTGAGGTCACGGTCGCTGGTCACCCGTTTGCGCGCCGACGGCGATCCGATCCCGCCACCCACGTCCCGGGTGTCGATGGTCCCGGTGCCCGCCTGAACCGGCCCTGACGTAAGCAAGGCTACAGGCGCGTATCCTCCCAGCCGTGGAAACTGCGTCCATCACTCACTTCCGAGGCGCCACACCTATGGCCATCGCCACCGC
>JBJXGC010000190.1:0-37004 GCA_046154545.1 Dehalococcoidia bacterium | reverse complement strand
AGCACAAGGGCATCACCTACTTCATCGTCGACATGCACTCGCCGGGCGTTTCTCCCCGGCCGATCCCCAGCCTCTTCGGCCACCACTTCAGCGAGGTGACCTACGACAACGTGCGCGTACCGCGTTCGCGCGTGCTGGGCGAAGTGAACGGCGGCTGGTACCTGATGGCCGGCAGCCTCGATGTCGAACGGGCGGGCACCCTCTCCTACTCCGAATGCCGCCGCCGCCTCGACGAAGCGCTCCCGCTGGTGAAGCAGTACGCGCCGCATGGGAAGCGCCAGGAGATCCTTGCGGGTTTCGCCCAGGCCTACACGGAGGTCGAGATCGCCCAGTGGATCGCCCGTAACGTCTTCTGGCGCCGCTCGCTGGGCCTGGAGAACCCGTATCAGCCGTCCGAAGCGAAGCTCTTCCTGAGCGAGGTCTACCAGCGCACCGCGCGCTTCCTAATGGGCGTTATCGGTACGTTCGCCCAGCTCGAACGGCACTCGCCCTTCGCGCCGCTGAACGGCCGCATCGAACGGATGTACCTCTGGTCGCTTGAGACGACCGTCGCGGGCGGCACCTCGGAGGTGCAGCGGAACGTGATCGCGCAACGGGGGCTGGGCCTGCCTCGGTAGGTGGGTTCACCCCTTGGCATCTCCAGCGAGTAACTGCTGCTCCCCCCAGGGCAGTTAGGATTGACCGCGTGCCTGACGCCTGCGGCCGTGGGAAAGCTCGCGGCGAATGACGAGACGACACCCACGAGTACGGCTCGCCACGAACTCAATAACTCGCCGGTCGAACTCTTGCACCGCGTGGCGCTTGGGTCGTGTAGCGATTGGAGCGACGGTGTGAGCCGGCTCGCGCTTGACGCTGTTGGCACAAAGACCAGGTGAAGCCCGGCGGCATGGACCAGACCTCCGGCTGTCTGGTGAGTTCGCCTAATTTGTTTAGCTTGGTCGGGGGTTTCGAGGTCCGGTAGCTTCACGTCGACCGTTCCTAAGGTCGGTCTAGCCTGGTTCCTGCTGGAATGAATGGGGTTCAGGAGGTCCCGCGTTCAAATCGCGGCGCCCCGACCAATCCAACCCCCTCTACACAATTAGCGTAACTCCGTAGATTCAGGATCGTCTTCGGGATCGGCGCGTCCACCGCGGCGGTGATCGACCGGTATGAGCGAAAGCGGCGACGCTCATCGAACGGGCTCTTCGTCCACGAACGGTGAGCCGCTGCGCTTGCCGTAAGCTTCCCGTAATCAATCCCTTCGCGTGACGACACAGAATCGTCGGCGATGCACTCCGCCGAACCCGCGCACTTGCTCGACTACTACGCGAGGCACTTTCGGCCCGGCATGATCGACCTTTCGGCTTCGAGTCCGCCCCGCGGAGACGGCTCCGGCGAGCGTATGGACTACGGGCCGCCTGGCGGCCTACCAGCTCTTCGCGCCGCCATTGCTGCGCTCTATCCCGGACTTCGGGCCGAACACATCGTGGTCACGAACGGAGCATCGGAAGCTCTCGCGGCCACCGCATTCGCACTCGTTCGCCCAGGCCTGCGAGTGTCCGCACCCGAGGCAATCTACCCCAGCTTCCGCGAAGTCGCCGCTCGCCTTGGTGGCCTTCTCGTTGCGGACGCGGCGGAGCTGGTCGTGGTGAATAACCCAACTGTCCCCGATGGCCTTCTTGTCGATTTGCGAGAGCTCCTTGGTTCGAGTGAAGCCACTGGAATCCAACTCGTTGCCGATGAGGTCTACCTGGACCTGCGCCCGGATGCTCCTGGTATGCCCGCGGCCTCGCTGTCCGCCTCTGCCATCAGCATTGGTGACCTATCGAAGCCGCTTGGGCTCGGCGCCCTGCGCATCGGATGGGCCGCTTGCCGCGACCAGTCCGTTCTTGAGTCAATTGTCCGGAGCGTCCAACTCATCAGCGGGGGGCCTTCGGTCATGGCGATGGATGTCGCACTGAACGCGGTGAACGAGTATGGAACGCGCATGGCCGGTCGATGCTCGGCAGCTGAAGCGAATTCGCGCATGGTCTACGGTGCCCTGGTGGAGGCTGGCTGGGAAGTCCGGCAGCCGCAAGCGGGATGGACGTTTCTCGCCTACCCGCCGCAACCCCTTCGCCCGCGCCAAATCCGATCGCTGGAGGAGGCGGGGATCTTCCTCATGCCTACAGATGCCCTCGGCTTCCCTGGGGGTTTCCGCATGAGCCGGTTCACGCCGGTGGAGGCACTTCGACTGGCGATTGACCTCGCTGTGTCGCCGCCGATACGTCCCGGAACGCTGGTCGTCCTGGCCAAAGCGACCGGCCACGGTATTGGCAAGACGAGACTTGCGGCCCAGGTGGGTGGGTCCTCCGCAGTTGAGCTCGCAGATGCCTTCCTTGCAGATACTCTCGCACTCGCCGAAGGCTCAAATCGCAATGTCACGATCGCCTACACTCCCGCCGGACACCGCGGTCAGTTTGCCTCGCTCGCACCGGATGCTTCGTTGGTGGTTCAGCCCGAAGGCGACCTTGGGGACCGCATAACCGCGGCCCTGAAGAGTGCGCTCGATGGCCACCACCCGGCAGTCCTCATCGGCACCGACACCCCACATCTTCCAAAGGAAATCATCGACGATGCGTTTGACGCGCTCGGGCGCGTAGCGCTCGTTGTGGGGCCTGCCAGCGATGGAGGCTTCTATCTGCTCGGAGCCAGATCCGCTGGCTCACTGACAGGACTGTTTGAGGGCATTGAGTGGAGTACCTCCACGGTCTACCGGCAGCTCATCGCGAACGCACGGCATCTAGGACTGGCCGTTGAAGCGCTGGTTGAGTTTACAGACATCGACGATGCGCAAAGCCTTACGGCGGCGCTTCGCGAGGCAGCGGTCTCGAAGGAAGCGCCTCATACCCGCGCGGCCGCCGCACGGCTTGGATTGGCACGAAGCTGATGAGGCATGAAGTACCTCCGTATTCGAGTACTCGCCTGACCGCCCAACTCGGCCTCATCCTGACCGTCATGCTCGCGGCCATGTTCGCCAGTGGCGCGTTCTTCTTCCTCTATACGTTCAACTACGACCTTCCCCCGTGGTTCACGCCCGTCCGGTTCGTACATTTCTACGTGGGCCTCGCCTCGATTCCGATTCTGCTGGCGAAGTACGGCAGCACGTCCATCCGCTTCGGCGGCTATTACCTCGGGGCGAAGCGCTTCAAAGCCGCCGGTCCGCCATCGTTGGTCCCACGATTGCTTTCGCCGTTGCTGGCGGCCGACTTCTTCATCCTTTACTTCAGTGGGCTCTACATGCTCTTCCACTATTACTACACCACAACGAATATCTGGCCCCTCGCAGCCAGGCCCGTGCAGGTCCACTTGTGGGCGGCGGTCGTTGGCACTCCGCTCGTCACGATTCACCTTGCCTGGCACCTGGCCACGGCGCTTCGCAGCATGCGAGCTACCACTCCGGCGTCGCCGGACGTGGCGAAGTTCGAGGAAAGCGCGCGTGGCAGGCTGGCGCGCCGGACAGTACTGGGCGGCCTTGCTGCCACCGGGATTGGGCTCGCGCTGGCGTTTCAGAACACCGGCGCGCGAAGCCGCCAATTCGGCAACCTCGTTATCGGCCGCATTCCGAAGGAAGAACGAGGCGGCCCCGGAGACTTCCCGGTGGAAACGCTCTTCGGCCGCCGGGACCCGGTCGACCTGGCAAGTTACCGGCTGAAGGTAGAGGGGGAAGTGGACCGGCCATTGGCACTCACGTACGGCGACATCCTGGCCCTTCCCAGCTACGAACAGCGCATTCGCCTGAGCTGCGTGAGTGGGTGGTCCGAAGTGCCCACCTGGCGCGGGCCGCGGATAGCCGACATCCTCGCGCTCGCCGGGGAGCGGGCCGGGGCAGGGTCAGTCTCGGTCCACAGCCTGAGCGGCTACGGCTTCACCTGGCATAGGCGCCGCCTCAGCCATCCGCAGGCTCTGTTGGCAACACATGTGAATGGAGCCCCGCTCAGCACGAACCATGGACTCCCGGTGCGGCTCATTGTCCCCGGCTATCCAGGCCAGAACATGGTGAAACAGGTGGACCGCCTGTTCGTTCGTGGCGACAACGAAGCGTTCGCGCCGGACTTCCGAGTCGTTTCGGCAGTTGGGTTCGAGGAGGACGTCACATGACCCAGAAGATGCCGGGGATGGTGCGCACTCCGTCGCGCCGCCCGCTCCCGCAAGAGCTTTACCTGGAGGTCACGAACCGGTGCAACCTGAAATGCACGACCTGCCCCCAATCGTGGGGGATGTCGGAAGACTCGGCGGACCTGACCCCTGAGACCGTCAGCGCCCTGCTCGCTCAGCTTCCGTCCGTGCGAAGGGTGGTGCTCCACGGGATCGGCGAGCCAACGCTCAACCCCCAGTTGCCGGAAATTATCGAGGTGGTGAAAGCGCGCGGAGCGTACGCGTTGTTCAACACCAACGGGCTGCTCCTTCGCGGACGCCTGCTCGAACAACTGGTCCACTCGGGACTCGATGAAGTCCGGATATCCGTTGATGCAGCGACTCCGGAGACCTACCGCCTCGTCCGCGGTGCCGACATGTTCTCGCGCGTGATTGCTAACGCAAAATCACTCGCCGCTACCCGCGCCCGGCTCGGCGCGCAAACGCCGCGCCTATCGCTCTGGATGACGGGTCTCAAGTCGAACATTCGCGAACTGCCGGATCTGGTCCGCCTCGCCGCCGCCTCCGGGATTTCGGAGGTGTACATTCAGCGGTTGGTCTTTTCCGGACGAAACCTCGCCCGGGCAGAGGAAGCCCTCTACGGTCAGATGGGAGAGGCCGAGCTTGAGGGATTGCGCGATGCGGAGCGTGTCGCCGACGACCTGGGAGTGGTGCTGCGAGCGTCCAGCGAGGCTCTCCCGGCGGAACGCGCGCCGGAATTCGCAGAGCGGCCATGGAGCGCTTGTCGCCGCCCGACGTCGCTGATGTACATCACCGCGAACGGCAACGTGCTGCCCTGCTGTATTGCGCCATTCACCGATGCGCCCTACCGCTCACTGATCCTGGGCAACACCGGCCGAATGAGCCTGGAGGAGATATGGAACGGCGACAAGTACGAGGCGTGGCGAGCGGACATGCAGTCGGAGAGGCCACCCGAAGCGTGCCGCGGTTGCGGTTCGGCCTGGGCGCTCTGACCGTTTCCCGGGGGGATGCCGGCTGGTTCGCTGGGGCAGTTTCGGCCATGGCGGTCGCCCTTTTCGCGTTCACTCAGGTCGCCTCGCGGCGCTGGCAATCCTTCGAGACGAACGCCTTCGATCTCGCGTTCTTCGACCAAATCATTTTCAACACTTCTCGAGGACGGCTGTTCGAGACATCGTTCGTCTCGTACAACTTCGCCGGCCAGCATTTCGAGCCGATTCTTCTCGCCTTTCTGCCCGCCTACTGGCTTGGCGCCGGCCCGTACTTCCTGACGCTTTCCCAGGCAGTAGTTGCGGTCGCCGCGGCTGCTCCTCTCTTCTTCTTTGCACGCCGCCTCACCGATCGGCCGGCCATCGCTTGTGCCGCGGTGGTCGCATACCTCTCCAACCCCTACCTGCACCAGTCGATTGCGTTCGACTTTCATCCGGAGGTAATGGCCGCCTTCCCGGCCTTCGTCGCAGCATGGGCCGTCGTGGCGGAGCGGCGGCGAATGGCAGTCATCGCCGCGCTCGCGGTCCTCCTTTTCAAAGAAGACACGGTCTTCCTGGCTCTCCTACTGGCGGGCTTTATGTGGTCTCGGGGCCTGAAAACCGAAGCCAAGCTGACTGGCGGCGCGGCTGCCGGCTACGCCCTGCTAGTCGTCCTCGTCGTCATGCCTGTCATCCGCGGTGGCGAAAGCAGCGACCTCGTTGAGCGGTATGGGTATCTCTTGCCCGGCGGTCTCGACGCAGGGTTGGCGCGTGATTTCGTCCTCGCGCCCGCCCGTGCGGCCCGAGTCGCGTTCCATTCCGAGCAACTGTGGACGGTTGCGCTCTTTCTGGCCGCGACTTCGGTTTGCGCCTTCCGCCGTCCCCGGAGTCTCTTTTGGGTCGTTCCGGGACTTGGCCTGGCGCTCCTCTCGAACCACCCTCAGCAACGTCACCTCCAGTTGCATTACGCGGCCGAACTGGTCCCGGCGCTCATCATCCTCGGCGTCGTTGGAGCTCAAGCCCTCGCAATCCGCGTCCGCCCATCGCTGGTCGCGGCCGCCCTGGCCGGTCCCACCCTCGTTGCACTCGTTTTCATGAATCCCCTTGCGTCAGCGAACGGGACACCCCCGTCGCCAGCCCATCGCGCTGCCGTGTCAGAGGCGCTCGCCCTCCTACCAGCGGATGAAGACGTTTCCGTTTCAGCACAGTCGGGGCTACTTCCCCGCCTTTCCCAGCGGCGCCAGGCACACGAATTCCCCGCACACGCAGCCCGGGCCGGCTGGATCGTCATCGATCGGTACGGCTTCCGCAGTTCCCAGTCTCTGGCCGCGGGGTTCGAAAGCGAGCTGGAGACCGTTCGTTCGACGCTCGAGTTGGTGTACTCCAGGGACGGCGTCGAAGTCTTCAGGAGGGTCCCATGAAGGTTGCGCTGATCTTGCCCGCGCGTAACGAAGAAGACTGCATCGAAGCCGTCATTCGGGAGGCGATGGCCTACTTCCACGGGACGGTCATCGTTGTCGACAACGGCAGCACCGACGCCACCGCCGAGCGTGCAATCTCCGCAGGGGCCACGGTGATCCCGGAGCCGGTGGCCGGGTACGGCCGCGCCTGTATGACGGGAGTAGCCGCTGCCGGCGACTGCGACGTCTTCGTGTTCATGGACGCCGACGGGAGCGACTGTCCCGCGGACATCCCCTCGCTCCTCGCGGAAATCGAAGCGGGCGCAGCCATCGCGCTTGGCGTGCGCACGGGTAACACGGTCGAAGCTGGCGCGATCACCCGGCCGGCCCGCTTCGGGAACTGGTTGAGCGGCACGCTCATTGGCTTGTGGTCCGGACGACGCTTGAGGGACCTCTCGCCCCTCAAAGCGATTCGTCGCAGCGCACTCTCTGAAATCGGCCCCTCGGAAATGACCTATGGTTGGACCGTGGAACTGCTCGCCGTCGCCGCAAGCAAGCAGATGACCATAGCCGAAGTCCCGACCGGCTACCGTCATCGCTTCGGGGGACAGTCAAAAGTGAGCGGGACCCTTTCCGGCTCCTTCCGCGCGGGGTGCCGCATCCTGTTCGTTCTGGGGAGAGTATTCGTGAAGAGTCTTAGCCCGCCGACACTCGGCGGCGCCGCCGGGACATTCGCAGCACTGGTCTTGCTCACTGCCTATTCAGCCTGGTTGTTCTCCCACGGCCCGTCCAGTCGCGGTGTTTTAGTCAGCACCTGGCTACTTGCGTGGCCAGCCATCCTGGTGTGCCTGGTGCTCGGCATAGCCCTTGGCTCCGGACTGAGCCGGAACAGGCGACGTGGAAATTGAACGGCGCGCGAGTACTTGTTGTAGAAGACGAGCCAATGGTGCTCGAAGTTGTGGAGCGCTACCTGTCGCGTGAAGGCTTCGACGTCGTAACCGCGGCTGATGGCGAACTTGGCTTGTCCGCGTTCCGCGATTTCCAGCCTCACCTGGTGGTACTGGATCTCATGCTGCCGAAGGTCGGTGGCATGGAGGTTTGCCGGAGAATTCGGCAGTCGGATAGCGTCCCCATCATCATGTTGACCGCTCGCGGTGACGAAATGGACCGCATCGCAGGATTCGAAATGGGAGCGGACGATTACCTCGCCAAGCCGTTCAGTCCGCGCGAACTGGTGGCGCGAGTGCGGGCGATTCTCAAACGCTCATTCGATGCCGCCGAGTTCGAGGGAGGCTTGCGCGTCTGTGGCCGTCTGGAAGTCAATCACGACACCCGCCAGGCCATCTTGGACGGTGCCGAACTCAGTCTGACGGCTCGGGAGTTTGACCTTCTCTGGTTCCTGATGACCCACCCCGGCCGCGTCTTCAGCCGTCTTCAGCTGATCGAGCAGGTCTGGCATTTCGAATGGGCAGGCGATGAAAGCACAGTTACCGTCCACGTTCGCCGGCTGCGCACGAAAATCGAGCCGGTTCCGGAACGGCCTGAACACTTGAAGACGGTTTGGGGGGCCGGGTACCGATGGGACGCGTGAACACTCGCGGTCTTGCAGTAACCGCGGCTTCTTTCGGGTGTATTCTGGGGGCCGCGCTGGTCGCCGGCTTCTTCGCGAGCAGCTTCGCTGCCACCCCCAGGAGCGACCTGCCCGCCCTTGTCTCTACCCTCGCGCTAACCGGCGCCCTCGGTCTCGTCGCCGCCTGGATCGTGCAGCGGTGGTCCCGACCGTTCGGCCTCGGCGCCCGAATCCTCATCTTTACTGGTCTCGGGATCGCCGTCTTCGTCGCCAACATGGCCATCGCCGCTTCGATGATGTTCATTTCCACCCATGACCTCCGGATGCTGCTGGTCCTTTGTGGCTACGCACTCGCCGCAGCCTCGGTCCCGGCGATGGCCATGGGCCGAGCGCTGGGGCAGCGAATCGCCCGAATTGAACACTCCGCCGAACTGTTGGCGAACGGCGACCTCTCCGCCCGCGCGAACCTGGAAGGAAGCGATGACCTCGCCCGGCTCGCCCGTACATTCGATTCAATGGCCGCGCGCCTGCAGGAAGCCGACGCGAATCGCGCGGCGCTCGAACGGTCCCGGCGAGAACTCTTCGCGGCCATCTCCCATGACCTTCGAACGCCCCTCTCCAACATTCGGGTAATGGTAGACGCGCTTTCTGATGGCGTGGTTTCTGACCAACAAACTACCGCCAGATACCTGTCCACCATGACGGCCGATATCAGGAGGCTGTCGCTCCTGATCGATGACTTGTTCGAATTGGCCAGGATCGAGAGCGGTGCGCTCCAGCTTCGACTCGAGCAAACGCAGCTCGATAGTGTGGTCGCTAGCGCCGTCGCCGGGGTCTCGCCAATGGCCGAGCAGGCCAGGGTTGCCGTCTCGTTCCAACCCGGTACGGACGCAACCCTGTTCGCCGACCCTGAGCGCCTAACCCGTGTGCTTGCCAACCTTCTTCAAAACGCCATCCGGCATACACCAGCCGATGGCAGCGTGCTCGTTTCCACCTTGTCCGCCGGGTCCGAAATTCTCGTCTCAGTGAGGGATTCCGGCGGTGGCATCCCGGCGGCGGACGTGCCTCATGTCTTCGAGACGTTCTATCGAGCCGACAAGTCACGCAGCCGTGCGGGCGGCGGAAGCGGCCTCGGGCTGAGCATCTCGAAGGGCATTGTCGAGGCTCATGGTGGGCGTATCTGGATCGATGAGACTGGGGCGCTTGGCACCCGTGTGACGTTCGCACTTCCCGTGCCAGTGGCGGCGAACTCGTAAGCCTTTCGTAACCAGTTCGCCCGGCAACGTGCCGTACCGTCGCCCGTGATGGCCAGCTCATCGTGTGACGTTCGCCTCGCTCCAAGGCTTTGGGTGTACACCAACTTCGACTGCAACCTTCAGTGCAGCTATTGCTGCGCCCGTTCCGGGCCTCGTGTCGAGCGCCGCTCACTATCGCTACCGGACCATAGACGGCTGATTGAGGAGGCCGTGGGGTGCGGCATCACGGAAGTTTACCTCACCGGCGGCGAGCCCTTCCTGCTCCCGGATATTGCGGACAGAATCCGCGTTTCCGCCGAACGCGTCTCGACCACCGTCCTCACGAACGCAATGCTTTTTCGCGGCTCGCGGCTCACCGCGCTGGAGTCATTGGCCGGGGTACCTGTCCGCTTCCAGGTCAGCATCGACGGACCCAACGCGATCGCGCACGACGCTGTCCGAGGGGCGGGAAGCTGGGAGAAAGCAGTGGCCGGGATCCGGCAGTTGGTGGGTCTCGGTTTCTCCGTTTCGGCGAGTACCACCGAGACCGATCACAACGGCGGCCTTGGCGATGAGACTCAACAGTTTGTTGCGAGCCTTGGGGTCGACCCGGAGCAGCACTTCATTCGCCCGCTCGCACGCCGTGGATATTCCGAGCGAGGCATGGACGTTTCGGCCGCGACCCTTGAACCCGAGGTCACGGTTTGCCGGGATGGTGTGTTCTGGCATCCGCTCGCCTGCGAAGACGACCTCCTCGTTTCGCGGCGGATCTTCCCCTTCGCCCGCGCCCTGGGCGAACTCCACACCCTTTATCACACCGTGCTGAAGTCCGGGGCTCTTCCCCGGCCTTTCCGGTGAGGATGAACCCGGCTTCCGTGCGGAGCCAGAACGCCAGCCCCGAGGAGAACAGCGATGTCGGTACGTGCCTATGTGCTTGTCGAAGCAGACCAAACCCGAGTGCAAGAACTCAAGGAATCCCTCCCTGCTATCCAACTGGAAGGCTCGCGGGTGATCCGCGCTGAGATCGTGACCGGGCCGTATGACCTGGTTCTTGAAGTGGAGAGTACCGACCTCTCCCAACTCGGCCACTGAATCAGTGAAGGTATAGCGGGCGCCGGCGGCGTCCGAAGAGTGCTTAGTTTGCTGATGGTGGATTTCTAATGGAGACGTCGATCCCGGGCGCCGTCGGCGCCGGCCTTCCTGCCTGGCAACAACGGACGTTTCCCCTGGCGATCATGGTGCTCCGGGTGACGTTCGGTCTTCTCTTCCTCGCCAATGGCATCGCCAAGCTCCCCGGATTCGAGGACCTGGACTACGCGCCATTTCCTGGTTTTCTGATTAGCTACGACGGAGCCAGAAACAGCCTCGCCTCGGACACAAACGGGCATCCGGTGCGCTTCTACAAGGAGTTCGTGGATGACGTGATCCTGGAGAACTTTGGTCTTTTCGGGCCGCTTCTCGTGGCGACGGAAATCGGTGTGGGTTTGCTCCTGGTGGTTGGCGCCTTCTCAAGCGCCGCTGCCCTCATCGGGTTCCTCAGCCTGTTTCACATCTGGTTCGCTAACTGGGGGAGATATGGAGACCGCTCGCTCTGGGCGTGGGAAGGCCCAATCGAATGGTTGCCATTGTTTGCGCTCTGTTTCCTTGCTGCGGGACGCTTCTATGGCATCGACCTTTTCGTCGCCGGGCGCCTGCCTCGAGCGCTCCGAAGGTGGCCATTCGTGGGTTAGTTGACTCACTCTCCTCATGGAAGAGGGCCGGGTCGCGTTCTACGTCGAGGCTGCGCACCGGCACCGGCGGACGAGTTCCACGAAATCCAATTGCCGCAGGCTAACCGTCTGGGCCGGCCGCGTCGATGCGGCGCCCCGACCATCCACCCCTTACACCACGAGCGCAACCTCCCTTGCTCATGCCTCCTTCGGCTCGGGGAGCAGGCGGTCCTCCCGCGCGACCGTCGCGGTGATGGGGTTCTTCGAACGCAGGCGCATCCAGGGGTCAGCACGGTCCCCGGACTCGTAGGTGATCGTGCTGCTCGGAGCGAGCCAGGCCTCGTGCACGGCCGCAGGCTCGGCCGACACCGTGAAAAGCGCCGTGCCGTCTCCGGCCGGTCGATAGACGACCGTCGGGTCGTAACGGATAACCGCCGGGCTGGTGACGGCGGGCGCGGCTGATACGACCCGGATGCGCAGGGGCCCCCTCCCAATCACGGCAACGAATCCCTCTCCTTCGCGCACCAACGAAACGTCACCAAGGTCGCTGGCGTATTGCCAGTTCGCGGCGGCCGCCACCCGCGCCGCTTCGGAGTTCACAATGGAGCCGGCCAGGTACTGGCGCGGCAACATCCGATAGCGGCAGGAAAGCAGCAATTGCGCTTCGCAGTACGGTCCCACCGGTGAGTCCGGGTACGAGGTGACCATGACCCGTGCATACGGCGGTGCCGGTCGCGCGACTAGCGAGGGCAGGAGGTCGAGAGCGGCATCGACATCAACTTCGAACGTGATCATCTGCACGAGAGCGTCCGCAAGCTGCCACGGGGCTGCAGGCGCGCCGCTGGTGGAAGTGAGCACGGGAAGATGGTCGGCGGTGAGTCGTCCGGGTTGCGGCATGAGTTGTCCCTCCTCTATCTGGGGCGGATTAGCCTTCGCTGGCGGCACAGACGCCGAGCCCATAGCTCCCCCTGCCAAGGAGGCAGGCCAGGGCGGGACCGATCTGCGTGATGATGACTTCGCGGACCTCGAGCCTTGCCCGAACGGCCGCCGCCAGCCGCTCAGCGGCCGCGGGCGCGAGGGCGTGCGTCACCACTGCATACGCGGCGCGGCCGCCGCTGAGCTCCTCCGCGCGGGCCACGACCGCGCGCTCGGCCGCTTCGGCGTCCGGGTGTACGCCCCAGACGCTGAGGTTACCGCGCACGCGAAAGACGCTCACGCCGTCATCCAGGGATCCGTGGGTGGACTGCGCGCGTAACAGCGCGAGCTGTCCCGCCCGCTCGAGCTGTTCCAGCCCGCCGGCGACGATGAGCGCGTCCGCGGCGCCGGAAAGGCGCTCCACCACGGCAAGCGCTTCGCCGGGACCGGCATCCGCGAGGCAGCGTGCCGCCGCCAGGACGATCGCCGCGAGGCCGGGGCCGCCGCGGCCAGGACTCACGATCTTCACCGCTACGCCCGTGTCCGCGGTGGCGTTGCGGGCGGCGACCTCGGCCGAGACGCGTGTGTGGCTGGAACCGATGGACTGACAGATGCAGATGATGTGCTTCGTCCGCTGTGCGGCGGCGCGAAAGGCGCCTTCGAAGGCTTCGGCGCTGACGCCGCTGACCTGCGCGGGCCCGGACGCCTCGATGGCGTCGTAGAGCTGGCCGGGCGTTTGATCGGTGTTCAGGAGGTGACGCCCGCCGACTTCGTAGCCGATCGGCGCGACCAGGACGCCCAAGCCCTCGGCGACTTCGGCGGGGAGGTCCGCCGAGGCGTCGGTGACGATCGTGACATCGCTCAAGCTGTGCCTCCGATCCGCCCCGGCGCACTGTATAATCCCGCCGTCCGGCGCTGTCAAAGGGCGCCGCCCCGGAAGGACGAAGCAAGTGAAATTCGGCATCTTCTACGAACACTCCGTGGCCCGGCCCTGGACCGAAATCTCCGAGTGGCGCGCCTACCACCAGGCGCTCGAACAGATCTGCCTCGCCGACGAGCTTGGTTTTGACCAGGTGTGGGAGGTGGAGCACCACTTCCTCGAGGAGTACAGCCACTCCTCGGCCCCTGAGGTGTTTCTCGCCGCTGCTGCCGCTCAGACGAAGAACATCCACATCTGCCAGGGCATCGCGCTCTGCCTGCCGCCGGTGAACCACCCGGCACGGGTCGCAGAACGGGCGGCGGCGCTCGACATCATCTCCAACGGGA
This sequence comes from Dehalococcoidia bacterium, assembly GCA_046154545.1. Taxonomy (GTDB): domain Bacteria; phylum Chloroflexota; class Dehalococcoidia; order Tepidiformales; family Tepidiformaceae; genus JBJXGC01. Next base: position 23,807 of record JBJXGC010000190.1, on the reverse strand, counting down.
GGCTCGAATTCGGTACCGGCCGGGCTGCCACCTGGACGGAGCTTGGCGGTTTCGGCGTGCGCCCGGACGACACCAAGGAGATGTGGGACGAGGTCATCCGCGCCATCCCCCGGATGTGGACGGAGGAGCGCTTCGAATGGCACGGCAAGTACTTCGACATGCCCGCCCGGGCCGTCTTGCCGAAGCCCGTTCAGAAACCGCATCCCCCAATGTGGGTGGCCGTCTCAAGCCCGGAGACGGCAATCCAGGCGGCGGAGAGGGGGATGGGGCTGCTGGGCGTCTCCCTCGGCACCCCGGACGAGTACGCCCAACGCGTGCGCGACTACCGCCGGATCATCCAGGACTGCGAGCCCGTCGGGAAGTTCGTCAACAACGCCGTGAACGGCGTCGGCTGGATGTACTGCGGCGAATCCAACGAAGAGGCCCAGCGGGTCGGCGGCATGGGCGCAATGGCCTTCATGAACGCGGCCGCGCACCTCACGGGCGTCGGCGCCGTCTACCCCACGCCTGCTTACGGCGCCCAGGCGAGCGCCATTCAGCTACGCAACCGCCCGGGCGACGTAGCCGGCCCGGTGCAGCAAGGCACACCGATCGGCGACCCCGAGTCGGTTATCGCCGCCATCCGCCTCTGGGAAGAGATCGGCGTTGATCGCATGGTCTTCCTCATCAACTTCGACCAGGTGATCCCGCACAAGAAGATCCTGGAGTCACTGCGGCGATTCGCGCGTGAAGTGATGCCGGTCTTCGCCGAACCGGCGCGGCCTGGGCTCACCACCCTCCCGAACTTCTCCATGGAGCCGGACGGGCCGGCTGAAGCGCGCGTGCCGGTGGGCGCCACCCGCGCGTAGGCAGAGTCAGCGTAGGGCGAGGTGCGGGAGCCGTCTCGCGCCCCGCGGCCAGTGTCTCCTTCTTGCACGCATCGGTGCGAGGGATTACTCGGCGCGTTGAGCGTTCTTCCCGCCTCCCTGCTTCGGCCGTGGGATGGCCGAGCGTGCGCCCCCCGGGGCGCCACGAATGCCCGCGCTGCGCATCGACGCCACGCGGGCGACGGTGTTGCCCCGAACGGGTGCGGACCGGATCAGGCTACGCACTCAGCCAGAAGTCGTACTGGTCATAGGCGCTGAGGGCGCCGCTGACGCGGTAATCCTTGAGGCCTTTCTTGGCGACGAAGTAGGCGTTCGCTTCCCAGAGGTGCATCTGAGCTCCGTACGTTTTAAGGATCAGCCGCTGGGCCTCGTGCGCCTTGGCGACCCGGTCCTCGAACTTCGTCGCGGCCTGCATCCCGTTGAGGGCGGCATCGACGGCCGGTGTACTGGCTGCGTAGCGGCCACTGGCACCCGTGACGGTGCCCCTCGTACCGTGCGGCGAGAGATGCGCCCACGGGTCTTCCTGCGTCCCGGTCTGCATGAAGATGAGGTCGAAGTTGCGAGTGATGAGATGTTCGCGGACCACCGTCGTCAAGGGCTTCAGGTTCTCCTTCACGTTGAACCCGGCCTTGCGCATCATGTTCGCGATCAGCGGCGCGCCACTGGCGAAGATGGGAAGGTCGGACGGCGCGATGATCTCCATCGCGGGAAGGCTGGAGACGCCAACCGCCTCGAGGATCTTCTTCGCCTCGGCCAGGTTCGCCTCGTAACTCTCGACCTTGTAGAAGTCGTCGATCTCTTTCTGAGGGAGCGCCCAGACGCCGAGGCCCCAGCCACATGGTCCACAAGCGGCGCCATCGCCGAAGTCGAGCTTGCTAACAAGCTCCTTGCGGTCGATCGCGAGGCTGATCGCCTGGCGCACGCGGATGTCCGTGTAGGGCGCTTTGTCCATGGGGATCCCGAGGTAGGGGATGCCCAGGAACGGCTCCTTCGAAATGACGCCGTCGGACGACGTCAACGATTCGGCAACGGGCTTCTGGAGCGCTCGGCCGAGCAAGTCGATCTGGTTCGAGCGGAAGGCCGAGACCTGCGCTGCCTGGTCAACGAAGTGGCGGAACTCGACCTTGTCCGGGAACGGCCGGCCCTTCAGCCAGAAATCCGGGTTGCGGACGAAATTGGTCACTCCAGTTGGGTCGTAGTCGCTGTCGTACATATACGGCCCGGTGCCGATCCCCCGCTTGTTGAAGTCGCCAAGTACCTCAATTGCACCTTTGGGAACGATTGAGAGCGGGAGCACGTCGAATTTCGACGAATAGGGGAACTTGGAGGTGAACTTCAGTGTCGTGGTATCTACAGCAACCACCGTGTCCAGGAACGCGTAGGTATTGTTGAACGTACTGGTCTTGTCGGCGCGCAGCCGTTCGAAACTGTAAACCACGTCTTCAGCGGTGAGCGCGCGGCCATTGACCGGAGGCTTGTTGTGGAACTTGACGTTGTCACGAAGCTTCACGGTCCAGCTGAGCGGGTCAGGCTCCTCGATGCTCTTCGCGAGGTACATGATCGTTGCATAGGACGGCCACTGGACGCTGTACAGTCCGTTGTACGCGAGGCGGTTCATGATGTAGTCGCCCTGGTAGGCCTGGTTCGGTTCGGCCGTGAAACCAGCGTACTGCGAATTGTGACGGAACGTGCCACCGGCCTTCTGCCCGGTCGTCGTGAAGTAGGTCGTTTCCGAGAGGACGATCCGATCGCCCGGCTTCGCACTCGAAATGCCACTCGTGCTCGTCACCTGGGTTGGCGAGGCTCCCGCCGCGGGCGTCGTCCCAGGCGTAGCGCTGCCCGAGTCGGCGTCGTCATCACCGCAACCAACCAGGGAAGCGGCCGCGATGGCGGGCAGACCGAGGCCGGCGGCCCGGATCACGGAGCGGCGGCTCCAGGGCCGCGTATGACGGGGAGTACCGCTGTTATCGCTGCTCATTCTCGTTCCTCCAAGCCTTGACGGCCGCCACGCTATCCAATCACATAGGCCGTGTCAATTTGACCCATTGACGCCGAGCCCAAGACGGTTACGCTCTCCGCCACGGCGGCGGATGCATGAAGTGCCTTCACGGGCGGTTGCGAACCCCACTGCTGCCGGGAACGCTCGGCCGCCAGGACGAACGGCGTTGAGGTAGGAAGTGCCATGACCCAGACCATTGCCGTCAGTGCGGCGGCGTTCGAGCCCTTCAACCCGGCGACCATCGCGAACCCGTACCCGTGGTACGAGGCGATGCGAGAGGGCGAGGTGGCGCCATTCCTCGCGCCGTTCGGTGCCCACCTCATCACACGATTCAGCGACTGCCGCGCTATTCTTCGCGAGCACGAGGCGTTCTCCTCCGTCCGGATGCAGTCGGGCGTGAGGGCCGAACGCGCTTTTGGTCCGGGCGCCAACATCCTTGGCTCGGACCCGCCCACTCACACGCGTCTGCGGCACCTTGTGAGCCGTGACTTCACCCCGCGGACGGTCGCGGCGCTGGAGCCGCGGGTTCGCGAAATCGTCAAGCATCTGCTTGACGAGCGCCTCCACGACGGTGAACTGGACATCATCAGGGACCTCGCTTCCCCACTCCCAACGATGGTCATCGCGGACCTCCTCGGAATCCCACGAGAGGACTTTGAGCGGTTCAAGACATGGTCGGACAACGAGATCATGTTCATCGGTCCCGCGACCCCGCCCGAAGAGGTGGCGCGGCTGGCGGAGAGCTCCCGGCAATTGCGGGCGTACCTGGAGCATGCGATCGCCGAAGCCCGGGCCGGTCGCGGCCGGGAGGAAGGATTGGTGGCCAAGCTGGTGGTCGCCGCCGAAGACGGCGATGTCCTCTCGGAAGAGGAGCTGCTTTCCTTCCTTGTCCTGCTCCTCCTGGCCGGGAACGAAACGACGACAAACCTCATTGGCAACGGCGCTTTGGCGATGGCACGGTTGCCGGAAAAGCAGGCCGAGCTGGTCCGCAATCCCGGGTTGCTGCCCGCCGCCATCGAGGAGTTTGTGCGCTTCGATGGGCCTGTGCAGTCCACGTTCCGGCGCGTCACGGCGCCGCGCACGATACATGGCGTCGAGCTCCAGGAGGGCGATACCGTGGCGGTCGTCGTCGCCGCGGCAAACCGTGACCCGCGTCAATTCGACCAGCCTGCTGCCCTGCTGTTCGACCGCAAAGAGGACGAGCACCTCGGATTCGGCACCGGGCTCCACTTTTGCATCGGTGCGCCACTGGCCCGGCTCGAAGCGCGCCTCGCGTTCGAAGCGCTCCTCGAACGCGCCCCGATGTTCGCGCTGTCCGTGCCGGATTCAACGCTCACCTACGCGTCCTCGTTTGCCCTGCGGGGGTTACATCAACTGCCCATCCGTGCGGCGCGGGCCTGAGGTTCGCCCGGCGACCGTTTCATCGAGAGGAGAGATGCGGTGAAATTCGGGATCTTCTATGAACACCAGTATCCCCGCCCGTGGCTCGAGGGCGGCGAAGAGCAGCTCTTCCACGAAGCGCTCGATCAGGTCGAGTTGGCGGACCGTCTCGGCTTCGACTACGCATGGGAAGTCGAACACCACTTCCTGGAAGAGTATTCGCACTCGTCCTGCCCAGAGGTGTTTCTCGCGGCCGCGAGCCAGCGGACGAAGAACATCCGGCTCGGGCACGGGATCAAGCTCATGCCGCCCGGCTACAACGCGCCGGCGCGGGTGGCCGAGGAGATCGCCACACTCGACCTGGTCTCGCACGGACGGGTCGATTTCGGCACGGGTGAATCGGCCTCGCGGGCGGAGCTGGAAGGCTTCGGGATCAGCCCCGAGGAGAAGCGGGCGATGTGGCTGGAGACGACCGAACAGGTGGCGAACATGCTCGCCATGGACCCCTATCCCGGCTACCAGGGCAAGTACTTCTCGATGCCAGCCCGGAACATCGTGCCGAAACCGGTGCAGAAGCCGCACCCGCCACTCTGGGTGGCCTGTTCGAACCGCGAAACCATCCACCAGGCTGCGAAACTGGGCATCGGCGCGCTCACGTTCACCTTCATCGACGCCGTTGAGGCGAAGAAGTGGGTGGACGACTACTACGAGACGTTCAAGAACGAGTGCGTGCCGATTGGCCACACGGTCAATCCCAATGTCGCCCTCGTTTGCGGGTTTTCGGTCAACCACGACGAACAGGTGGCGCTCGACCGGGGCATCGATGGCCTGCGTTTCTTCCAGTTCGCACTCGGCCATTTCTACGCAGCCGGCGAACACAAGCCGGGCCGCAGTGACATCTGGGCGGCCTACCTGGCGAACCGCGACGCGATGATCGCTGGCGATGTCGTCCAGGACGTTGGCAGCCCGGATAGCGGCGGGGGCGTCAGCGGTAACCGCGGCGCTATCGGGACCCCGGCACAGGTACGTCAGACGCTACGCGAGTTCGCGGACATTGGCGTCGATCAGATGGTCTTCATTCAACAGGGTGGCAAGAACAAACACACCGACATTTGCTCTTCGCTGGAACTGTTCGCGGCAGAGATCATGCCGGAGTTCCGCGCCGAAGAGGCGGCCCGCCAGGCGCGTAAGCAGCAGGAGCTCGCGCCCTACATCGAGAAGGCGTTCGCGCGGAAGCAGTGGATGCAGCCGCTCGCGGACGCCAACATCCCCACCTTCCAGGCCTACGGCCGGACGGTGGCGGAAACCGCGACCGCGCGGTAAGGGAACGGGGGGCTGCGATGGACGAGGTCACGATCTGGAGCAACGGCACCCGGATGAAGGGCGACCTCTACCGACCGGCTGGCCATCTCGACGGGAAGCTGAGGCCCGCCATCGTCTGCTGCCACGGTTGGGCGCATCCGCTCAAACACAGCCTTGCCGAGACCGGGTTTCCCCAGGCGATGGCGGCGGCCGGGTATTTCGTCCTCGCATTCGACTACCGTGGTTGGGGCGCCAGCGACGGCGTACCGTTCGTCGCTGAAGAGCTCGCAGGCGGGGCAACGAAGTCGGCCAGCCCCGCTGCCATTATCCGGGAGGTGTTCGACCCCCTCGATTGGGCGCTCGACATCCGGCACGCCATCGATTTCATCGAAGGTGAAGCCGGAGTGGACCGGGACCGGATCGGCCTCGCGGGCTGGAGCCTCGGTGGCGGGATGGTCGTCTACGTGGCGGCCAACGATGCGCGCGTGAAGTGTGTCGTTGGCCATGCGGGCGCGTACGACTATCGCGGTGAGCCGTCCGAACGAAACCATTTCTTCCCGATGTGGTCCGAGGAACAGATGCACGAGGCTGCCATCCAACGTGCCCGCGGCGAACGCGAACCGGGGCCGGTCGCGATCGACCTCCGCGACCGGCCAGCGTCGGCGCCGGCCTATCGGCCTGAGGGACAGCAAGCCTATCGGGTCAATCCGGATGTCCGGTTCTTCGGCCCGATCGCCTGGGCTGACCGGGTAGACGTGCCGGTGCTCGTCATCGACGCCGAGAAGGAGTGGATCTGGGATATCCGCGAACATGGCGAACGCCTGGCCGCGGCCATCGGGGAGCATGGCCGGGCGCCAGCGGAGTACCGGGTGCTTCCTGGGCTTGAGCACCTTGACATCTACAAGCCGTCTTCCGGGGCCACCGAAATCGCTCGTGGGTGGTTCGACAAGCATCTGCTCAAGGCCTGACGCCGCGGGCGGGGCGCTCTGCACCTCCGCTTGCTTGGAACGCCGCCTCACACAGCTCCATCTCCTCCGCAGGATTTCGAACCAACACAAGGCCTATACCTGCTATCGACCGATTGCCAACTTCTCGGTCTGAGCGTAGCGTCCCCGCTGTATCGCGCCGTGGCACTACCGCTCAAACGCCGGCCCAACCGGCCGGCCGCTCAGCGGTTGGTCGCCGGGATTCGAACGACGCGCGCCGAGGGTGAAGGCATGCAGCAGATCGAGGCGCGGCCGGGACGGATGTTGCGGCCGGCACGGTCCCGGATGGGGGGGCCGTTCTCCACAGGGATCCTTCTTCTGCGCAGAAACCCACTGGGCGCGATTGGGCTTCTTATCCTGCTGCTGGTGAGCGCCGCTGCGATTGGCGCCAACGTCTTCGCTCCGCACGGCGCCCAGGACAGTTCGTTCAGTTCGCTCACGGGCCCATCAGCGGCGCACCCGTTCGGGACCGACCTCCTGGGGCGCGATGTCTTGAGCCGCGTGATTTATGGAGGCCGCATAAGCCTCACGGTCGGTTTCGGCAGCGTCATCATCGGCGTTTGCGCCGGCACGGTACTCGGCCTGGTGTCAGGGTACCTCGGCGGATGGGTGGAGGCGGTCCTGCAACGGGTGACGGACGTCCTCCTCGCCTTTCCGCTCATCATCCTCGCGATCTTCATTGCCGCCGTGTCCGGTCAGGGCCTCTGGAAGAGCGTCATGGTCCTGGGCATCGCCATCACACCGGCGGTCTCGCGGGTGGTCCGCGGATCAGTGCTCTCGGAGCGCTCCCGTGACTACGTGCTCGCGGCCAGGGCCGTCGGTGCGGGCGAAGGGCGGATCATGCTGTTCCATATTCTCCCGAACGTGAGCGCGCCGATCGTCGTCCTCGGTACCACGCTTCTGTCCGTCGCGGTCCTCTCCGAAGCGAGCCTCAGCTTCCTCGGCGTCGGCGTGCCGCCGCCCACGGCGTCGTGGGGCGCAGACCTCTCCGGTAACGCCAGGACATATTTCGAACTCGCTCCCTGGATGGCAATCTTCCCCGGGTGCGCGCTCACCCTGACAGTGCTCGGGTTGAACTTCCTCGGCGATGCGATGCGCGACATCCTGGACCCCCGCCTGCAACGGGACATGATGCGGAGGGACGTGTAGGTGCTGAACTACATTGTGCGCCGGCTCCTGCTCTTGATCCCGCTCCTCTTCGGGCTGTCGATCGTCATTTTTGCCGTCATGCGAAGCCTGCCCGGTGACCCGGCGGCGGCGCGGCTCGGCCCCGACGCGGAACCCGAGTCCATCGCCGCTGTCCGGGACGAGCTCAACCTTGATGAACCGTTGGCCGTGCAGTACCTGACCTGGGTCGGCAACGTCACGCGTGGAGATATGGGCGACTCCTACCTGTTCCGCTCACCCGTCACGGAGCAGATTCAGAAGCGGCTGCCAGTCACCGTCGAGCTGGTGTTGTTTGGGATGTTCGTGACGATCCTGCTCGGTGTCCCGTCCGGCATTCTCTCCGCGTTAAAGCGAAACAGCGGTCTCGATTACGGGATCAGAGTGCTGAATGTCCTACTACTCGCGGTCCCCGGGTTCTGGTTAGCGACGCTGATGCTCCTGCTGCCGTCACTCTGGTGGGGCTATGCGCCACCGATCGGCTATACGCCGATCTGGGATAACCCCATGGAGAACCTGGAGCAGTTTTACATGCCAGCGCTGGCGCTGGCGGCAGCTTCCGCCGCTGTGGTCATGCGCATGACGCGCTCGGTTGTGCTCGAAGTGCTCTCGATGGATTACATCCGCACCGCCCGTGCAAAGGGCCTGAGCCAGCGCGGTGTGGTGCTTCGTCACGTCCTCAAGAATGCATCCATCCCGGTCCTCAGCCTCGTGGCGCTCCAGGCGACCGTCCTGATCGGCGGTCAGGTCGTGGTCGAGCAGATCTTCACGATGCCGGGCGTCGGAAGGCTGCTCGTCGAGTCGGTGTTGCTGCGCGACTACAACGTGGTCCAGGGCGTCGTACTTTACATCGCGGCGGCGGTGCTCATCATCAATCTCGCCGCGGACATCAGCTATGCATACCTCGACCCGCGTATCAAGTACAGCTGACCGTGAAGACTGAACTCAACGGTGCAGCACTCGCGTCAGCCATCGAGCGACGACGTGCGACCGGACCGGGAGCGTCAGCTGTGGCGTCGGCGTGGTGGGCGGGGAACCATCGCCGTAGAGGGCACGGATGCCGCTCGGGACCACACTGACGTCACAGCTTCGCGTGCAGCGTGACCGGACCACCTAACCGGGCTGGTTGGTGAGGAGGACGTAGCCCCGTTTCCGCATGCGCGCGATCTTGTATGCCCAGGCTGATGGGAGCTTCCCCCGGAGCCGGGCTACATGGACGTACAGCCGCCGATCAGCCTCATCGGGCTGGAGGGCGTGGCCGGGCCAAAGTTCCCGCGCCAGCGACTGGGTGAGCACGACATCCCCGGGGCGTTCCATCATCACCGCCAACAGACGGGCCTCCATCGGTGTGAGCGGCAGGCGGCGGCGTCCGTACCATACCTCGAGGGTGGTCTGATCGACGGTCAGCGCACCGGCGTCCGGGGGCTCAAGACTCAGGGTTGGGACGGACATTTCGACATCGCCAATCTCCGAGTGGCCAGGCGTGAAACCGCCCCCGCGGACTACAAGAGGGGGCTAGCATCAGCCTGGATTCGGCAACGGAATGGGCTTGCGTTCCTCGGCCGCATGGTTCATCTCTTCGTAACGCTGTCAGGTATCGGCATGACTCCTTGCCTTTGACGGACTGATTTTTCGTGGAATCCGTCATAGCAACCTTCCGCGTGAAGTTCGTCAGGCAGAAGCTGCTATGTCCGGACTCCTGCCGGTCAGCGTCGGCAGACCGGCTTCCACATGCCCGCACTGTGGACGAGAGACATTGCGACGCGATTACGGGAGCCTTTCGAGTTCGTGAATTTCTCGCTCCTGGGGCCAGGGTGAAGCCCTGTTGTCCCCGGGTGCAGTTTGCTGAAGTTGGTCCCCTCATCACCTGGGCTTGTTCACTTCGAATTTACTCCAGCGCAAGTTTTTGGTGACCACGCCGTAACTTCCGGTGCGGATCATGCAGCGAACAGTCGAACAGGGACACAAACCATCGCCATCGACTGGTGCAGGAGGAATCGATGCCCACAGATGTTGTTGTTCCACCCAGGCTCGCCCGCCACCAGAGCCCGGCGCGGTCCGAAAGCGGGCAGGGCCGTGTCCTCACCGTCCGGGATCTCGGCCTCACGTTCAGCGGGGGGCAGGGGAAGGTCAGGCCTCTCCGGGGCGTGTCTTTCCATGCCGAGGCGGGCCGCGTGCTCGCCATCCTGGGCGAGTCCGGTTCGGGGAAGAGCCTCACGTTGAAGAGCATCATGCGGGTGTTGCCGCGCAATGCGGCGCGGCTCGAGGGCTCGGTCAACTTCAACGGCCGGGAGCTGCTGGACGCCTCCGAACGCACGATGCGGGAGATTCGCGGTGACCGGATCGCGATGATCTACCAGGACCCGGTGGCCGCCCTTGACCCGATCTTCACGGTCGGGTCCCAGATTACGGAGACGATTCGCCGTCACCGGAAGGTGTCCCGGGCCGCGGCCGAGGCGACCGCGATCCAGCTCCTCGACGAACTCGGGATCCCTTCGCCGGCCGAGCGGATGGGGGCCTACCCCCACGAAATGAGCGGCGGCATGTGTCAACGCATCATGATCGCCATCGCACTCGCCTGTAGGCCGGACCTCTTGCTGGCCGACGAACCAACATCGGCACTCGATGTCACGGTGCAAGCGCAAATCGTCAACATCCTCCGCGCCTTCGTGAACGACTCCGGTGCGGCACTCGTCGTCGTCACCCACGATGTCGGGGTGGCGGCCGAACTGGCCGACGACGTTGCCGTGATGTACGCCGGCCAGGTGGTGGAGTTCGGCCCGGCGTTGGCAGTGCTGGAACATCCCCGGCACCCGTACACCGAGGCCTTGATCGCTTCGAACGTGACGATGGAGACAGAGGGCCGGCTGCCGGCCATCCGGGGGGCGCCACCGGACGGCCGAAGCATCCCCGAGGGGTGCGTCTTCCGCCCCCGTTGTCCGCGGGCGGAAGCGCGTTGCGAGGAGTTACCGCCAAACGTGCGTGTCCTCGCCGGCCACCGGGCGCGCTGTTTCAGAGCGGCGTACGACGCTGTCTAACACTACCAAGGCAAGGAGCACCATGAGGATCACCAGAGGGATTACCCGTCGGCCCCGCCGCCACCTGCTCGCGCTCGTGGGACTGGCTGTTGTGGGCCTGTTCGCATTCGCCGCGTGTAGCGGCGACAACACTGACGACGGTTCGACGGCGAGCAGCGGTGGTACCGCTGGCGCCGGCGGCTCGCCGAAGAGCGGTGGGACGCTCGTCATCGGGATGTCGGCCGCCAATATCCCTGTGCCGGACACGGCACCGACCGAGGGCTACGAAGGGTACCGGTTCGTCGGCTTCCAACTCTACGACGGGCTCGTGAACTGGGACCCGAAGAACGGCGTGGACAATGTCACGACGACAAAGCCGGCCCTTGCGGAGTCCTGGTCGGTCTCTGACGACCGTCTCACCTGGACCTTCAAGATCCGGCCGGGAGTGACATTCCACGACGGGACACCGGTCGATGCGGCGGCACTCCAGTTCGGTTACGACCGGATCCTCAATAAGAACTTCGAGTTCTACAACACGACCGTGGCGTCCGGGATCGCCGGCTTCGGCCTGACGGCGGGGATAGCCTGGTACAAAGCATCGGAAGCCATGACCTTCCAGATCACGACGGCCGCGCCCGACTCGTTCCTGCTCGAGAAGATCGCGCACGTGCTCATTCCGAGCCCGGCGCAGGTGAAGAAGCTCGGAGACAAGTTCCTTACCCAGCCCGTCGGCAGCGGTGCATTCATGTTCAAAAGCCTCACGCCCGGACAGTCCATGACGATGACCAGGAACCCGAACTACTGGGGCGACAAGGCGAATGTCGATGAAGTCATCCTTCGGCCCATGCCGGAGCCGTCCACCCGCCTGGCCGCACTCCGTTCTGGGGAAGTCGACTGGGCTGAGACACCGCCACCGGAATCCAGGGCCTCACTCGAAGGTTCCGGCTTCCAGGTCTTCCTCAAGGAGTACCCGCACGCCTGGCCGTGGGAATTCGATTTCTTCACGAAGGAAGCCAATGACCCGATTGGCAACAAGCTCGTACGCCAGGCGCTCAACTACGCCATTGACCGGGAGTCGCTCTGTAAGGACCTCCTGAATGGGGTGTGCAAAGCGGCCTTCGCCTACGTCTACCCCGGGCATCCCTGGTACGGGACCGAGGTGAAGCCGTACTCCTACGACCCCAACAAGGCGAAAGACCTCCTCAAACAGGCGGGCTACCCGAACGGCTTCAAGATGACGGTCATTACGTCCGCGAGCGGCTCCGGCCAAATGTGGCCGCCGCAGATGAACGACTTCATCGCCCAGAACCTCAAAGCAATCGGCGTGGACCTGACCATCAATGTCCAGGAGTGGAACAGCCTGATCACGTCGTACGTCACCAAGGACTGGGGCGGTGCGGAGGCGAACAACGTCTCGCTGGCATTCATGGACCCGTCGCAGTTCGTCGGCCCGTTCCAGAGCCAGCTCTCGCTCACCGGCTACAGCAATGGGGAACTCGACAAGCTCTTCGCCCAGGCGGCTGCTGAGTTCGACAAGCCGAAGCAGCACGCGATCCTCCAGAAGGCGCACGCCGTCCTGGTCGATGACGCGCCCTGGTTGTTCATCGTCCACGACCTCAACTTGCGGGCGATGGCACCGTACGTGAAAGGCTTCGTTCCCAATCAGTCGTGGTTCGCCGACCTGACGACCATCTACATCGACAAGTAACGGGCCCCCCTTCCGCCGATCTCCCTCGTCCGCCCCGGCGAATGCCCCTTTCGCCGGGGCGGACACCAGAGAACCGTCCCATCCGGACGTCAGACGCATCGGAGGCGATCCTATGGCGCTCTTCCTTACCCGCCGCCTCAGTTTGATGGCCCTCACCCTCATCGGGGTTTCGATGGTGGTCTTCGCCGTCGTCAACATCGTCCCCGGCGACCCGATTGCGGGGCTGTTGGGCCCTCGGGCCACGGATGAGGAACGGGCTGAGTTCCGGCACCAGTACGGTTTCGACCGGCCGCTGCCGGAGCAGTACGTGAAGTGGCTCGGCAACTTCCTCCAGGGCGACATGGGGATATCCGTGGGCAAGCGGCAGCCGGCCGCTGACCTGCTCGTCCCCGCGCTCAAGAACACCCTCATCCTTGCCAGCGCTGCCTTCGCCTTCTCCATCGCAGTCGGCTTCACGACCGGGCTTGTGGCGGGGCTCAACCGCGGCCGCCTGCTCGACAAGCTCTGCTCGATGTTCGCGATCGCCTTCATGAGCCTTCCGCCCTACTGGGTCGGCCTGATGCTCATCATCGTGTTCGCGGTCCAACTGCCGTGGTTCCCAACCTCGGGCATGGAGAACGCGAGGGACCCCGGCGGCATCGTCGATGTCTTCCGCCACCTGGTCCTGCCGACGATCGCCGCTTCGCTGGCCTCTATCGGGATCATCGCTCGCATCGTCCGGTCCAGCGTCATCGACATCGCAGAGCAGGACTTCGTGATGTCGCTGCGCGCCAAGGGGCTCGGTGGAGGGCGGATGCTGCTGCACATCGTCCGCAACGCCGCGCCGCCGCTGCTCACCGTCGCTGGACTGCAGGTTGGGTACCTCGTCGGCGGGTCGGTACTGGTAGAGACGATCTTCGCCTGGCCGGGCGTTGGCAAGCTGGTCTTCGAAGCGATTGGCCAGCGTGACCTCGTGATGATCCAGGGCGGGGTCCTTCTCGTCTCCGTCGTCTTCGTCCTCATGAACTTGCTGGTCGACCTCGTCGCGCCGCTTGTCGACCCGCGCATGAAGCATGCGACGTAAGGATAGCACCATGTCACAAGCGATATCTATCGAGACAACCGTGCGCTTCGAAGAGGCGCCAGCCCGGCCGGGCCGCGCCTGGACCTTCGGCCGGCGGCTGATGCGCGACCCTGTCGGGCTGATCGCGGGCATCGTCCTGCTGGTCATCATCGCAGCCTGCCTCACTGCTCCACTGTGGACGCCAGGTGACCCCGTGGTGGGGCGGATCACTGAGCGGCTGAGGCCCGTGGGGACCTCCGGGCACCTGCTGGGGACGGACGAACAGGGCCGGGACATGCTCACCCGGCTGGCCTACGGCGGCAGGAATTCCCTGCTGGCCGGCATCCTTCCGGTCTTGATTGGGGGCACGTTCGGCGCCGCCCTGGGAATCGTCGCCGGGCACTTCGGTGGCATCATCAACACGGCGATCATGCGGACGATGGACGTCTTTTACGCCTTCCCCGCCGTGCTGCTCGCGATCGGCATCGCGGCCGCGCTCGGGGCCGGCCTCATGAATCTCGTCATCTCGATTAGCGTCGTCCTCGTCCCACCTGTCGCCCGCGTGGCGGAGACCGCGGTGCGGCAGATAGAGACGAGGCAATTCATCGAGGCTGCCCGCGCTTCTGGTGCGAGTTCGTCCCAGATTATCTTCCGCCAGATTGTCGGAAACGTGTTCGCACCGATATTCGTGTACATGTCGACACTGGTGGGGTTGAGCATCGTCTACGCTTCTGGGCTCAGCTACCTCGGACTCGGAATTTCGCAACCGACGCCGGAGTGGGGTTCGATGCTCAATTCGCTGAAGGATGTCATCTACACCAACCCGGGCCTGGTTGCCGTCCCAGGGATGATGATCTTCATCGTTTCGATGTGCTTCAACCTCGTCAGTGACTCCGTCCGGGAGACGATGGACAGCCGGCTATGAATACCGAAGCCAACACGGCCGAAACTCCCGGCCAACGATCAGGCGCCGCCCAGCCTTCCCCGGTCGCGCCCATCCTCGAAGTCCGCGATCTCACGAAGCGCTTCGATATTCGCAAAGGGTTCATCGGCCGCGTGAAACACCGCGTGCGGGCCGTCGATGCGGTCTCGTTCCAGGTGATGACGGGCGAAACCGTCGGCATCGTCGGCGAGTCAGGCTGCGGCAAGTCCACAACAGGCCGGCTGATCACCCGGCTCATCGAACCTACAGACGGAACGGTGCTCCTCCGCGGCACCGACATCACGAGGCTCAAGGGCAACGCCGTGCGGAGGATGCGGCGGGACGTCCAGATGGTCTTCCAGGACCCGTACAACTCCTTGAACCCGAGGATGAAGGTCCGGGACCAGGTGGCCTTCAACCTCCGCGCGCAGGGCGCGCCCCGGGCAGAGTGGCCAGGGAGGATCGACAAGGCGCTTTCGAGCGTGGGCTTGAGCCCTTCCCACGCCACCCGCTTCCCTCACCAGCTCAGTGGTGGCCAACGCCAACGCGTGAGCATCGCCCGGGCCATCGTGAACGACGCGGCCATCCTGATCGCTGACGAGCCGGTGTCAGCGCTGGACAAGTCGGTGCAGGCCCAGGTGCTCAACCTGCTCCAGGACCTGCGCGGAGAGATGGGCCTTTCGATGGTCTTCATTTCGCACGACCTCAACGTCGTCCGCTACATGAGCGACACGATCGCCGTGATGTACCTGGGCCGGATCGTCGAGATGGGGCCGGCGGCTGAGGTCTACTCCCACTCGATGCATCCGTACACCACGTCGTTACTCGCCTCCATTCCCTCCACCAAACCATCGTCGCGGCGGCTGGGCAAGGTCCTGGCTGGCGATCTGCCCAGCCCGCTGAACATCCCGACCGGCTGCCGCTTCCGCACACGCTGCCCTCTCGCCACCTCAAAGTGCGCGGAGGAGGAGCCCGTCCTGGCGGCCCATGCGGGGGACCACCTCGCTGCCTGCCACCACATTGGCGCCGCCGCCTGAGGCGGAAGAAGGACTGAGGTTACCGTTGATGACACTGCACGACCTGGTCAAGGAGAAGCTCCTCGCCGAGGGAGTGACGATCAATGACAAGGACTTCCCGGCCCTCGTGACCTGGTACGCCAGCTACCAGGCCGGCCGGCCCGCCGTCGAGGACCTGCTCTCACTCATCGATGAGCCGGCGGTGGCCTTCAGCGCTCTGGGGGTGGCGAAGTGACAGCCCTCGCCCTCGACCTCGCCTACCTTTCGCTGACCGAATTGGCCGGGCTGATCCGGGACCGGCGGGCCACTCCCCTGGAGGTGACCACACAACTTCTCGACCGGATCGACCGTCTGAACCCGCTGATCGCGGCCTACTACACCGTCTTCGCCGATGACGCCCTGGCCGAGGCGAAGGTGGCAACCGATGAGATCGCCGCGGGCCGATACCGGGGGCCGATGCACGGGATCCCTGTCGCCGTGAAGGACATCTGCGAGCTCGGTCCCACAACCGCCGGTTCAAAGGTCCGGGCCAGGTACGTGGCCGCCGAGGAGGCGACCGTCGTGCGGAAGCTTCGCGAGGCCGGCTCGGTCCTGCTCGGGAAGCTGGCCACCTATGAGTTCGCCATCGGCACGCCAACGAAATCGTCGTACTTCCCGCCGGCGCGCAACGCCTGGAACACCGACTACGACCCCGGCGGGTCGAGTAGCGGCTCGGGCGCCGCCGTCGCCGCCGGGATGGCCTTCGCCGCGATCGGCACCGACACGGGCGGGTCGATCCGCTGGCCGGCGTTCGCGAACGGTATCGTCGGCTTGAAGGCGACGTACGGACGGGTGAGCCGCGCGGGCATCTTTCCACTCTCCTGGAATCTCGACCATGCCGGGCCGATGACGCGCACGGTCGCGGATGCGGCCGCCATGCTCCAGGCGATCGCGGGAGAGGATCCGCGCGACGTGACCGCCGTAGCGGGACCCGTCCCGGACTTCTCGGCCAGGCTCGGCCGGAGCCTGAAGGGGATGCGCCTGGGCGTGCCGAGGGCGCTCTTCGAGGAGTCGTGCGATGCGGAGATCCTGGCGCTCTTCAACGTGGCAGTTGCCCAGCTCCAGGATCTCGGCGCGACCGTGATCGACGTCCCGACAGTCACCCACAACCAGGTGATGGCGGCTCACATGCCGATGATGGCGGCCGACGCCGCCGCCTACCACTTGCCCGACTTCCGGGCGCGGCCGGACGACTTCAGCCCGTACCTGCGGACGATGATCGGGGCCGGCCTGGCGGTGAGCGCCGTGCACTACCTCGATTGCCAGCGGGCCCGTGAAGTCATCCGGCGGCAGTTGCTTGACGGCTTCAGTGAGATCGACGCCTACTTGCTCCCCACTTCTGGCGTCCCGATGCCGCTTATCCAGGACGCACCGGGGGATCTGGCACATCTCTCGGGTGATGGCTTCGCCGTTTACACCGGCGTCTTCAACCTCACCGGCTTCCCGGCGATGTCGATCCCGTGCGGGTTCTCCGCGACGGGCATGCCTGTCGCGTTGCAGATCGCCGGCAGGCCATTCGACGAAGCGACTGTGCTCCAGGCCGGGCATGCGTACGAACAAGCCACGCCCTGGCACAGCCGCCACCCGGACCTCTGAGGCGCTCCCCGGGAGCGTCCACGGGATGAATTCGACCGCCAAACCAGAGACCTGTCCCCAGCAGAAGGAGAGCAACGAGATGACCGAAGCAGAAGCAGCAGAAACCGTCAAGGCACTCATGACCGCGGCCGGCCTCACTCCGCCACCCGAGGCGATGGAGACCTTCATCAAGCTCTACCCCGGCCTCCGCAAGATGGCCGACGCACTCTACGAGATCCCGGAGGTGCGGTACGAAGAGCCCGCTCTCATCTACTCGCCCGCCAACTAACGCATCGCTCACCCGGCAGAGGAGGCCGTCGCCATGACCGAGATCCCATTGACCATCGCCGCCACCGCAAAGGCGCTGCGCGCGGGGACGCTTACGAGCGTCGCCCTGACGACTGAACTCTTCGACCGGGCCGACCACCTGGATTCGAAGATCGGCTGCTACATCGTGCGCACGGACGAGACGGCCCTCGCCGCGGCAGCCGATGCTGACGCGAAGTTCGCGGCCGGCATCGACCTCGGACCGCTGCAGGGCATCCCCCTCGGCATCAAAGACATCCTCGCGACCAACGAGGCGCCGACCACGGCTCAGAGCGTCGTGCTGGACCCTGCCTGGGGCGCTCGCGGCGACGGCCCGGTCGTCGCCCGGCTGCGGGCGGCGGGCGCGGTCCTGATGGGCAAGCTCACCAGCATGGAGTTCGCCTGTGGGCTGCCCGACGCGGCGAAACCCTTCCCGGTGCCGCGCAACCCCTGGAATACCGACTACTGGACTGGTGGGAGTTCTTCCGGGACGGGTAACGGCGTTGCCACCGGGCTCTTCCTCGGCGGGCTTGGCACCGACACGGGCGGCAGCATCAGGATCCCCGCCGCCTTTTGCGGGATCAGTGGCATGAAACAGACGTATGGGCGCGTACCCAAGTCCGGCTGTGTCCCCCTTGGCTATAGCTACGACCACATCGGCCCGATGGCCCGTTCGGCCGAGGACTGCGCCATCATGCTCCAGGTCATCGCTGGCTATGACGCAAGCGACCCAACCTGCGCCGACGCCGCCGTCCCGGACTTCATGTCCGGCATGAACGGCTCCCTCCGGGGCATGAAGATCGCCGTCGAGAAGGCCTACCACCTCGGCCGGACGGACGTGGAACCGGGCGTGGCGCCGGCTCTCGACGCTGCCCTGGCCGTGCTGGCTGAAGCGGGCGCTGAGATCGTGGAGATCACGATCCCGGACTTTGAGACGCTCTCCGCCGGCAGCGTGCTATCGATCATGGGCGAACCGTTCGCCTACCACCTGCCCGACCTCCGCAAGCGCTGGGCCGACTACGGCTACCTGACGAGCCAGACCATCGCCGTCGGCGGGTTGCTGAACGCCTCGGACTACGTCCAGGGCCAGCGGGTGCGCAGCTATGCGCGCAAGCTCATGGCGTCGGTGTTCGAGGGGATCGACGCGCTCGTCACCCCCACGGCGGCCATGGAAGCGCCTTCGCTCTCGTCGCTCTCGGACGCGGCCTGGTTCTTCGGCGCCCCGCTCTACACCGCTTTCTGGAACGTGGTCGGTTACCCGGCGATGTCGGTGCCGATGGGCTTCGGCCCCAAGGGCCTGCCGCTCGGCCTCCAGATCGTGACGAAGCCATTCGAGGAAGCGGCCGGTTTCAAGGTCGGTGACGCCTATCAACGGTACACGGACTACCACATCCGTGTACCCGCCATGGCGCAGATGGTGGCGGGTTAGGCGCCTATCGCCCCCGGTCCACCAGCGCCGGCGGGCCCCGCGTGGGGCCCGCCTGTCCCCACGAAGGAGAAGACGTGAACGATATACCGCTCACCATAACTGAGGCCGCGGCGGCACTCCGCGCTGGCACGATTACCAGCGTCGAACTGACGCGCGAACTCTACTTCCGGGCGAACCGCCTGGATTCGGCGCTCGGCTGCTATCTCTACCGGACGGCCGAGGGAGCGATGGCCGCGGCCGGCGAAGCGGACTCCAAGTTCGCGGCCGGCATCGACCTGGGCCCGCTCCAGGGCATCCCGATCGGCGTCAAGGACATCATCGCGACCGATGACGCCCCGACGACGGCCAACAGCGTGGTCACCCCCGAGGCGCTCAGCGCGGCCGGCGACGGGCCGGTAATGAAGCGGCTGCGGGCTGCGGGGGCCGTCATCATGGGGAAAGTGGTGACGAGCGAGTACGCCTGCGGCATGCCAGATGCGGCGAAGCCGTTCCCGATCCCGCGGAACCCCTGGGACGTCAGCCGCTCCCCGGGCGGCAGTTCGTCCGGCACGGGGGTCGGCGTGGCGGCCGGCTTCTTTCTCGGAGGGCTCGGCACGGACACGGGCGGGAGCATTCGCATCCCGGCCGCGTGGTGCGGGACCTCCGGGATCAAGCCGACGTTCGGCCGCGTCCCGAAGTCGGGAGTGGCGCCGCTGGGCTACAGCTTCGACCACCTGGGGCCGCTGGCGCGGTCGGCCCGGGACTGCGCGGCCATGCTCTCGGTCATGGCCGGCTACGACGCCTCCGACCCCGCCTGCGCGGCCGTCCCGGTGCCTGATTACATGGCAGCGATGACCGGCTCGGTGTCGGGGCTGCGCATCGGCGTCGAACGCAAGTACCACCTCGGCCATCCCACCACCGAGGCGGCGGTGGCCGCCGCCTACGAGACGGCGATCGCCACGCTGGAGCGGGCGGGCGCCACCGTCGTCGAGATCGAACTGCCCCACTACGCGGAGATCTCGTACGCAACGATGATCGGTTTCGCGGGCGAGGCGATGGCGTACCACCTGCCGGACTTGCGCACGCGATGGGCAGACTACGGCCGTTACACATCGATCAGCCTGGCGATGGCGGCGCTGCTCAGCGCGGGCGACTACGTCCAGATCGCACGGCTCCGGAGCTACGCGCGAAAGATGACGGCAGCGAAGATGGCCGGGCTCGACGTGCTCCTCACGCCCTCGGCGGGCGCCGAGGCGCCCCCCGCTGAGGGCCTCCGGCCCGAGCTCATGTGGGACCCCGGGAGGGGCCTCTTTACGCCGTTCTGGAACGCCGTTGGCTACCCCGCGATGTCGATCCCGATGGGCTTTGGCGCGAACGGGCTGCCGTTGTCCCTCCAGGTGGTCGCGAAACCGTTCGATGAGGCCATGGCCTTCCGGGTTGGAGACGCCTACCAGCAGCTCACGGATTTCCATCTCGCCGTGCCGCCGATCGCGGCGTAGCTCACGCCCGGCCGTGTGCCCATGGGTTTCTCGGCGAACGGATTGCCCCTTGGCCTGCAGGTTGTTGGGAAGCCGTTCGCCGAAGGGCTGGTGCTCCGCGTTGCCGACGCCTACCAGCAGCTCACTGATTTCCATCGCCGCGTCCCGCCGGTCGCGCAGGACCGGCTCGACTAAAACCGGCGCGACGCCGCCGCGCAACGTCCCCCTCGATGGCCTGGCTCCGATCTGGGGCCAGGCCATCGTCATGTATGGCCTGGGGCGCTAAGCGGGGTCGGCCGGGCGCTTGAGGTGCCAGCCGGCGGCCTGTTCGTAGGCGTAACCCGCTCGCAAGACCATCGCCTCGTCGAACGCCCGGCCCGCGATTGAGAGTCCGATGGGCAGGCCCTCGCCAGTGAAGCCGCAGGGCACGGTTAACACGGGCACGCGCGCGAGGTTTCCTGGCATCGTCAACGCCACCAGCATCGAGGTGCCACTGACCTCCTCGCCGTTCAGGACGACCGTCCCGGTACCGATCGGCGGAGCGCCCAGCGCGACCGTGGCGCTCAGGATGACATCGACGCTTTCGAGTGCCGTGTTGAAGGCGGCGCGCACCTCATCGGCGGCTGCCATGGAGGCCCCGATGGCTTCCATGGTGAACGGGGGCGCGCCAAGCATCGCCTGGACGTCAACCCCGTAGTCCCCCGGCCGCTTCGAGAAGTAGGGCCGGTGGAACTGCATCGCCTCAGTCATGTACAACGGCAGTGCCGCGTCCAGCTGGTCCGCGCTGAAGTCGAGGTCGATCGGCACGATCACGGCCCCCAGGGACGCGAACACCTGGACCGCCGTCTCGACCGCACCCCGTACCTCGGCCGAGGGGTAGGAGGCGAACATGCCGCCCGCGACTCCGACGCGGAGCCCGCTCACCCCCTCCTTCAGGGTCGCCCGGTAGTCGCCGGCGGGGACGCGCACGGAGTTCGCGTCTGCCGGGTCGTAACCAGCGATCGCCTGCAACATGATCGCGGCGTCCTCGACGGTTTGGGTCATCGGTCCGACGTGGTCGTACATCTGGGAGATCTGCGTGACGCCGCGTTTGCTCACCCGGCCGTAGGTCGGTTTCAGGCCTACGCCACCACACAGCGCCGACGGTATCCGGATGCTTCCCGCCGTATCCGTCCCGATCGTGCCTGCGGCGAGGCGGGCTGCGACCGCGGCGGCGGAACCCCCGCTCGAACCACCGGGGATACGCGAGCGGTCCCAGGGGTTGCGAGCCGGACCGTAATGGGGGTTGTTGGTGGTCCCGCCCAGGGCGAACTCGTGCGTGTTCAGTTTCCCGAGCAGGACCGAGCCGGCCTCGGCGAGCTTCCTCGCGACCGTGGCGTCGGCCGGTGGGACGCGGTCAGCGAAGATCCTCGAACCCGACGTTGTCGCGATGCCTGCCGTGTCGATGATGTCCTTGAGTGCGATGGGCACGCCGTGGAGCGGGCCGCGGTAGCTCCCGGAGCCGATTTCAACCTCCGCCAGCCGCGCGTCCGCGAGCGCCCGGTCGGCCGTGACGAGGATGTAGGAATTGATGGCCGGATCGACCGTCGCGATCCGGCGCAAGTAGGCTTCGGTCAACGCCACCGGGGACAATTCGCGGCCCAGGATCGCCTCGGCCGCCTGTGCGATTGAGAGTTCTGTCAGGTCGGACATGGGTTTCACCTCCTCGCGTCAGGCTACCGGCCCGACGTGACCGCGGTGTCACAACTCTCTTGCGGCGCGCCTCACAAGCGGTTGCCGGGGCGCCCCCGAATCACTATCGTGGGCCTCCATCAGGGCGGGCGCGGGAGGCCATTATGGAGAGTCTTCGGGACAAAGTCGCCATCGTTGGCATGGGCTGCACGGCCTACGGCGACCACTACGACAAGACGGGCGAAGACCTGCTGGTTGAGGCCTGCTACGAAGCGTTCGAGGACGCCGGCGTGGATCAGGACGATATCCAGGCCGCCTGGCTCGGGGGCGGCATCACGGGACAGACGCTCAGCCACGCGTTGAAGCTCAACTTCGTCCCGACGACGCGGGTCGAGAACTGGTGCGCGACGGGGAGCGACACCCTCCGCAACGCCGCCCTGGCCGTGGCCGGCGGTTTCTACGACGTCGCGCTGGTGGCCGGTTTCGTGACCAAGGGAGACGCCCTCCGCCAGGGCAACGGGATCTACGGTGGCGGCCCCTCGGGGCAGTGGTTCTTCGGCGAAGAGACGTCGTTCGCAGGCCCGCCAGCGGGGACCTTCGCCACCTTCGCCACCCGCTACGCCCACCACTACGAGCTGACCTATGACAAGCTCAAGGAGGGCCTCGGCTCGATCGCCGTCAAGAACTACGCCAACGGCATGCTCAACCCAAAGGCCGCGCTCCATCGCAAGGTGGACATGAAGGCCTATCTCGAAGCGCCGATGATTTCGTGGCCGCTCGGGCTCCACGACTGCTGTGTCATGCCGAGCGGCGCGGCCGCGGCGGTCATCACACGGGCCGAGCTGGCGCCAAAGTTCCGGGACGACTACGTCCTTATCCGCGGCCTCGGGATGAGCGTCGGCACGAAGCAGGGCCGGCTCGACCCCGAGTACGACTGGGTGCACTTCGAAGAGAACGTGATCGCCGGCAAGACCGCCTACCAGATGGGTGGCGTGACCAACCCGCTGAAGGAGATCGACCTGGCCTGCGTGCATGACGCCTTCACGGTTGTTGAGCTGGCGGCCTATGAGGACCTCGGCTTCGCGCCACGCGGCGAAGGCGGAGATTACGCCAAAGCCGGCGTCTTCAACCGCGACGGCGAGCTCAGCGTGAACTCGAACGGCGGCCTCAAGAGCTTCGGCCACGGCGTCGGCTCCTCCGGCATCCACAAGACCTACGAGGTCTACAAGCAGCTCCAGGGCAAGTGCGGCGAGCGCCAGGTGCCGCGCCAGCCGACGCTCGGGCTGACGCACGACCAGGGCGGCTACCCGGGTACGTACACCACCATCGTCACCCTGCTGTCCACGCGCGACTGACATACCGCGGGAGCGACTGCCGCTGGGAGGAGGGCCTGTGGGCCTCTCGTTGCACTTTGGGTCGAAGGTGAAGAGCGCGGATGAGGCCGTAGCCCTCATCCGCGACGGCGACTGCATCACGGTGAGCGGCACGATCACCGCCCAGCTGCCCAGCAAGGTCCTCCAGGCGCTCGAAGTGCGATTTCTGAGCGAGGGGGCGCCGGCCCGCCTCACCTGGTTCGACCCGTTCCCGACCGGCGTGCCGGGGATCGAACCGCTCTCCTACCCCGGCCTGGTGAAACGGGTGATCGGGGGCTGGTTTACGCCGCATCCCCGTCTCCGCGAGATGATCGTCAGGGACGAGGTCGAGGCCTACCTCTTTCCCCTGGGCTCGCTCGCCTTCTGGTGCCAGGCGATGGCGGCCGGGCGCGATTTCTACCTGACCCAGGTCGGCCTCGACACCTACCTCGACCCACGCAATGGCGGCGGCAAGTGCAACGCCTCGACGACCGAGGACCTGGTCTCCCTGGGCAGCGTCGACGGCGAACCGTACGTCATCTACAAGCGGCTGCCGATTCATGTGGCCATCCTCCG
>JBJXGC010000294.1:0-9553 GCA_046154545.1 Dehalococcoidia bacterium | reverse complement strand
CCTTCGCATCGGCTTCGCCGCCGCACCCGAGCTGCTCCAGCACTGGATGGTCATCGCCCGCCAGGGGGTAGACCTGCACACCAGCACGTACGCCCAGGCGCTCGCCGCCGAATACGTCAGCGGCGGCCACCTCGAACGGCAGATCCCGAAGATCCTCGGCCTCTACGCCCCCCGCCAGCGCGCCATGATGGAGGCGCTCGAACGGCACATGCCCGAGGATTTCCGCTACACCCGCCCCGATGGTGGCATGTTCGTCTGGGCCCAGGGCCCGGCCGGCTTCGACGCCGAGGCGGTCTACCCGAAGGCTGTCGCACGCGGTGTAGCCTTCGTTCCCGGGAAGTTCTTCTTCGTCCACCACGAAGACGGCGAGGCGACCCTCCGCATGAACTTCACCGCGGCCGACCCGCCAGCCATCGACCGCGCGGTGGCCCTGCTCGGAGACGTGATCGCCGAAGAACTGGCCGCCGGGGCCGCCCGGTAGCCGCCGGTCGGCAGCGACAACGAATGGCTCGCCGCTTTCGCCTCGCGGCTACCCGCGTTACGATTCCGCCATGTCAATTGAAGTCGGACAACCCGCCCCTCCCTTCAGCGTCCTGGGGAAGGACCGTGCCCAGTTCACACTGGAGTCCTTTCCCGGCAAGCACCTGGTCCTCGCCTTCTACCCGCTCGCCTTCACCGGTGGCTGAACGGCCGAGATGACCGCCTTCCGGACGCACACCGATGCGTTCACGAAGGCGAATGCCCAGGTCCTGGGCATCTCGATCGATTCCTTCGCCGCCGCCGGGGAGTTCCAGGAGAAGCTGGGGCTCGAATTCCCCCTCGCCGGGGACTGGCCCAAATACCAGGCCGGCCGCGACTACGGCGTCTTCAACGAGCAGGCAAGCATCCACAACCGCACCACTGTCGTCATCGACAAGGACGGCATCGTCCGCGACATCTACGTGGAAGCGCGCGACTTCGACTCGCACCCGGTCAAGGCGCTGGAAGCGCTGAAGAGTATGGGGGAAGCGGTGGATTGAGGCTTCGGCTCGACGGCACATCCCGTGGAGAAATGCACTGAACCTTGGATGTCGCCCTCTGCAAAGGCCGCGGGGGCACCCCGTCTCCCCCAAACACACCGCACGAAAATGCTAGCCGGACCCAGACAGTCTTAACGAAGCTCCGCCAGGATCTTCTCAAGCTGCTCAATCCGAACGCTCATCGCGTTCCAACGCGGCATGTCACCGCTGTCGATGAGGCCGGAAAAGCCGGTCGCAGGGGTCGAATCCCAATCGTCCCAGAACTCGCCTCGCTGCGCACCGACTTGG
Source organism: Dehalococcoidia bacterium (assembly GCA_046154545.1). Taxonomy (GTDB): domain Bacteria; phylum Chloroflexota; class Dehalococcoidia; order Tepidiformales; family Tepidiformaceae; genus JBJXGC01. The sequence continues at coordinate 8,246 of JBJXGC010000294.1, read as the reverse complement.
TTGATTGTGAGAGCTTTGCCGCGTTCTGCCCAGTTCTCCAAGGTTGCCGTGCCAACGGCACGGTTCGGATCGGCGACCTCGTCTCGAAGTCTGTAGCTCTCTTCCAGGAACCCCCTCAGCTGCTCTTGCGGAGACTGCGGAATAGGTAGGCGCGAGAAATCCAGCAGGATTGCGGTTCCGTCACCACCTTTACCTCCCTCGCCGCCGCGACCGCCATCACCTCCGCGTCCGCCTCCTCCGCCTCCACCACCGCCTCCGCCTCCACCACCGCCTCCGCCTCCTCCACCGCCTCCGCCTCCACCACCGTCGCTTCCGCGGATTGGACCAGCATTGTAGATGTGCACGTCGCGGCCAGCAGCGATCGCCGAGCTCCTGTGATGGGCCTTAGCCGAAGATCCTGGCCCGTCATCCTTGTACCTGAGGAACCAAAGCCACCATACGGCCCCTAGTGCCGCTAGCCCGAACATGACAGCGCAGCCGACCCATAAGAGCCCGGCACTCTCAGGCGGTGGGGCTTGAAGGGCGGCGATCAAGAACGCGATCGCAGACGGGACAGTTATTACAACCATCCCGCCCGCCAGCTTGTGCATAAGATCTCCCGGTCAAACTCATCTTAGCCGGATTTGGCGCATTGTTGCCGGTCTGGCGCGGGTACGGAGACACGCACGGGAATGTGCCGCGGTCCGAATTTGCAGGCCGCGGTTCGTTTTGGTGCCCGCTCGCTCGGGGTTCACCGACCGTATACTCCCCGCCATGCTCTTCAAAGACTCGCCCGAACACGCCGCCTTCCGTGCTGAGCTGCGCCAGTTCCTCGCCCGCGAACTGCCCGCCGGCGACTGGAACATGCGCAACGACCGCGACCATCACCCCGAGGGTGGCGCCGAGTTCACGCGCCAGTTCCGCAAGAAGCTCGCTGCAAACGGCTGGGTGACCATGGGTTGGCCGAAGGAGCATGGTGGCCAGGGCGCGAGCTACATGACCCAGACCGTCTACATGGAGGAGATGAGCAGCGCCGGCGCGCCTGGCGCCTACGACCAGGGCGTCTGCCTGGCCGGCCCGGCCCTCATGATGTACGGCACGAAAGAGCAGCAGGACCGCTGGATGCCGGGCATGCGCGACACTTCCAGTAGCTGGTGCCAGCTCTTCAGCGAGCCCGGCGCCGGCAGCGACCTCGCCTCGCTCCAGACCAAGGCGACGCGCGATGGCGACGAGTACGTGCTCAACGGCCAGAAGATCTGGAACAGCGGCGCCCAGCACGCCGACTGGGGCATCCTCCTCGCCCGCACCGACCCCGAGGCGCCGAAGCACAAGGGCATCAGCTACTTCATCATCGATATGAAGTCGCCCGGCGTGAACGTCCGTCCGCTCCTGAACCTGATGGGGACGGACCACTTCAGCGAAGTCTTCTTCGACGACGCGCGCATCCCACAGGACTGCCGCATCGGCGAGGAGAACCGCGGCTGGTACATCTCCACGACGACGCTCGACCAGGAGCGCAGCTCGATCAACCGCATCGTCATGACCCGGAGCACCCTCGAGGCGCTCATCGCTTACACCCGCGAGCAGCCCACCCTCCGCGCCCGCGACGAGATCCGGCACGAACTGGCCGAGCGCCACCTCGAGTTCGAGATCGGCCGCTGGCTCTGTTACCGCGTCGCCGAGATGCAGAGCCAGGGCAAGGTGCCGAACTACGAAGCGTCGATTTCGAAGGTCTTCGGCACCGAGCTCCAGCGCCAGATGGGCATCACCGGCATGCGCGTCCTCGGCATGGCCGGCCAGTTCGAACCCGGCACGCACTACGCGCCGCTCATGGGCCGGGTGGAGCGCTGGGCCCTCGCCGCCCCCAGCTACACGGTAGCCGGTGGCACCAGTGAAGTGAACCGCAACATCATCGCCACCCGGGGCCTTGGGCTGCCCCGGTAGCGCGCCCGAGCCGCTGGCCGGTGCGTATACTGGAGCGATGGCAGCGACGACCATCTCGAGCGAATTCATCCTTCCAGCGAAACCGGAGGACGACGCGGGTGAGGTGAAAGTACCGGTATTCCTGGAGAACTTCTCCGACCGGGATCGCGCCGAAGACGGGCTCATCCCCGAGGACCGCATCCGGTCGACGGAGATCGCGATGCTCCTGGACACGGGCGCGACATTGATGTTGCTGCCGCAGGATGTTGTGGAGGCACTCGGGCTGAAAACCCTCGGGCGTACACGCGTGATTTATGCCGATGAGCGTGAAGAAGAGCGCGACATCGCCGGGATTGTCATCGTCCGCGTCGCCGGCCGCGTGGCGCATGTCGCTTGTGTCGTTGGTCCGCCAGGTTGCGAGCCGCTGCTCGGGCAGGTCGTCCTCGAACTCACGGACCTTCTCGTCGATTGCAAGAACCAGCGCCTCGTGCCAAACCCCGACTCTCCCTACATGCCGCAGTACAAGCTGAAGTAGGCACCGCTCCGGATGGCCCTGGCGAGTCTGATATGCTGACGGCATGGCCTCGATCGTCGGCCGCCGCTTTCGATTCGTGCCGCCAACGGAGGACTTCGTGGGCGAGGTAGTCGTCGCTGTCCGTCTCGAGAATCCCCTGGATCGGCATCTCGCGCGCCGCGGTCAACTGCCCGCCGACGATGTGCGAGCCACGACCATCGACATCCTCGTCGATACGGGCGCATCGTCGCTTGTGCTCCCGCAGGATGTCGTGGAGGTGCTCGGCATTGAGCAGCTCGATACTACGATCGTCGAGTACGCCGACGGCCGACAGGAGGAACGCCCGGTCGCGGGGCCGGTGGCGGTGGAGGTCCTGGGCCGGACGCGCAACTTCGACTGCGTCGTCGGTGCGCCCGGTACCGAACCACTCCTCGGGCAGGTCGTCCTCGAGATGCTGGATTTCCTCGTCGATTGCAAGGACCAGCGGCTCGTCCCCCGCCCCGAATCGCCCAACCGCACGTTTTATCGCCTGAAGTAGCCCCTGGGCTCTCCGCTCTCGGCTCTCTGCTCTCCCGCGCGCTTGCGCCTGTCCCCGCCCGGCTGTCCCCTATTCCTTGCTATGTCCGAAAACACCTTCCGCATCGATGGCACCATCGACGCCTTCCCCAACCAGCACCAGGCCCGCGAATACGAGATCGAATTCCTCGCCCCCGAGTTCACCAGCGTCTGTCCCATGACCGGCCAGCCCGACTTCGGCGCCATTAACGTGACGTATGTGCCCGGCGAACGCTGCATCGAACTCCGCAGCTTCAAGTACTACCTCTTCACCTATCGCAACATGGGCATCTTCTACGAGGACATCGCCAACCGCGTGCTCGATGACATCGTGGCGGCCGTCCACCCCCGGCGCGTCACGGTCGTGGCCGAAATGAACACCCGCGGCGGCATCTCAGCCCGGGTCACCGCCTCCTATGTCGCGCCGGGTGAGTAGTGCCGGTCCGGCCATTGCCACGCCTTTGTGTCCGTGCACGGCGCGTGGTTCAATCGGATCCCAATGAAAGCAAAACCGGATCCCGGGGGCTTCCCCGTCCGAAAGATGTCCGAAGTGCCCACCGTCGCGCCGGACCAGATGCGGGAGATCCAGCGCATCGCCCAGGAAGACTTCGGCATGGACCTCCTCCAGATCACCGAGAATGCCGGCCGTGCGGCGGCGACCGTCGCCCTCGCCATGCTCGGCGGCCGGGGGCAGCGCCAGCGCGTCGTCGTCCTCGCCGGCGGCGGGAACAAGGGTGCAGCCGGACTCTGCGCCGTCCGCCATCTCGTCAATTGGGGCCTCGTGGTCGAACCGATCTTCGGCGAGGTCGAAAGCGAGATGTCCTTCATTGCGCGCAAGCAGATCCAGATCCTCCGCCAGGCGGGCATCGTCGAACCGGGCGACGAAGCCACCAGCGAGATCACGCTCGAAGAGCACCTTGAGCACGCGGACCTCGTGATCGACGCCCTCGTGGGGTACGGCCTCAGCGGGCCGCCCACCGGCATCGCGGCTGCCATCACCGAGCTTGCCCTGGCGGCGAAGCGCCCCATCCTCGCCCTCGACGTGCCCACGGGCGTCAGTGCCCTGACCGGTGAGGCGAGCGAGCCCGCCATCCGCGCCGTCACCACGGTCATCCTCGACCTTCCCAAGAAGGGCGTTTGCGACAGCAGCTGCCGCCAGTACGCGGGCGAACTCTACCTCGCCGACCTCGGCATCCCGCGCTCTGTCCACGAACGGATGGGCATCCATGTGGCGGCCGTCTTCTCCGAAGGCCCGATCGTCCACCTGCGCCGCTGACACACTCACCGTGCCGCCCCCGTTTCGCGTAGACTGCAGCGACCAGACTGTGGAGGCCGCCATGCGCACGCGCTACGTGAAAACACCCGAGCAGGTTGCCCGGCTCCAGGAGATCAACGCCGCTCCCGCCTTCCTCGAAGCCCGCTCCCTCAGCGCCACCTTCCTCACCGACCCCGAAGTCGTGCGCGAACTGCTGCCGCCACCGCTCGAACCGGCGGCCGAGCCCCGAGCCTCCGTCTCGGTCTACCAGATCGGCCGCTCGAACTGTGTAGGCCCGTTCAACGGCGCGAGCATCAACCTCGCCTGCCGCTACAACGGCGAAGACGGCCTCTACTGCCTCACCATGCCCATGAGCACCGACACGGCCATGGTCTTCGGCCGTGAACTCTATGCCGAACCGAAGAAACTGGCGGAGTGTGTCCTCGACGAGCGTGGGCGCTTCGTCCACGGCACCGTCACCCGTCACGGCATCGCCTACATCGACCTGACGGGCACATTCGAAGGCGAGCTGCAGGAGGCCGGCCGGGCCAGCACCTCCCAGCACTACTACTACAAGTACTTGCCCTCCGCCGATGGCCGCGGCCTCGCCTTCGACCCTCAGCTCGTGCGTGTCACCCACCGCGGGCGGACCCATCGGCTCAAGCACGGCAGCGGCACCATCACCTTCCGCGAGTCGGCCCACGACCCGGTGATCGACCTTCCCGTGCTCATGGTCGAAGGTTTCACCTTCAGCGAGAGCGAGACATATACGACCGCCGAAGTCGTGGCCACAGTCCCGGCTGCCGCGTTCATGCCCTGGGCCTACGCCAAGCACGACGACCTCAGTGTGTGGTCCGACGCGGCTATCCTCGCCCCGGTCTGACCAGAAGACGGCCCGCTCTCAGTAGCCGCGGCTGTCCCAGAGGATGTCCCCCACGCCCACCAGCTTCGCCTGGTAGCGTGAGGCCACGAAGAGCAGGTCGCTCAGCCGATTCAGGTAAGGCACCACGTGCTCGCCGACCGCTTCCTCGCGCGAAAGCGCGATCGTCAGCCGCTCGGCCCGCCGGCAGACCGTCCGGGCCACGTGCAGCTGGGCCGCCGCCATGTCGCCCCCCGGCAGGATGAAGCTCTTAAGCGCCTCCAGGTCGTCGTTCCAGCCGTCGATCCAGCCTTCGAGCTGGTCGATGTGGCGCTGTTCGATGCCGGGCACCGCGAACCGTTTCTTGTCCTCTTCGAGGATGCAGAGGTCGCTCCCCACGTTGAACAGCACCTGCTGGATGACGAAGAACTGCGGCCGCATCGATTCGTGCAAGCCCGCCGCCACCGCCACGCCCACGACGCTGTTCAGTTCGTCGACCGTCCCGTAGGCGTCGATCCGGAGTGAATCCTTGGCGACGCGTTGCCCGCCGCCCAGGGCTGTCGTCCCGTCGTCGCCGACCCTCGTGTAGACCCGGTTGATATGGACCATGGCCCGAGCTTACAGCCGTGGCCGTCAGCCGTCAGCCATGCGGAGCCGAGAGCCGCGAGCCGCGAGCCGAGAGCCGCGAGCCGAGAGCCGCGAGCCGCGAGCCCAGAGCCGAGAGCCGAGAGCCGAGCGCCGCGAGCCGCGAGCCGTCAGCCCCGAGCCGATGGCAGTTGGCCGATGGCGGTTGGCCGATGGCGGTTGGCACCTGGCACCTGCTCTTTGCTCTCGGCTCTTTGCTCTCAGCTCTGATGGCAGCTAGCCGCGCACTCGTGGAGAATACGGGCATGCCCGACGCCTCGCCGACATGCATCCGTTGCTACCACCTCCTCACGGTTCCCGCCTACCGGATGGCGGGCCGCGAGTACTGCTGCCAGGCCTGCTCCGTCGGTTCGGCCTGTGAGCACCAGGGCATCCGCAGGTCTGCGAACGTCCGCCGCTACGACTCCATGTTCGACCGTTTTCGTCAGTCGGCTCGCCATTCGACCCCGTACGACCGGGGAAAGCGGGGATAGGGATGGAACTCACCACCGGACAGCAGCTCGCCCCGTACCGGGTCGTCGCCCACAACGGCGCGCTCCATTCGGATAACAAGATCCACGACAACGAAGTCGCGAAGCAGTACGGCTTCGCCGGCGGGCTGGTGCCGGGTGTCACAGTGCATGCCTATATGTGCCGGCCCCTCGCCGAGGCCTTCGGCGCCGAGTGGGTAGCCCACGGCACGATCAACACCCGCTTCCTCAAGCCCTTCTACGAAGGGGAGCAGGTCACCGTCGAGGCCGTCGTTTCAAGCGTCTCGGCCGCCGGCACGACCCTCGACCTCCGGGCGCTGAATGGCGCCGGTGAACTCTGCGGCACCGGGACAGCCTCCATGCCCGCAGTCCCCGCCCCGGCCCCCGCCCTTTCGGAGTTCCCGGCGGCGCCCCTCCCCAGCATCCGGCCCTTCGCCACGCGGGGCGCCCTGGAGGCCATCGACATCCTCGGTTCCCCGTTACAGCCCGGGGACGCCGCCGCCGTCGAGGCCTTCCTCGCCGAGGCGGCGGACACGCTCCCCCTCTGGCGGGGCGAAGGGGCCGTCCTCCATCCCGGCTACATCATTCGCGCGGCCAACACGATCCTCGTCCAGAACGTCCAGCTCGGGCCCTGGATCCACGTCTCCAGCGATGTGACCCACTTCGCCGCGCTCCGCCCGGGCGACGGCTTCAGCACCCGCGGCCGTGTCACCGACCTGTTCGAGCGGAAAGGCCACAGCTTCGTCGTGCTCGACCTGCTCATGGTCGCGGAGTCGGGCCAGCCCGTCGTGCGCGTGACCCACACCGCCATCTACGATGTCCGGAAGCTGCCCACATCCTGAACGCCACGGCCCGGCCCGGCGCCGATACACTCCACCACAGGGGATAGGTTCACCAATGGCTCTCTACGAATACGTCTGTGCCTGCGGCACACGCACCGAGAAGCGGATGCCGATGTCCGACGTCCTCCAATCGATCAAGTGCCCGCACTGCGGCAAGCGTGCGAAGAAGGCGATCGGCGGCTTCGCCGTTGTCGGCCTCGCCGACGGTGCCATCGGCGATGGGCCCGCGCCCTGGGACAGCGACGGCGGTGACGACGACGGCGGGATGGGTGGCGACGACTTCGGTGGCATGGGCGGCCACGGCCATAGCCATGGCCCGGGCGGCCACACCCACTAATCAGCCCTGCCGGGGTCGAGGCTAAGTGGCTTCACCCCGCTTCACGCGGGGTGCACCGAGGACCCGTCCCGGGGCAGCTGGCTAGAAGGCGACCCCTGCGTCCACGCAGTCAGCGTTCTCGGCGGCGACCTTATCCAGGCGCTCGCTTGCGCCAGCGGGCGCGTCTGGCAGGTCAGCCGAATCGAGGGCGTCAACCTTGCCCTTTTTCACGTTCTCGGCGGCGGTCTTGAAGCCCGCGACGGACTTCTTGTGGTAGTCCTTCAGGTCGGAAGGTGGCTTCACCTTCTCCAGGTCCTTCACCATCGCGTCCAGTGGCTCGCCGAGGAGCTTGACCGCGTCTGATTCGGACTTGGCCGCGTCAGCCTTGCTGGCGAGGTCCAAGATCGAGTCCTGGAACTTGATCAGGGCCTTGCAGAGGCCAGCGACATAATCCGCGTCGCTCCCGGAACCCGCGCTCACGGCGTCCCCGCCCGAACTTCCGCCGCTGTCGTCATCGCCGCCGCAGGCCGCGAAGGCCGTAGCTGTCGTGAGTGCGAGCGCTGCCGCGCCCATGAAGAAGATTCGTCGAAACTGCATGACGGTGCGCATCCTTTGTTCGGCCGATGAGCCGGCTCAGGTCCGGGCGGCCGTTACTACGGTATCGCGAAGGTACACGCCCGCCTGTACGGGTTTACCCGACCCGGTCCAGTTCCCAGTACGGTTCTGGCCGCCGCCGCGCACACAAAACGGGGTGGCCGTTCGGCCACCCCGTTCTCGATTCGAATGCGATGCTCGCTAGATCTCGAGCATCTGGGCGACGCGCTCGCGGTGGAAGTCCGCGTCCCCCCAGAACAGCTCCGCCCGCTTCTGGCGGCGGAAGAAGAGCTG
>JBJXGC010000179.1:0-10169 GCA_046154545.1 Dehalococcoidia bacterium | reverse complement strand
CCGGCCGAACCCGCTTCTACCGCTCGCTGAACGGGAAGCTGCCCAGGCGGGCCAGTTCGGCCACCTGCCCGGCCGCTTCTTCCGCCGCCCGGATCACCTCGAGCGGGTAGCCGTACTTCCGCTGGTGCAGGTCGAACTCATCGCGGTCCAGCAGCTCGATGAAGCCGCCCGGCCGTACCGCCACGTCCAGGTCGAGATCGACGTAGTTGAGCTGCGTGCCCTCCAGGGTCGGCGGCGTCGTCACGTTGCAGTACCAGAGCGCGAGCGAGCAGCCCGGCCGCGAAAGGCGGAAGACGTTGTACCAGCGGTCCCGCCAGAAGTAGACCCGGCTGTCGTACGGCGACCGGAACTCGCCCCGGCTCGTGTAGATCGGTGTGCGCGCGCGGTACTCCGTCACGAGCAGCGTGCCGTCGTCTGAAACCACCCGGAAGGGCTGGATCCAGTGGGCGGCGCCGTCGAACTTGGTGGCCCGGAGCAAGATCCGGGAGCCGGGCGGGGCGGTCATCGTGGCCTGCATTTTCGCATCATACCCGGCCCATGCCGGGCAGGCCGTGACCTTACGTGAAGTTCAGGGGAAATGTTCGATTGTGTACGTGGATCCGACGCTCAGTTGTTAACCAGGACGACCCCAAGCACGATCCCCACCACCGTCGCCGTTATCCCAAGCGCGGCTGCGATGGCGGCATGGACCGGCGAATATCGCTCTCGCACGTCGTGGTGCGTGGGTGCGGCATCGGGATCGACAGCGTCTGCCACTGGGCGTCTCCTGGAGGGTGCTGATCCAATTCTCAGGTGAGCGGCCCTTTGGCGCACATGCCTGTACATTCGTGACCGATATGGACAGCGAAGCCAAACGCCGCCGCATGCCGCGGATCAAGCTCATCACCGTCCCGGGGAACCTTCGCCAGGCCTGCGCCGAGTTCAACGGCGGCCGCTACTTCGAGTGCCACGAGACCCTCGAAGAGATCTGGCAGGAAGAGGCCGGCGACGTCCGCGACCTCTATAAGGGCCTCATCCAGGTCGCGGCGGCCTTCGTCCATCTCACGCGGGGCAACTACGTTGGCGCTGACCGCCTCTCTCGCACGGCCCTCGGTTACCTCGCCCCCTACCGTCCCGGCGGCGCCATGGGCTTCGACGTCGATGCCATCTGCCGCCAGGTCGAGAGCGCACATCGCGCACTCATTGCGAACGGCCCCGAAAACGTCGTCTATGACCCCGGCGCTGCCCCCCACTTCGCCTGCGACGAATCCCACCTCGCCGCCGAGGGCCTGCGCTGGCGCGCCTGGGGCTTCGACCGCGATGGGCGCGCCCTCGAGATGCAGATCGACGTTCTCGACTAGAAATCTCCCGCCTCGACCGCACAAATCCTCCTTTTGGGGGACGGCAAAGGACCCGCGGCTCCTGAGAATCGAGCCATGATGAGCGCTTCCATCGGCCCTTCCCTCTTCCGCCGCGGCCAGGCCGTCCCATGGCTCCTGGTCCCGCTCCACCCGCGTACCTACCTCAGGCTCACCCACCTCGTCTTCATGTTCCCGCTCGGTATCGCCTACTTCACCACCTTTGTCGTCCTCATCTCGGTCGGCGGCGCCCTCGTCTGGACCCTGGCCGGGCTTCCCCTGCTGCTCTTCGCAGCCTTTCTCGCCCGCTGGCTCGGGCGGTTCGAGGCCTGGCAGGTGACCGCCGTGACCGGTCTCGCCATCCGCCGCCCTCCTGACGGCATCGACGACGGCCTGAACCTTCGCGAGCGTGTGACCGTCCGCCTCATCGACCCCACGACCTGGACCTCCCTTACCTACCTGGTCGTCCAGTTTGCCGTGGGCATCGGGGCCTTCGTCGCCCTCGTGGTCGCCTACACGGTCGGGGTCAGCTTCCTCGTGGCGGGCGGGCGCGGGCTCCTCGGCGGCGAAACCCGGGCCTTCGAGGAGGGCCGGTACGCCTGGGTGATCGACGGCGCGCCCGAGTCCAGCGCTGTCCTCCTTGCCGGCCTCGCCGTCCTCGTCGCCAGCGCCTATATGGTCGTCGGCCTCTCCGCGCGGCACGCCCGGTGGGCGCGGTTCATGCTCGGGTCGCGGGCCCGGCCGCGTACGGGGCTGCCCCCGCTCGATCCCGGCCCCCGGCTCCTGCCGGCCGGGGGTGCCCCGGCTGAGGACGCTCCCTCGCCCGCCCTGGCTGTCGGCATCGCCCCTGCAGACGACCGTTTTTCCGGGCTCACGCCGCGCGAACGCGATGTCCTCAGCCTTATCGCCGGCGGGCGTTCGAACGCCGAAATCGCCGAGACCCTCTTCGTTAGCGAGGGCACGGTGAAGACCCACGTGAAGCGCGTCCTCGGAAAGCTCGGCGTACGCGACCGTACCCAGGCCGCCATCCTCGTCCTTGGAGCATCGCGAGAACCTCCAGCCACCTGAGGCCCTGTCTCTCCGTCAAAGGGCGGATGTCCCGGTACCCAAAGCCGCGCACAATCACCCTCGCCGGGCGGCCGCCTGGCTTTGCCACCGCGATCCCGCGTGCGCTACGGTGAAGTAGCATCATCTCCCCTGTCAGCCTTGGAGTCAGACGTATGCCATCGGACCACCTCGAACCCGCTCCCCTGCCCATGCGCGATGTCGTCATCGAAGCTCGCGGCGTCGTCAAGACCTACGACACCGGCGACGTTAAAGTCCACGCCCTTCGCGGGATCAACCTTCAGATCCGCCGGGGCGAGATGGTGGCCGTTATGGGCCCATCCGGCTGCGGCAAGACGACCCTCCTGAACAGCCTCTCCGGCCTCGACGACTTCGACGAAGGCGTGGTCCTCATCAACGGCACGGACATAACGACCATGGCCGATGACCCCAAGACCGAGTTCCGCGCCCGCCAGATGGGCTTTATCTTCCAGACCTACAACCTCCTCCCCGTCCTCACTTCGGCCGAAAACGTCGAACTGCCCCTCATCGTCTCGGGCACGAAACCGAAAGTCGCCCGCGAACAGGCGCTCGCCTCGCTCGACCGCGTGAACCTGCGGGATAAGGCCAACCAGCGCCCGAACCAGCTCTCCGGCGGCCAGCGCCAGCGCGTCACTGTCGCCCGCGCCCTCGTCAACCGCCCCGCCATCATCTGGGCCGACGAACCCACCGGCGCCCTCGATTCGAAGACCGCCACCGAGATCATGGACCTCATCGTCGATCTCAACCAGGACCAGGGCCAGACCTGCGTGATCGTCACCCACGACTCCAAGGTCGCCGCCCGCTGCCATCGCACCATCCAGATGGCCGACGGCATGATCATCCGCGAAGACTCCCAGGCAGAGATGGCAGCCGTCGCCGCGGGCGCCCGCTAACCATGAACGAACTCTTCGGCCTCTCCATGACCTCTATCGCCATCGGTTGCGTCATCGCGACGGGGCTGATCCTCGCCTTCGTCGCCTGGATCGCCCTCCGCAACCCGGTGATGTTCAAAACCGGCCTGCGCAATATCCCCCGCCGCAAGCTCCAGTCCGCCCTCATCATCGTCGGCCTCATGCTTTCGACGTTGATCATCACCGCCGCATTCGGCACCGGCGACACGCTCACCTACAGCGTTACCAACGAGACCTACAACGTCCTCGGCCCGGTCGATGAGTTGATCCGCTGGGATACTGCCGAGAATCCGGCTCTCGAAGAGGATCAGGTGGTGCCCCTTGAAGCCGCCACCGCCTGGCGGGAGACGCTGACCGCCGACGGTACCGTGAAGGCCGTGTTTCCCATGCTCCTTGAGCATATCCCCGCTCAGAACGTGCGTACGCGGCTGAATGAGGCGAACCCGCAGTGGGCCGCCTTCCGTCCCGAAGATGTCGCCCCAATCGGGGGGCTGAAGGACACCGCCGGGCGCACCGTCGTCCTCGGCCGTGACGAGGTCGCGGTCAACGAGAAGCTCGCTAAAGAGATCGACGCGAAGGTCGGCGACACGGTCAACCTTGTCTACCTGGGCCGTGCCCTCCCCCTCAAGGTGAAGGCGATCGTCCCCAATACCGTCCTCTCCGGAACCACCGATCTGGTGTCACGCCAGGGTGGCTCCATCAACTGGGAGGTGCTCACCGAGCTGACTGGCCGGAAGGGCGCCGACCGCGTCGCCATCTCGAACACGGGCGCCACCCGCGGCAGCCTGGGGGATGCGGACGCGATCGAAGACCGCCTGGACGCCCTCGTCGCCGGCACGCCTTACGAAGTCGATAGCATCAAGCGTGACAACCTTCAGCAAGCCCAGCTCGTCGGGAACATCTTTACCTCCGTCTTCGTCCTCTTCGGGATGTTCTCGATCTCGGCTGGCATCCTCCTCATCTTCCTCATCTTTGTCATGCTCGCCGCCGAGCGGAAGCCCGAAATGGGCATGGCCCGGGCCGTCGGCGCCAAGCGCCGGCAGATTGTCGAGAGCTTCCTCGCTGAGGGCATGGGCTACGACCTCGGCTCCGCCGTCATCGGCATGTTCGCCGGTATCGGCGTCGCCGCCGTCATGACGACCCTCATCGGCCGCGGCCTCGGGGACGAAGCCGGCCTCGACCTTGCCTTCAACGTGACCGCCCGCAGCCTCATCGTCGCGCTCTGCATCGGCATCATCGTCACCTTCATCGTCGTCTTCTTCGCCTCCTGGCGTGCCAGCCGCCTCAACATCGTCTCGGCCATCCGCGACCTGCCGGAGTCGAAGCCCTACAACCCGGAGGCCGCCACCGTCATGGGCTACCTCCGCGGCACGCTCAACGCCTTCGCCGCCTTCGGCATCCTCGTCATCTCCCTCATCGGCATGCTTCACTACAGCCAGCTCTTGCCGCTCTTCGCCCTGGCCGCCCTCACCGGCTTCGCCGGACCCTGGATCCCGATGCTCCGCAACCACAACTTCGGCGCCCCCCGCAGCCGGCGAAAGTCCGGCGAACGGCTGCCCTGGTGGCCGCTGCTTCTCCTGCCCTTCGTCCTGCCCGTCATCGGCTACGGCCTCGCCATCCTCATCACCCGGATCGTCCGTGACCGCAAGCCCTCCTCCGTGCCCCGGTGGCTCCTGCTCGCCGCCATCCTCGTCGCCCCGCTCGGCGTCCTCCTCTCCGCCCTCCAGGACAAGGGACGCGCCATCTCGTGGAGCGCCGGTTTCGGCGTGGTCGGCCTTGTCGCTGGCGCCATCCTCGTCGAATGGGGTATCTCGGCCGACCGGATGGCCCCGTTCGCCCTCGGCGCCTCGTTTATCGTCCTCTGGGCAGCCCTCACCCTCCGCTACTTCCACTTCAACGAGCGTGCTGTCTTCACCACCGGCAGCATCGTCCTGCTCGCCCTCTGGTACCTGCTTCCCGGTGGCCGTCTCGAAGCCCTCTTCGGCACGCTCAACGCCGACTTCGAGATGTTCTTCATCTCTGGCGCTGTCCTCGTCACCTGCGGCACCTTCATCGTCGTCTACAACGCCGATATCATCCTCCCGGCCGTCGCCCGCCTCGGGTCACGCTTTGGGCGTCTCGCCCCCGCCGTGAAGACGGCCGTCGCCTATCCGCTCACATCGAAGTTCCGCACCGGCCTGACGATGGCGATGATCGGCCTCATCATCTTCGTCCTCTCCCTCCAGTCCTCGCTGAACAGCAACTTCGAGAAGGCTTTCGTCAATGACGACGCGAAAGGCGGGTTCGACACCCGCGTCTCGATCAACGGTAACAACGCCACCCCGGATTTCCTCGGCACCCTGGTGGCCGGCAACGCCGCCCCGGACGCCCCCCAAAAGGCAGATCCAGCCGCCATTGAAGCCGTAGGCGGCGCCCTCCTCGCCCTCCCCTGGCAGGTCGATATCGAGGACCCGAAGTGGGCATCGCTCTCGCCCGAACTCCGCAAAGAGGAAGACCGCTACAAGCACACCCTCGTCATGGGCGTCGATGCCGGCTTCATCGATGCACAGGCCATCCCCCTCCAGTTCCGGGCCGCCGGCTACGCCGACGACCGCGCCGTCTGGCAGGCCCTCAAGTCCGGCTCGTTCGCCATCCTCCCGGCGCTCCTTACGCAGAATGATGGCGGCTTCGGCCCGCCGTCGGAGTTCGACGATCCCCTCACCCTCGACTCGGATGCGACCAGCGAGGGCTTCCAGCCTTTCATCCTCTCCCTTCGCAACCGCTCCACCGGTGAGCAGGTCGAGCTCACCGTCATCGGCCAGGCCAAAGACTCAGCCGGCACCTTCTGGCCCGGGATCGTCACCTCCCTCGGCTTCGTCGAGGCCAACGTCGCCGACGCCACCGACCAGCAGTTCTTCCTCAGGACGAAGCCCGGCGTGGACTCGCGCACCTACGCCAAGCAGGTCGAGTCCGTCCTCGTCCAGGCCCAGGCCGACTCGCTCGACCAGGAGATTTCGGACCTGACCGCCCAGAACCGGACCTTCCTCCAGGTCTTCCAGGGCTTCCTCGCCCTCGGACTCCTGGTCGGGATCGCGGCCCTCGGCGTCATCTCCCTTCGCTCCGTCGTCGAACGGCGCCAGCAGATCGGCATGCTCAGGGCGATCGGCTACAAGCGCAGCATGGTCCAGGCGAGCTTCCTCATGGAGTCGGGCTTCATCGCCCTCTCCGGCATCGTCATCGGCCTGGTCCTCGGCCTCTCGTTCGCCGCCAACCTGTTCACGAGCGGCGAGTTCGGTGAGACCACGAAGGGCCTCGGCTTCACTATCCCCTGGACAGGCATCCTCCTGACCACCGGCTTCGCCTTCGTCGCCTCCATGGTCACCACCTACCTGCCCGCGCGGTCAGCGTCGCGCGTCGCCGTCGCCGAAGCGCTGCGGTACGAGTAGGCGGCTGAGGCACATTCGGCGGTAGACTGCGCGCCATGGACCGCCCCGAACTCCTCGGCACGCAGCTTTTCGACCTCACGGGCCGCGTCGCCATCGTCACCGGCGCCGGCCGGGGCCTCGGCCGGACGATGGCCCTCGCCCTCGCCGCCGCCGGCGCCGACGTCGCCGTCAGTGCCCGCACGCAGGACGGACTCGGCGAATTCCGTACTCCAGGAACTCCCTCATCCCTGCGTGTGGGTGCGAACAAGGACGGGGTCAACCCGAGACGAATGCGCCAGCAACAAGTACGAACCAACTTGCAGCGTACATCGCGACGGCTCCCAGCAGGGCGAACCCCGCCAGCTTCCAGCCAGGCACGTTGCGCCAAAAGCCACTCCATCGCAGTACCGCTCCCCCAATAAGCCACGGAAGAGTGCCCCAGAACAAGGCGTAAACCTGATAGAGCACGATGGTCCCGACGGACGGGTTCTCCTCGCTTAGCGCCCCCCAGAGGAGGAAGAGCAACGGAAAGAACAAGCTGAGCGTGATCGCAATCACGCATGCTCCGCCGACAACCATCGCGACAAGGAAGCGGAGGAGCTCCGGCGAACAGCCGGAAGCCTCTTGCCTGTCCTTCTGCGGCGGCTCATCAGGGTAGGGGTACGGTGACGGGTTCACGAGTGCATTCTACGTCCGTGCTAAACCGGTCGCGGAGATGCCTTCGCTTGCACACCATCGTCGTATCGTCCCCGGACGACGTTCTGCATCGCGCTGCTACACTGCGCGCCATGGAACGCCCCGAACTCCTCGGCACACAGCTCTTCGACCTCTCGGGCCGCGTCGCCGTCGTCACCGGCGCCGGGCGGGGCCTCGGCCGGACGATGGCCCTCGCCCTGGCCGCCGCCGGGGCCGACCTCGCCGTCAGTGCCCGCACGCAGGCAGAGCTCGACACCCTCGTCACCGAGATCGAAGCACTCGGACGGCGGGCGGTGGCCATCCGCGCCGACATAACCGTCGAAGCTGATGCCGTCCGTATCGCGGACGAAACCACGAGCCGCCTCGGACGGCTCGACATCCTCGTGAACAACGCGGGCATGAACATCCGCAAACCCGTCCTCGAACTCACGGAAGCCGAATACCGCCAGGTGCTCGACACAAACCTGGTCGGCTACTTCAACTGCGCCCGCGCTGCCGGGAAGGTGCTCACGGCCCAGGGCTCGGGCAAGGTCATCAACATCTCGAGCATCATGGGCCGCGTGGCCCTCGCCAACCAGGCCGCCTACGCCAGCTCCAAGGGCGGCGTCGAGCAGCTCACGAAGGTCCTCGCCCTCGAATGGGCGGCGAACAACGTCCAGGTCAATGCCATCGGCCCCACCTACTTCGAGACCGACCTCACCCGCCCGCTCTTCGAGGACCCCGAGCGCAAGAACTTCATCAGCGAACGCACACCCATGGGCCGCTGGGGTCAGCCGCACGAACTGGCGGGCGCCGTCATCTTCCTCGCCAGCCGCGCCAGCGACTACATCACCGGCCACACGCTCATGGTCGATGGCGGCTGGACCGCCTGGTGACCGGCCGTGGGTCCCCGAGGGAGCTGGTCGCGGGCGTCTGGCTCATCCGCGACGTTCGCGTCCTGATGCTGAAGCGCCCGGATGGGGTATGGGCGCCACCGGGCGGCGTCGTCGAAGCAGGCGAATCCCCACTAGAGGGGGCCATTCGTGAAACGTGGGAAGAGACCGGACTTTCGGTGCTACCACCGGTCGAGGACCTCCACCATTTCGAATGGGACTCCGACCCTCCCCGCCATGTTTACCAGTACATCGCCCGGGCGCCCGACGGCGACGTCGTCATCAGCGGCGAACACCTCGCCGCCCGCTGGTTCGAGCTCGATGAGTACGTTGCCCGGCAGCTCTCGCCGCCCCCGGGCCTTGCACTCCCCGCCCGCAGCCTTCAGTGGCTCGCCGAGATGCGGTTCGTCGTAGGCGCGGCGGACACCTGGATCCTGTGCCAACGCTCCCCTCGCCCGCCGGCGGGAGGCAGGCATGGCCAGCGGCCACAGCACAGGATGAAAGGTTGAGTTCCGGCGCAGTACCCCCTCGCCCGCCGCAGCGGGAGAGGGGGCAGGGGGTGAGGGCTGCGATGGCCAGGCGGAGCCCAACGGTGCCCTCAAGTACACCCGCTGAGGACGAGCCTCCGGACCTGAGGGGTGTCGGGGGTGAGGGCCCTACGGCACGCTCACGATCGTCACCGTCCCCGCGTCCCCATCGACCGTGATCGTCGCCCCATGCGGGATCCGTCGCGTCGCGTCGGTCACCGACGGGACGCAGGGGATGCCCAGCTCCCGGCTCACGATCATCGCGTGACTCTGGGCCGCACCCACGTTCACCACCACGCCCCCGGCCGAGACGAACAGCGGCGTCCATGACGGGTCTGTGATCGGCGCCACCAGGATGTCACCCGGCTCCAGCGCCGTCGGGTCGCCGGGGTCGAGCACCACCCGGGCGATGCCCGTCACCTGCCCGGCACAGCCCGGGAAGCCCGTGAGGACATCGCCGGCCTTCGCGTGCTCTGGTGCGTTACTCTCGCGCGGTTCCCAGGTCTCCGCCGGTGGTTGCGTCCCCACAAACACGAACGGCTCGCGCAGGCCCGCGTACTGGGCCATGAGCGCCCGCCGCCGGGCGATCTCCGCCCGCAGCGGTGTGGGGTCGGCCAGCCAGGCGTCGAACTCGCCGGCCTTCACGAGGCCGAAGTCGGTCACTTCGTCCGCAAGGCCGGCCGCTACCATCCGCTTGCCGATGGTGTACATCGCCATCCGCGCTTCCTCGATGACCTTCACGCAGTTCGTCTTCGTCCGTTCCCGTCCCGCCTGGAAGACGGTCGCCGCCCGGGCGGCCGCCAGGAAGGTGCCCTGGGTGGCCGGGTCGCCGGCGAGCATCGCGCTGATCTCGGCGACGATCCGCTCCCGGTCTGCGGCCATCCGCCGCTGGCCAACCTCCGGCGCGGCCGATTCGGGCGCCAGGCGCATCCGGTCGATCGCGGCGAGCGGCAGCTCCGGCCGCGTCTCCCAGGTCGGGCTGCGCATCTCCCACTCGTTCGGCCCGCGCGACCCGTAGTCCGCGATGAACTGCTTGAACGCCGCCAGGAACGCCGTCGCCGCCGGGCTGGCGTCCTCCTTGAGCCGTCCCATCAACCCCTCGACGCCCTGGTCGAAGGCCGCCATCAGCCCCGGGTCGGCCGCCACAAGGCGCCCCAGCTTCCACATCGCGAGAGAGGGCGCCGCCGACTCCACGTCGCCAACGCCGGAGATCACCTTCATCGCGTCGCCCGGGCGGCCAACGGCGGCGCAAATCTGGGCGAGCGCCCCAACCGGGATCGGCGAGAGGAAGGTCACGTAGATGTGGTCGCTGAAGAGCTGCCGCATGTCCTTCCAC
>JBJXGC010000161.1:0-5102 GCA_046154545.1 Dehalococcoidia bacterium | reverse complement strand
GTAGAAGGGCTGGACGTAGCGGAAGGTGCCTACGTCGTCGAAGAGGCGCTGGGGCTGGTAGAGGCCGCGCGCCAGGACGTGGGGGTCGTCGAAGGCGCGCGAGGCTTCGAGCACGGGCGCGGCCGGGACGCCCGCGGCCTGGAGCAGGTGGAAGAGGTCGTAGTCGTCGAAACCCGCGGTCCAGACGGCGATGTTTGCTTCGATCGCGTCTTCGTGGGCGAGGCGGCCGTCCTGGGTGACGAGCTCTGGGGCCATGGCCCACGGCGGTGAGCCGATCGCGGTGCAGAGACCCTGCCACTCGGCGTCCGAGGTCACGCTGATCGAGATCCAGCGGTCGGCCGTGTCCTTCGGGTCGCCGCCGAGGCAGGGGAAGACGCCGCTGGGCACGTTGCCGTAGATGGAGCGGTTGCCCGTGGTCACGGGCGGGGCGCCGTTGAGGGCGTACTCCATGAAGCCCTGGGCGAGCATGGCCGAGGCGTTCTCGGCCTGGGCCATCTCGATGAGCTGACCCTCGCCGGTCTTGTCGTGGTGCCAGACGGCCATCATCACGGCGAGGGCGGACTGGGCGCCGGCCAGGTAGTCGCCCGAGAAGATGGGCGTGCTGGTCGTGGGGTCGAGGTCACGGTAGCCGCGGAGGAGGGTGTGGCCCATCACGCTTTCGAGGTGGACGCCGAGGGCGCGGGCCTGGGCGTAGGGGCCGCTCGAGCCATAGGCGGCCATCCGCACCATGATGATGTCCTTGCGGATGGCGCGGAGCCAGTCGTAGGTGATGCCGAGCTTGTCGAGGGTCTCGGTGGCGTTGTTTTCGACCACGGCGTCCGATTTGGCGACGAGGCGGGCGAAGATCTCGCGGCCTTCATCCGTGCGCCAATCGACGGTGAAGCTCTTCTTGTTCCGATAGAGGGAGACGAAGGTGGGGTTGTAGTTCCAGGCGCGGGGGGCCGGGTCGCCGTTCGGGTAGCCGCCGGCGATCGACGTGGTGGCGGCAGCGTACTCGCGCGTGGGCCGGGCGAGCGTGCCGCGGGTCATGGGCGGGAGGACGAAGGGGTTCTCGACCTTGATCACCTCGGCGCCGAGGTCGGCGAGGAGGAGGGTGGCGAAGGTCCCCGCCCAGACGACGCAGAGATCGACGACGCGCACGCCTTCGAGGGGAAGGCGGGGCGCCGTCACGCGGTCACCGTCGCGGCCCGGCTTGTGACCTGGTCGATGGCGGCGGCGGAGAGGCCGGCTTCGGATAGCACTTCGGCCGTGTGCTCGCCGAGGAAGGGCGCGGGCCGCCGGATCTCCCAGGGCGAGGCAGGCATGACGAACGGCCGGCCGGGGATCTCGACGGTGCCGAGGGCGGGGTGATCGACCTTCGTCCAGAAGCCGCGGGCGCGGAAGTGTTCGTCGGCGGCGATCTCGTCGAGGGTGAAGAGGGGGCCGCAGAGGACGCGGGCCTCCCGGGCCTTCGCCCAGATCTCGCGCTTGGTGTGGTCGTACAGCCAGGGGTAGAAGTTGCCTTCGAACTCTTCAACAAGGTCAGGCCGGATCATCGCGCCCGGCACATGCCACTTCGGGTCGGCGAGCCATTCGGGGTGGCCGAGCATCTCGGAGAGGCGATCGACGCGGGCGGCGGCGGCGCTGAATTCGACGTAGCCATCGGCGCAGGGGTAGACGCCGCGGAGGATGGCGCGCGAGCCGGACGGCGCTCGATTCGTACGCCGGCCCGAAAACTCGTAGGCGATGGCGGTGGCGTGGCGGCGGTCGGCCCCGCCGAACTGGCTATCGGCGATGGCGAAATCGACGTGCTGGCCGATGCCCTGGCGGGCGGAGACGAAGAGGGCGCCCATGATGGCGGTGGCAGCGGCGGCGCCGGATTCGACGAGCCCAGCGGTGCCGTACATCTTTACGGGTTCGCGCTCGGCCACGCCCATCGTGTACATCTCGCCGGCGAAGCCGTAGAGCGTGAGCTCCGTGCCCTTGTAGTCGCGGTAGGGGCTCTCCTGGCCGAAGTTCGTGACCGAGACGAGGGCGAGAGAGGGCTTCCGGGCGTGGATCGCCTCCCAGGCGACGCCGAGGCGGTCGAGGACGCCCGGGCGGAAGCTCTCGACGACGATATCGGCGCGGTCGATCAGCGCCCAGAAGGCTGCCCTACTGGCCTCCGACTTCAGGTCGAGGACGACGGAGCGTTTGTTGGTGTTGAAGAAGAAGAAGGTCCCGCTCTTCTCGCGGTCTGGGATGCCACCGGGGAAGGGGCCGAGGGTGCGGGTGTGGTCGCCGCCCGGGGGCTCGACCTTGATGACGTCAGCGCCGTAGTCGGCGAGGAGCTTCGTCGCGTAGGGCCCGGCGACGCCGACGGTAAGGTCGAGGACGGTGACATCCGCCATGGGGCCTGCCATTGTTCACCCTCCGCACGCGGCGGAATCCTAGCACAAGCGGGAGGGGATGGGGGACGCGTGCTGCCTCAGCGGTCGTAATGGCGGGAGCAGCGCCGGAGACGGAGACGCGCCTCCGGGTCGCGGACGAACTCGATGCGGATGCTGGCCGTTACAGATGCAGACCACGAACCGGCCAACTCACCTCTGAGCGCGTGCACGCGAAGAGACGGGTGTGAGGCGTCGCGGTTTAGCAGTTCGAGCGCCTTGAGGATCGCCCGGCGATCCGCGGCGCCGAACGTCCTGTCGGCGAAGCTAAGGAAGAACTCGTCCGAGAAAACGAGGTTTGGGAATTCAGGCACGCACCCGGACGGGCTCCGTATCCCGGAAGGCTGGATTCGTGCGGATCTCGTCGATGAAGCCAGGGTCAGCGGCGAGTCGTTCGAGTTCGGCCCGGCCGACGCGGTAACTTTTACCGATGGCCAGGTCACGCGCGCGCGCCTCGTGTGCCTGCGGCGTGTAGTGGGAGTAGTCCTCGTCGGGGATGGCGCCAACCGCCCGCAGCACGAGCGTGCCGTTCGAGACATCGACCTCTACCTGCATCTCCGCGGCTCCATCGATGCCGAGCGCCCGGAGCATTTCCTCCGGGATCCAGGCTCGGCCGAGGTTGTCGATCACGCTGTTCGCCATGCGGCTGCTCCTGACGACAGTATACCCGAGGGCCTGGGCTTTTATACTCCACCCGATGGACGAACAGCTGGAACTTGCCCGGGCCGCTGCTGAGAAACGCGGGGTCGGGACGTACGAACGGCACATCCTCCTCTGCATCGGGCCGGACTGCTGCACGGTCGAAGAGGGGGCCGCCGCCTGGGGCCGGCTGAAGACGCGCGTCGCCCAGCTGAACGGCTCAGCGGACGCTGGCCGCGTCTACCGGACGAAGGTCGGGTGTTTGCGGGTCTGCGACCAGGGGCCGGTTGCTGTGGTCTATCCCGAGGGCACCTGGTACGGCGGACTGACGCCGGACAACCTCGACCGGGTCATCAACGAAGACCTGGGACGAGGCGAGGAGGTCGGCGACCTCGTGATCGGGCATAATCCGCTCCCCGGCGGCGCGGCCCTCACCCCCCGCCCCTCTCCCACTGCGGTGGGCGAGGGGAGCCGGGACTGACGGAAGGCCACCAGCGACCTGGTCTCGGGGACGACGGTCACGTAGGCGAAGAAGGGACGGCTATGCGTATCATCAGGTTCTTCACCGGGGACGACAACGAAACGCACTTCGAGGAGCTGGAGATCCCGCTCGATGCGGGAGAGTTCGTCAACCGTTCAGGGCGGATACCCGTCGAGGACGTGATGTTCCTCGACAACAACGCCGCACCTGGCCAGCCGGGGACGTTTCACAACGCGCCGCAACGGCAGTTCGTGGTGATGCTCTCGGGCGTGCACGAGGTGACGGCGGCGAGCGGCGAATCACGGCGCTGGGGCCCGGGGGAGATCTTCCTGCCGGACGACACGACCGGCCACGGCCACCTGACGGCGGTAATCGAGCCGCCGGTGCGTTATCTCTTCATCAAGCTCCCGGACGACTTCGACGCGAGCCAGTACCGGGTGTGGTGAGTGACGCGGCAGCCCAGTGATGGAGCCGCGCCCCTCCGTGGGCGCTTATTTCGTCGAAGGGTTCGCTTGTGCACGGACAGTCCGTGGCCGATGGTGGCGAGGGGCCAAGCGGGGCCAAGCGGGGCCAAGCGGGGCCAAGCGGGGCCGAAGGAACGAGTGAGACACACGGGGCAATGCACGGAGGTAAGCGCCCACCGAGGGGCGCGGCTCCGGGTCATCTACACCCGACCCATTGCCGTCTCGATTGTGCGGTCCCAGCCGGACTGGTCGCGGTCATCCAGCACACCCGCAACTTGGGCCGCGATGAGTTCCGGCGTCTCGATCAACGGCGCCTCGCCGTGCTCGCTGGCGAGTTCGATCCACACTCCCATAACGCCGCGCATCGCTGTGAGCGCTGCCGCCCTGGTATCACCTTCTGTGATCGCCCCGGGCATGGCCGGGCACAACGCCGTAAACACGCCAAGCTCCAAGTCTGGCGAGATGATGACGGTATAGCGGTCCATGACCCCAGTTTACCACCGCGCCGCCCCAGTTCGGCGTATGGTTCGCGCCCGACAAGACACGCGGAGGCGACAGAGATGGAACGGAAACCACGGCTCGAAGGGAAGGTCGCGATCGTTACGGGGGCGGGGTCGCAGCTCGACGACGGGATCGGCAACGGCCGGGCGGCGGCGGTCTTGATGGCCCGGGAGGGGGCACGGGTGCTCCTGGCAGACCGGAAGCTCGACGCGGCGGAGGCGACCCTCGCCATGATCACGGCCGAGGGGGGCGAGGCGATGGCCTTCGCCGCTGACGTGACGAGGCAGGACGACTGCCGGGCGATGGTCGAGGCGGCGGTCGCGCGCTGGGGGCGGCTCGACATCCTCGACAACAACGTCGGCATCGGTGGTGCCGGCACCGTCGAGACGGTGGACGAGGAGACCTGGGACCGGGTGATGGCAGTGAACGTGAAGGGGATGGTGCTCGCGAGCAAGTACGCCGTCCCGGCGATGCGGCAGTCCGGCGGCGGTTCGATCGTGAACATCTCGTCGGTTGCCTACGCGCGGCCCCACGCCCTCACGCCGTACGCGGCCTCGAAGGGCGCCGTGGTTTCGCTCACCTGGGCGATGGCGGGCGACCATGCTCGCGATG
>JBJXGC010000153.1:0-8275 GCA_046154545.1 Dehalococcoidia bacterium | reverse complement strand
CGGCCGCCCGCCGGGCGCCATTCGCGCTGGCGCTCTCCGTAGTTCCGGGGGGCGTCCGGGTTGGCCGCGTACGGCGTTGACCGCACGGCCGCCACCGGCTCCACGGGCGGGATCCAGTTCGCGAGGTCGCGCAGGCGGGGGTCGTCCGGGCTCATCGCCACGGTCGCCTCGGTGAGGCCCGCGCGGCGGCGCAGCTCGGCCGCGTCGCGCAGTTCGAGCGGCGTCACCAGGGTGACGACCATTCCCGAGGCGCCCGCCCGGGCGGTGCGCCCGGAGCGGTGGACGTAGGCCTTGAACTCGTCCGGCAGGTCGTAGTGGATGACCATGTCGATGCCATCGACGTGGATGCCACGGGCCGCGAGGTTCGTGGCGACGAGGACGTTCACATGGCCGCTGGAGAAGGCCGCGAGCGAACGCTCGCGCTTCTGCTGGCTCAGGCCGCCGTGGAGGACGCCTGCGCGTAGCCCTTCGCGGTCGAGCTGGAGGGCGAGCCGGTCGGCCGCGCGCTGGGTGCGGACGAACAGCAGGCTGCGTTCCGGGCCACCGCAGATGGCGACCGCGACGGCGACCTTCTCGGCCTCCGAGACGCCGATGAAGCGGTGGCTCATGGTGGCGTCGTCGTCGGGGTCGGATTCGACCTCGACATAGACGGGGTCCTGCTGGAAGCGCTTCACGAGCTGATCGACGTCGCCGTCGAGCGTGGCCGAGAAGAGGAGCGTCTGATGTTCGGCCGTGACGTGCCGGAGGATGCGCTCGACCTGGGGCAGGAAGCCCATGTCGGCCATCTGGTCGGCTTCGTCGAGGACGACAAGCTGGACATCCGCCATCGAGACGTCTCCCCGTTCGAGGAGGTCGTTCAGACGGCCTGGGGTGGCGATGACGATTTCGAGGCCCGAACGGATGGACTGGGCCTGGCGGAAGAGCGAGACGCCTCCATAGACGACGTCGAGCCGGAGCCGGCGGGCGAGCGCGAGCGGATGGATAGCGCGCGCGACCTGGCTGGCGAGTTCGCGCGTCGGCACGAGCACGAGCGCTTTGGGATGGCCCGGGCGGGCCCGCGTCGTGCGCTGCACGAGCGGGATGCCGAAGGCCAGGGTTTTTCCTGAGCCGGTCCGTGCCTTACCGCAAAGGTCACGGCCGGCGAGTGCGACGGGGATCGCCTCGGTCTGGATGGCGAAGGGCTCCTCGATACCGCCTGCGCGCAGGGCCTTCGCGATGTCGGCGGCGACGCCAAGGCTGGCGAAGGCTGAGCCGTCAGCGGCGGGCGTGTCGTCGTAGGTGAGGGGCTGGGCCGGTGCGGCCGGTGGCTGGGGCAGACGCGGCGCCGGGCGGCGCGATGGCTCGGCCGGTTGCCGCTGCGTGTGGCGTGGTTGCGTGGTGTTCGAACCAACGGGACGTGGCCCGCGCGATGGCGTGGGCGTAGTGGATGGGGCGGCGCCGTTTGAGGGCGCGCCCGGTTCCTGGCGCATGGTGAGCAGAAGTGGTCTCCGATTCAAATGAGTGAGCGCAAAGGTTCCATCCCAGCAGACCAGTCGAACAAGCTCACCAAAATGCGGTTGGGAGGAATCCGACGGGCACGTCGTTACGTGCGCTCGCAACCACCGTACCACAGTTTCGGTGAGCGCGTGTGAACGGATCCCCACGAAACAGGCGCGCCCGCCACGGCCCGGGGGCGTACTTCGGGCCTTGCGCGGCCGTGGACGGCGGCCCATTCGCGCGAGCGAGGTTCAGCCGAGGAGACAGGCCGCACGGGGGACCGCGACGTTCGAGGTCGCGAAGATGACGCGCGAGGGACCGGAGCCCTCCCTGGCGGTCGGGCTAAGGATGCGTGAGCGGCGCGTCGCTTCCTTCCTGGCGTCGTCGTAAAACGCCGAACCGCACCCCCTCCATTACCCGCTCCTTGGTCGTCCTGAAGTACACTGATGTCACTATGCCCAAACTCGGATTCATTAATCGCCTGCTCGGCGATTCGAACGAAAAAGAACTGAACCGCCTGCGCTCCATCGTGGCTGAGGTCAACCAGCTCAACGAAGAGATGGAGGCGATGCCCGACGAAGAGCTCTTCGCCATGACGGCCGAGCTGAAGGGAGAGCTGGCCGACGGGCAAACGCTCGACGACATCCTGCCCGAAGCATTCGCCGTCGCCCGCGAGGTGGGCCGGCGCAAGGTCGGTGAGCGTCCCTACGACGTCCAGCTGATCGGCGGGATCGTCCTTCATGAGGGCAAGATCGCTGAGATGCGCACGGGCGAAGGGAAGACCCTGACGGCCGTCGCCCCGGTCTACCTGAACGCCCTCCTGGGCCGCGGTGTGCACCTCGTGACGGTGAACGACTATCTCGCCCGCCGCGACGCGGTCTGGTACGGCCCGATCTACCACGCCCTGGGCCTGAGCATCGGGGTCATTCAGAACAACATGGTCTCGTACATGTACGAACCCGGGTATCGCCCGACGGACGAAGGCGCGACCGGTGGGCTCGATGACCTCCGGCCCTGCGACCGCCGGAGCGCCTATCACGCGGACATCACCTACGGCACCAACAACGAGTACGGCTTCGATTACCTCCGCGACAACATGGTCCGGGAGCGTGAGGGGAAGTCGCAGCGCGACCTCTACTTCGCCATCGTCGATGAGGTGGACAACATCCTCATCGACGAGGCCCGCACGCCGCTCATCATCAGCGGCCAGGCGGAGGAGGCCGCCGGGACCTACGTCTCCTTCGC
The DNA here is from genome assembly GCA_046154545.1 of Dehalococcoidia bacterium. Taxonomy (GTDB): domain Bacteria; phylum Chloroflexota; class Dehalococcoidia; order Tepidiformales; family Tepidiformaceae; genus JBJXGC01. Next base: position 5,554 of record JBJXGC010000153.1, on the reverse strand, counting down.
CCGGGCAGCGAAGTCGCTGCGCGAGACGGTCGATTACGTCGTCGATCACAAAGCGAAGCATGTGGCCCTCAGCGAAGACGGGATCGAGCACCTCGAGAAGGCGCTGGGCATCCCCAACCTCTTCGGGGGCGATTCGCGCACGGCCAGGCACGTCGAAGCGGCCCTCGATGCTGAAGTGCTGAAGAAGATCGACCGTGACTACGTGGTCAGCGACGGCGAGATCGTGATCGTCGATGAGTTCACTGGCCGGCTCATGCCCGGCCGCCGCTGGAGCCATGGCATCCACCAGGCCGTGGAGGCGAAGGAAGGCCTCAAGGTCCAGCGGGAGTCGATCACCTACGCCACGATCACCTTCCAGAACCTCTTCCGCCTCTACGAGAAGCTCGCCGGTATGACCGGGACGGCCGAAACCGAGGCTGAAGAGTTCCACAAGATCTATGAACTCGATGTTGTGGTCGTCCCCACCCATCAGCCGATGGTCCGCGAGGACCATGGCGACATCATCTATATCAATGAGCGGGCGAAGTTCAATGCCGTGGTCGAGGAGATTGAGAAGATGCATGCGGCCGGGCGGCCGGTCCTCGTCGGCACGACCTCGATCGAGAAGTCGGAGTATCTCGCCGAACTCCTCCAGCGGAAGGGCATCCCCCACAACGTCCTCAACGCCAAGCAACACGAGCGCGAAGCGCACGTCATCGCCGAGGCCGGCCAGGACGCGGCCGTCACGATCGCGACGAACATGGCAGGGCGCGGCACCGACATCAAACTGAGCCCGATCGTGGTGAGCCACGGCGGCCTCCACGTCATCGGCACCGAACGGCACGAGTCGCGGCGCATCGACAACCAGCTCCGCGGCCGCGCCGGCCGCCAGGGCGACCCGGGTTCGAGCCGCTTCTACGTCTCCTTCGGCGACGACATCATGAAGCGGTTCGCCCCCGACTGGGTGCCCGGCATGATGCAGAAGCTCGGGATGACCGAAGACATGCCGCTCGAATCCCGCATGGTGGCCCGCGCCATCGAACAGGCGCAGACCAAGGTCGAAGGCCACAACTTCGACATCCGCAAGCGCCTCGTCGAGTTCGACGACGTCATCAACGAGCACCGCAAGGTCATCTATAGCGAGCGTGAGAAGATCCTCGAAGGGGTCGATACCCGGGCCAACGTCCTCGGCATGGTGCTCGACGAACTCGAGGAGATCGTCAAAAACAACCCGCCCGGCGTGATTGAGTCGCGTGAGCTGCTGCTCAACGAAATCCGCGAAATCCTCCCACCTGAGGATGTCCCGGACGATGCCGAGATCGATGACCTGGGTGACGAGCTTGGCGACGATGTAATGGCCAGGGCTGAGGACCGCTACGAGGCGATGGAGCAGCTCATCGGCGCGGAACACATGCGCCGGGTCGAGCACTGGCTCCTGATCGAGACCATCGACTTCCACTGGCGAGAGCACCTGACCGCCGTCGATGACATGCGCAACAGCATCGGCCTCCAGGCCTACGCCCAGGTCGACCCCCTCGTGGCCTTCAAGCGCGAAGGCTACGACATGTTCCAGCAGCTCCAGGCGAACATCCGCAAGCAGGTCGCACGGACGGTCTTCAAGGTCCGGATCGAGTCGCAGCCGGCGCCCGCGCCGGCGCCGGTGGTGACGACCAGCCACCCCGAAGTGGATGCCTTCGGCGGCCCCACGACGCAATCCGTGGCGGCGAGGCCGGCTCCCGTGCTGGCCGGATCGACCGCGCCAACGGCCACTCAGCTCCGCACGAACCGGGACGAGGCCGGCGTGCCGGGCGCCCGGCGTACGGCCGCGGCCATCGCGCCGAAGGTCGGCCGCAACGACCCCTGCCACTGCGGCAGCGGCAAGAAGTTCAAGAAGTGCCACGGGGCGCTGGGGTAGAATGGGGAGACCATGGCACGTGCACCCACCAGACCGCCCGGTCCGCTCTCGAATCGCCGCCCCTCCCGGCGACGGACCTACACGCCCGAACAGTTTCTGCAATTGGAGAGCGAAGCCGGGTTCGTCTACGAACTCGACGATGCCGGGTACCTGGAGGAACGCCACTTGGGACAACAATCGGACGAAGTCGCTATGGCTATCGTTGCCGCGCTCTTTGCATACGCGGGGGGGCGCGGCCGCGTCTTCGGAGGCGGTACCGGCCTCCAGATCTTCCCCGACCGTCCTCGGCGTATACCGCGGTGTGACGCCGCCTACATCTCGTTCGCCCGGTTGCCTGATGCCGTAAAGGGACACCTCCGCGTGCCACCGGAACTCGCCGTCGAGGTCGTCTCCCCGGGCGACAACGCGTCCGTCCTCGAAAGAAAGGTTCAGGAGTACCTCGGCGCTGCCGTCCTCCGGGTCTGGGTCGTGTACCCGGACGAGAAGACCGTCACCGTCCGGCGGCCGGATGGCACGAGCACCATCCTGGGCGTGAATGACGAGATCTCCGGCGAGGATGCCGTCCCCGGGTTCAGTGCTCGTGTCGCAGACTTCTTCCCGGGATAGCCGCCTGGCGGCCCTCCTCGCCGTGCAGGAGCGCGCCCGCGGGTTCTCGGGGTGGTCGTTCGACGAGGTGCGCGTGGCGTATCCCGATGGCCGCGAGCCGTGGGACTACATCGCTGAAGCGCGAGCCCTTGCCGCCAGCGCGTCCTCCATCGTCGACCTCGGCACGGGCGGCGGCGAGCGCTTCGCCGAGATCCTCGAAGGCGGCGTCCCCGGCCGCCTCTTTGCGACCGAGCAGTGGCACGTCAATGCCCCGGTCGCCCGCGACCGGCTACGGCCGCTTGGCGTGGACGCCGTCCGCGCCGACGCGACCCGCCTGCCCTTCGCTGCAGGTGCCTTCGACCTGGTCCTCAATCGCCACGAAGGTGTTGACCCGGCGGAGATCGACCGGGTCCTCCGACCGGGTGGGACGTTCCTCACCCAGCAGGTCTATGGGAGCTGGCAGGAACTGCGTGCGTTCTTTCCCAGGATGGTGGTCCACCCACGCCACGAGATCACCTATCGCGACGGGTTCAAGGCGGCGGGGTACGCCGTGACCCAGCGCCGCCATCGCTACCGGGCGGTCTTCGCGACGCTGGAGGACCTCGCCTTTGACCTGCTGGTGGCGCCCTGGGAGATCCCGGGCCTCGAGGTCGAGGCGGACCTGGACGCGTTGCTGGCGCTGGAGCGTGAGCTGGGCACGCCTGAGGGGATCCCGCTCACCGAGGGCCGCTACCTCCTGACGGCGCGAAAGCCCGGAACATCGTAGGGCGCGCCGTATACGACAGCTTCGCCATTCGCGGAGGGAAAGTCGTGGCCTTCCACTACGCGTTTCCGGAGGTGCCGATGGGCGCATGGACCGACGCATCGGACGCGGGCTGGACTCTTCAGCGGGCGCGGTAGGCGCCGCGGCGGTCCGGCAGCCCTTCACTCTGTGCTTTGCGCCTTTGTCCCTTTGCGTTTCAGCCTGCCCAGGCATTTTTCTCCGGACAACAAACGAGGGGCGCTTGATACGCCCCTCGAAGGTTGTTTGCCCGGGTTAGAGGTCTACCAGCGACGGCCGCCGCCGCCACTGCCACCGCTGCCGCCACGGCTTCCGCCGCCGCCGCCGTAGCCGCCGCCACCACCGCCGCGGCTTGCGCCGCCGCCGCCGTAGCCGCCGCCACTGCCGCCACGGCTTGCGCCGCCGCCGCCGCCGCCGTAGCCGCCACCACCGCCACCGGTGCGGGGCTGCGACTGGAAGCAGTCGTTGCAGTAGACCGGCCGGTCACCGCGCGGCTCGAAAGGCACCTTGGCCTCCTTGCCGCAGGAACCGCAGGTCGCGGAGAACATCTCCCGCGCGCCACCGCCACCGGGGCGGCCGCCTTCGGCACCGCGGCGGGCGCCGCGGCAAGTTGGGCACCGGCGAGGTTCATTGGTGAACCCCTTCGATGCATGGAATTCCTGTTCGCCAGACGTGAACGTAAATCCACTTCCACAGTCGCTACAGGTTAGGGTTTTGTCGACGAAAGCCACTCGACGACCTCCAACAGAATTCGGGATCTCCTTGGGTCATCGAGCGCCAGTGCAGAACTAGAAGCAGATTGACTTGGAAAAACCTGAACCCATCGTATCACAGCGCAAAGCACCGTGGGAATAATTCGCGGCGCATCATGCACGGCGGCCGCGAAGGGGGTAGATTGACGCTGATGGGCCTCCTTGCGTCGCTCGGATTAGAGGCCGGCCCGGGCGGCCTGATGCTCGTCGGTGCGCCCGACTCGGTCCTCGCTGAAGCTGGCGCCATGAAGCCGCGCCCATCCTTCGCCAGCAGTATGATGACGGCTGAGCCGGCCGCCCGGATCGCCTGGTGGCCCGAACGGGAGAGCCTGACGGCGACGGCCCTCCAGCGCCTCGCCTGGTTCCTCGCCAGCGGCGCGGGTGAGGCCTGGATCATCATCGACGAGTCCGAAGAGCTGCCGCCAGCGGATACGGTGGTTTCCATGGCAGCCTCGTCGGGCCTTGCCCTGCGGGACCGCATCGACCTCGCCCGTGGCCTCACCGCCCTCAAAATGGAGAACGCAGCATGAATCGGACCGAAATCGAAGTGACCCTGAACCGCGACCGGGCCTGGCTCCTCGAGACCTACGCCGGGCTCGCCGGCGAAGACCTCATGCGTCCGGCCACGCCGAGTGAGCACGACCCGGCGAACATGTGGACTGCCAAGGACCACCTCGCCCACCTCGCCCTGATCGAAATCAACTTCGTGGCCATGGTCCGCCGCCACCTGGCTGGCGACGCGAATCCGGTCGGGCTGCGGAACGACGACAGCGGCCGAGAACGGAGCCGCGAGGAGATCATGGCCTCCGTCCATCAGATGACCGAGCAATGGCAGCTCAAACACCAGTCCCGCTCGCTCAGCGAGGTGATCGCGACCGGCCAGGAAGCGCGGGCGGGCACGCTGAAGCTCATCTCCGAACTGACGGACGCCCAGCTGGCGGAGACGTTGCCGGGCGCGCCCTGGGCCGACGGCACCATCGGTGGCGTTCTCGCCGCCAACGCTGGCCACGGCCGGATGCACTGGCAGTGGGTGAAGGAAGGGTTTGCCGCCCAGGGACTGGCCGCCCCGGGCGCCACCGCCTGAGCACAGCCCGGCGCCGATACGGCCAGGCTAGATCTTCACGGCCCGGAAGAGGGCGGCCGGCAGGGTGAATCCCCAGGGCTCGTCCTGGACCTCGAACATCGCCCGCTGAGCGGCTGTCCCGGTTGCGAAGAGTTCCCGGATCATCGCCACTTTCGTCGCGGGCGTGCGCATCCGGCGGGTCCAGTCGGCCCCGTCGAGGACGATCGTGAAGCGGTCGGCGACCTCGGCCTGGAACCCGGCGGCTGCGAGCATCCGGAGCCATTCCGATGGCCGCCAGTCGCGGATGTGAGAGGCATCCCGGAGCAGTTCGACGCAGTTCAGGTAGGTGTCAAGGCCCGGGTCTTCCGGCGAGATCGTGTCGATCAGCAAGAACGTGCCGCCCGGCTTCAGCACGCGGGCCGACTCCAGCGCTGCCTTCGCCGGGTCGCCGTAGTGGTGGGCGCTCTGGCGGTTCGTGA
>JBJXGC010000151.1:0-19437 GCA_046154545.1 Dehalococcoidia bacterium | reverse complement strand
GAAGCGCTGGGCAAGCGGGCGACGGCCATCACCGGCGTATCCCCGTCGGTCCCGGCCGCCGAACGGGAGGAAGCGGCGCAGCTCGCTACCCGGATCGGGATCGCCCACCGGTTCATCGAGACCCACGAGATGGACAACCCGGAATACGTCGCGAACAGCCCGATGCGCTGTTTCCACTGCAAGGACGAGCTCTACGGCATCCTCGGCGCCATCGCCGCCGGGGCAGGGGGCGCCGTGGTCCTCGATGGCACGAACATCGACGACGCGGGTGACTGGCGCCCGGGCCGCAAGGCGGCGGAACAACATGGTGTCCGCAGCCCGCTTCTCGAACTCGGATTCACCAAGGCCGAGATCCGCGAGCTCTCGCGGGAGATGGGCCTGCCGACCTGGGACAAGCCGGCCATGGCCTGCCTCGCCAGCCGCATCCCCCACGGGACCCCGGTGACGGTCGAAGCGCTCGACCAGGTCGGCGCCGCCGAAGCGGCCCTGCGCGCAATGGGCATCCGCCAGGTGCGCGTCCGCCATCACGGGGATGTTGCCCGGATCGAGACCGACGCGGACGGGATGGCGATCGCCTTTGCCCCCGAGAATCGCGGGCGAGTGGTGGCCCGCCTGGAGAACCTGGGCTTCAAACACGTCGCCCTCGACCTCGCCGGCTACCGGAGCGGAAGCATGAACGTGCCGGAGCTAAGAGCTAAGAGCTAAGAGCTAAGAGCTAAGAGCCGTATTACATCGATGGGGGAAGACTATGCAGTACGACGACATCATCATCGGCGCCGGGTCAGCCGGGGCCGTCATCGCCGCCCGGCTTTCCGAAGACCCGGAGCGGTCCGTGCTCCTCATCGAGGCCGGGCCGGACTACACCTCGGTGGAGGCGATGCCGGAAGACCTGCTGAAGCCCTGGGTATCGTGGAAGGACCACGACTGGGGCTTCGTCGCCGAGGCCGTGCCGGGGCGCGAGATCCGGCTCCACCGCGGCAAGGTCGTCGGCGGCTCCAGTGCGGTAAATGGCACCATCGCCCTCCGCGGCGTCCCCCGCGACTTCGAGGACTGGGTGGCGATGGGCAACGACGAGTGGTCGTACGAACAGGTGCTGCCCTACTACCGGCGCCTGGAATCGGACCCTGAGGGGGGCGACCTCCACGGCGCCTCGGGCCCCATCCCGATCGAACGGCCAAAGCCGGACGAATGGCAGCCCATCCAGCGGGCCTTCTACGACGCCTGCCGCGCGGCCGGGTTCCCGGATTCGTGGGACCAGAACCTGCCCGACGCGACCGGTGTCGGGCCGTGGCCGCGGAACCGGCGCGAGGGCAACCGGCTCTCGACGAACATCGGCTACCTCCTGCCCATCCGCGGACGGCTCAACCTTACCGTCCGGGCGGGCTGCCTCGTCCATCGCATCCTCTTCGAAGGGGGACGGGCGGTGGGCGTCGAGGTCGAGAGCGGCGGCCTGGTGCAGCGTGTCGAAGGCAAGCGGGTCACCCTCTCGGCCGGGGCGCTCCAGTCGCCCGCGATCCTGCTCCGCTCGGGAGTCGGCCCGGCTGCGAAGCTCGCGGCGCACGGCATCGCCCAGGTGCATGAGCTGCCGGGAGTGGGCGAGAACCTCGTCGACCACTTCTCCAGCGGCGTCCAGGCCCGGCCGAAGCCGGGGGTGGCCCACGACCCGGCGGTCGTCACCGAAGTCGGGCTGCGCTACACCGCTGGCGGATCGGACCTGTTTAATGACATGCAGATGGCCTGCTCGACCGTCTTCGACCCGGGCCAGGTGCGGGGGCTGACCGATGCCCCGCGGGCGACACCGTCCTTCGGCGTCGGCGCCGTCATCATGCGGACGAAGTCGCGCGGCCAGCTCACGTTGCGCAGCGCCGACCCGGCGGAACAGCCGCAGCTCGACATGCACTACGTGAGCGACCCGGAGGACCTCCGGCGGCTCGTCGAGGGTGTGCGGACGAGCTGGAAGATGATGCAGGGGCCGGAGCTGGCGCCCTTCATCGAGGAGATGCTCGCTCCGCCGGCAGAAGTCATCGCCTCCGATGAACTCCTCGAGGAGTACATCAAGGCGACTGCGAGCACGACCTGGCACGTCGCAGGCACCTGCCGGATGGGCCCGGCCAGCGACCCCCTCTCCGTCGTCGATCAGCGGGGGCGTTTGCACGGGATCGCGGGACTGCGGGTCGCCGACGCGTCGATCATGCCCGACGTCGTCTCCTGCAACACGAACCTGACCTCGATCATGATCGGCGAACGCGTGGCGGAGTGGCTGAAGCAGGAGTAGGCGGCCCGCCTACTCAGCGCCTTTCGCACCGGCGATGAGCACATCGGCGCGGAGGCGGCCGGTGCCCTTCTCCACCACGCCGGTGACGGCGACGCCGTGTCCCACGATGGCGCCGCTGCCATCGAGGATACGTTCGCGAAGCAGGCCGCTTTCGCCCACGAGGATGCGCGTCTCCCGGGTGACGACCACGAGCCGCGGCCCGGCCTTCGTCTCAACCGTGAGGACGTTCGCCTCGCGGTTCGTAACGATGCCCGCGAGCCGGGCGGCCGACGCCAGTGCTGGCGTGGCGCGGCTGTCCGCAGGCGGTGTCCGCCGCGCGGCCGGCGTGGTCGTGCCGGACGGCGCCGGCGACGGGGTAACGGCCGGCGCGGGCGGCTCGACCCCGCTCAGGCTGAACTCGTCCCGCGACTGGCCCGGTTCCTGGCCCACGCTCACCCGTGCCCCCAGCCCGCTCGTGAGCGAGAGCAGCCGCTCAAGCGACTTCCCATCGACGTTCACGAGCAGCCGCTCGCCGGTGGCGCTGGTCAGGAGGACGCGGCCCCGCTGGCCGTCGGCCGAGAGCGCGAAGGTGACGATCGTGCCGTCAAGCTCCGGCCGCACTTCGCGGAGCTGTTTGAAGGTCGTGCGCTGCGGCGCCGGCCCGCCCGCCGGCGAGACCATGACCGACCGGGCGGCCACACGCCCGCGCGTATCCACGACACCGGCCACCGTGACGGCCGTCCCCTGCCTGATCCCCAGCGCTTCGGCGGCCCCATCGGCGTTGGTGACGGCCGTGTCGGCGGAGATGTCTACCTGTACATCGTTGAACTCCGAGGCCACCGTGAAGCTCCCCGTCCCCGTACCCTCGGCGCCAGGAACGTCCGCAACCACGCCTGCCAGTTCGACGTAGTCGCCCGGTTCGAACGCCTGGACCGTTTCGGCGCTGGTGAACAGGAGCGCCCGGGCAGCGAGCCCACCCACGGCGAGCAGTGCGACGGCGGCGGTGGACCACGCGACCGTGACGAACGGGCCCCGTCCGAAGAAGCGCGCAAGAGCTCCCCGCCGCTCGTTCCGGGACGTTGCCCGGGGCGCCGTGAGGGCGCGCTGGTCCGCCGCGAGGAAGCGCTCGAAGCGGGCGCGTGCGACAGGCATGGACTCCGTGGCCTCGTTTTCGATAACGGCGCCAGCGGCCCGCAAGGCTGAGGCCCGGCCGAGCATCGCCAGGATCGCGTCGCGCTCCTCTGCCGTGGCGTCGTCGGGGACAGCGCCGGTCGCGAGGGCGGCATCGAGCAGGGCGTCGAGTCGGTCACCGTCCATCAGTGCCCTCCCCTGGCCGCGCTGTAGCCGCCGGCCTGGACGAGCGCCCGCTGCATCGCGGCCAGGGCGCGGCGCTGGAGGTTCTTTACGGCATCCTCGGAGCGGTCCATCTGAGCGGCGGTCTCCTCCACGGAACGGTCGAGCAGGAAGCGCAGCTGGAGGACCGTCTGCTGGTCCTCCGTGAGGGCATGCATCGCCCCGGCGAGGTCCTGGTGGAGGTCGCTCGCAGCCGTCGCGTCCGGGATGGCCGGGGCTATGGCGTCCACGAGTTCCTCCGAGGGACCGCGCCGTACAGCCTTCTTGATGTGGTCGCGTACCAGGTTCCGGGCGATGCCGATGAGCCAGGATTCGATCGGCACACCGCGGTAATCGAACCGGTCGGCATGGGAGTAGGCGATTTCGAACGTCTGGGAGGCGATGTCCTCGGCCTCGCTGGCATAGCTGAGGCGGAAGCGGACGAAGGCGAAGACGGCCCGGTAGTGGCGCTCGAAGATGAGCGCCCAGGCCTCCTGATCGCGCGCGGCGGCGCGCCTGGCGAGCTCCTCGGCCTCATCACGGCCTTGTGCCGTCCGGTCATGGGACCCCACCTCTACGTCGCGCACAGCGGTTTCACTGTAGGTATGGCGTGGGAGAGGGGAAAGGTGACGGCGTGCCGGCGTCAGCTCCGGCGCGGCTTCATCGGACCGGGCGGGACTCCAGGTACTCCATCGTGTTGCGGTACTGGTCCTCGTGGATGTGGCCGGCGGACATGAGGTAGGTGGCGATCTGTTCGAGGGTAAGAATGCTCACGAGATTGATGCCCGCCGCCCGCAGGGCCGCACGCCCCCCCTCCTGGCGGTCGATCAGGGTGACCGCGTCGCGGACGACGAGGCCGGCCTCGCTCAGCGTGGTCGCAGTCTGGAGGATGCTGCCCCCGCCCGTGATCAGGTCGTCGATCACCAGGCAGGTCTGGCCACGCACGTAGAGGCCCTCGATCACATCGGCCTTGGCCGTCCCGGGCGGGTGGATGTAGATCATCGGGGTGTTCACCGCGAGCGAGAAGGCCGTGGACACGTGGAGGCCGCCGAAGGGCACGCCCGCCACCAGGGTGAAGGGCTGGACGTGCGGGTTTCGCATCGACATCAGCGCTTCGAGCTCTTCCTTGATGATCTTCGCGCAGCGGGCAAGCGCCTTCGGGTTGCTGATGAGCCGCCGAAGGTTCACGTAGATCGGGGAATGGACCGCCGTTCGGCCCAGGGTGAAGTCGCCGAATTCGATCGCGTTGAGCTTCCAGAGCTCTTCAGCGAGCCACAGGTTACCCGCGGGTTTGGATGATCTGGTCAAGAGTTGCTCCGAAGGAGGATCGCCAGGGGAGCGCCCGGACCGGGCCGGGCACCGTCCTGATTTGAGGGTCGGCAGCGCAGTATGTCAAGTTTCGCGTGACGCTCCGGATTCAGCCACGGAGCCCCACGGGGCGATTGACGGGGTTCGGCGGTTCGCGGCCCGCCAGGACGGCGATGATGTTCGCCGCCGCCATCTCCGCCATCCGGGAACGGGTGGCGAGGCTGGCGCTGGCGATATGGGGCGTGATGACCGCGTTGTCGAACGTGAAGAGGGAATGCGCTGAGGGCAGCGGCTCGGGGTCGGTGACGTCGAGGCCGGCGCCGCCGATGGCGCCGGAGCGGAGGGCTTCGACCAGGGCGTCCTGGTCGACCACCTGTCCGCGCGACGTATTCACGAAGATCGCCGTCCGCTTCATCAGGGCGAACTGGGCGGCGCCGATGAGCCCCCGGGTTTCAGGCGTAAGCGGCGTGTGGACGGAGACGAAGTCCGACCGGCGGAGGAGGTCTTCGAGCGAGACGAACTCGGCGCCGAGGGCGGCTTCGGCTGCTTCCTTTCGCGTGCGGCCAGCGTAGAGGATAGGCATCGAAAAACCGCGGCCGCGGCGCGCCATCGCCTGGCCGATTTCGCCCAGCCCGACGATGCCAAGCGTGGCGCCGAAGGCATCGACGCCCAGGTAGCCCGTCGGCGACCAGGTGCGCCAGGCGCCCCCGCGCGTCTCCCGGTCGCTGAGGGCGACCTTCCGGGCGGCGGCGAGGAGCAGGGCGAAGGCCATGTCGGCCGTCGTCTCGGCCAGGACCCCCGGCGTGTTGGTGAGCCAGGCGCCGGCGGCCGCGGCCACAGCGGGATCGACGTTATCGTACCCAACAGCCATGTTGGAGATGACGCGAAGCCGGGGGCAGGCCGCGAAGAGTTCCGCGTCGATGCGGTCCGTGACCATGGTGAGGGCCCCGTCGCAGGCGGTCAGACGTGCGAGGAGGTCGTCGCGGGACGGCGGCAGTTCCCCAGGCCAGACGTCTACGTCATGGCCCGCCGCCTGGAGCGTGGCGACCGCCGTACCGGGGATGGCGCGGGTGATGAAGACTCGGCCCATCAGCGTAGTGTGCCCAGAAACCGGGTAACGGATAAGGGCGAGCGGCTGCCAAGCGCGAACGCGGGACGGCGCCGGTCAGGCCGGCTCGGCCACGAACACGGGGATCTTGCGGCTGGTGCGGCCCTGGTACTCCGCGTAGGGCGGGAAGGCGGCCACGCTCAGCGCCCAGAGGCGCGCGCGCTCCGTCTCGTCTTCGACCTCCCGCACCCGCATGGCCTGGACGGCGGCCTCGTCCCGGACCTCAACATCCGGGTTGGCGCGAAGGTTGTAGACCCAGACCGGGTTCTTCGGCGCCCCACCCATCGAGCCGACGAGGACGTAGTTGCTGCCGTCTTTGACGCGCATCAGCGGGGTCTTGCGGATGGCGCCGGATTTGTTGCCGGTGTTGGTCACGATGATCACCGGCAGCCCGGTGTCGCGCAGGGTGTAACCCTCGGCGCCGTTGGTGCGTTCGTAGAGTTCGACCTGCTCGCGGACCCACTGGACGGGGCTGGGTTTGTATTCGGCCATGAGGCGCCTCCGATGACGGTGAATGTGGTGTGGGCGCCGATTGTACGGGGCGCGGGTCGCAAGCGGGCGCGGCCGGCCGGCGAAAGCGCGGCCGGAGACCAGTGCGCCGAGCAAGCATCGAAAGGGGATAATGCGGCGGGGGGTGGCCCATGGCAGAGACTGTTCGGAAGCCAGACGGCGGGGCCTCGGCTACGGCGGCCGTGTTCGCCTCGGTGACCGGCTCGGCTGAGCGGCTGCGGGTGCCGGGCGAGGTCGTGGAGCTGCTGCGCACGCCCTGGCGGGAGCTCCGCGCGCAGCTACCGGTGCGCATGGACGACGGAAAGCTGCGCGTCTTCGAAGGGTACCGCGTGCAACACAACGGCGCCCGCGGCCCGTACAAAGGCGGGGTGCGCTACCACCCGAACGCGGACATCGACGAGGTGCGAGCCCTGGCGATGCTGATGACCTACAAGTGCGCACTGATGGACCTGCCCTTCGGCGGGGCGAAAGGCGGCGTCATGTGCGACCCCAACCGGATGAGCGACACCGAGCTGAACCGCCTGACCCGGACCTACATGGACCACATCCACATGATCCTGGGCATCAACCGCGACGTGCCCGCACCGGACATGGGCACCAACGCCCAGACGATGGCCTGGATGATGGACGCCTACGGGCGGCTCCACGGGCACACGCCCGGGATCGTCACGGGCAAGCCGGTGGAACTCGGCGGCAGCTTCGGACGGGAGCAGGCAACCGGACTCGGAGTCGCCGTCTGCATGCGCGAGTACGCCCATCACGAAGGCGAGGACCCCCGGGCGGTGCGGGTGGCTGTCCAGGGCTACGGGAACGTCGGCGCCTGGACCTGCCGGGTGGCGGCCGGGTACGGCTTCCGGATCGTGGCCGTGAGCGACGTGAAGGGGGCGATTGCCAACCCCGCCGGGATCGACATCGCCGCCCTCGACCGCTGGCACGCCGTGGCAGGGTCCGTGGCCGGGTTCGACGGGGCTGAGCCGATCACGAATGAACAACTCCTCCTGAGCGACTGCGACTACCTGGTGCCGGCGGCGCTCGGCGGCGTGATCACCGGGCAGAACGCCGGCGCCATCCGTGCCCGGGCCGTGATCGAGGGGGCGAACCACCCCGTCACGCCTGAGGGCGACGCCATCCTCCGCGAGCGGGGCATCACCGCTCTGCCCGACTTGCTGGTGAACGCGGGCGGCGTCACCGTTTCGTACTTCGAGTGGACGCAGAACATCCAGCAGCTCCGCTGGCCCCTGGAGCGAGTGAACGCGGAGCTGGAGCAGCGAATGGTGGCCGCCTTCAACGGGGTGTTCGAGCGGGCAGGGCGGGACGGCACCCAGCCCCGCGAGGCGGCCTTCGATATGGGCGTCGGACGCGTGGCTACGGCGATCAAGCTGCGAGGGTTCGTATAGACGGTTAGGGCCGGTGGGCGTGGCCTGGCGAACCTGCGCCACCAGCGGCCGCGACGGCCGCGACTACTGCGGGCGACTCAGTGCCAGCGCGGGTAGCTGCCGAAGACCTTGAGCTGGGCACAGAGCGGGCGCAGGGCGGCGAGCACTTCGCGGCCGGCGGGGTCGTCCTGGTGCCCTTCGAAATCGACGAGAAAGACGTACTCACCAAAAGCGGTGCGGGTGGGTCGGCTCTCGATCTTCGAGCAGTTGATCCGGCGCTCGGCGAAGACGTTCAGTACCCGCGCGAGCATCCCGGGCTCGTCACCGGCGAACCAGAAGGCGATCGACGTGCGGTCGCGGCCGGTCGGTGGCGTCTTCGTGCGCCCGAGGAGGACGAAACGGGTGACGTTGGAGTCGGAGTCCTGGATGGCGCGGTCGAGGATCTCGGCGCCGTAGAGCGTGGCCGCCCTGGCCGTGGCGATCGCCGCCGCATCGCCGGGGCGCCGGAGCATCTCCTGGACGGCCTCGGCCGTGGAGAGGGCCGCTTCGAATTGGGCCGCCGGGAAGGCACGCTCGATGAATTTGCGCACCTGGCCGAGGGCCTGTGTGTGCGAGTAGATGACCTTGACCGCCTCGCGCCGGGTACCCGGCTTGACGACCAGGTTGTGGACGATGGGCAGGACGAGTTCGGCCTGGATCTCGAGCGTCGTGTCGTGCACGAGGATGTCGAGCGTCTCGGCGACCGAGCCGCTGAGCGAGTTCTCGATGGCGGCGACGCCGGCCTCGGCGCGGCCGACCTCGACCGCCGCCGCGACCGCCGCGTGTGAGGGACAGGCGATGAAGTCAGCCCCGGGCGCCGCCCGGAGGGCGGCCTCTTCGCCAAAGGTGCCGGGAGGGCCGAGATAGGCGACGCGCATGATCCTGCCTAGGTGTCCAGGCCGTGCGTCACGCCAATCAGCGCCTCGCGCAGCATGTCCAGGCTCTCTTTGCGGGTGACCACAACGAGGGCGTCTCCGGGGTTGAGGCGCGTCTCACCGCTGGGGATGCGGGGCACTCCACCCGGGTCGACCACGAGCGAGATCAGCGACTCAGGTGGCAGGAGCACTTCGCGGATGGAGCGCCCGGCTGCCGGGGAGCTGTCTGGGAGCCGGATCTCCATCAGTTCCAGGCCGCTGTGGAGCTGGAGCAGCGGGATCATCTCGTGGGTCGGCAGCTCCTGCTCGATCTGCGCGAGGATCGCCTGGGTGGCGGAGATCGTGGTCTCGATCCCGCGCTTCTTGAAAAGCAGCTCGTTCTTCGGGTTGTTGATCCGGGCCACCGTGCGGGGGACGCCACGCTGGCGGGCGATCTCGCAGATCACGAGGTTGTCCTCGTCGTCACCGGTCACGGCCGCTACAAGGTCGGCCCGGGCGACGCCGGCAAGGTCGAGGGTCGTCGCCTCACAGCAATCGCCGTTGAGTACGACCTGCCCGAGTTCATCGGCGATCTGGGCGCAGCGGGCCGCGTCCCGTTCCAGCACCAGCACCTCGTGGTTGGCGTTGACCAGTTCCTGGGCGAGGTGGAACCCGACTTTCCCGCCGCCGGCGACAAGGACGTACATGGGCTATCTCCTCGGGGCTTCGTTCTTGGTGAGCATGTCGACCATGATCTGGGCGCCGACGCTGGTCGGACTGAACGTTTCGAGCCCGAGTCCGCGGAAGATCTCCTCGCGGACAGGGTCGTAGAAGCGGCAAAGGACACGCGGGACGTTGTAGACCTCCTTCGCCATCATCGAGGCGAAGAAATTGCGGTTGTCCCCCTGGGTCACGGCCAGGAAGGCGTCCGTCTCACGGATCCCGGTACGTTCGAGGACGGGGCCGTCCATCCCGTTGCCGACTGCCCGCCGTCCTGCGAAGCCTTCAGGCAGGCGTTTGAAGGCGCTCGCGTTCAGGTCGAGGACCGTCACCTGGTTGCCCAGGCCCTCGAGGATGCCCGCCATCCGCGCACCGACGCGGCCACACCCCATGATCATGACGTTCAATGTCGCACCTACTCTTCCTGGTGGCTGGGATCATCGTCCTGCCCGTGCCGGATCAGCCAGACTTCACAGGTTGTGTGCTGCAGGACGAACTGGGCCGTCCGCCCGAGCTGGAATTCGCCGATGACGGGCTTGTTGCCGATACCCATGATTATCGTGTCGATGGCCCGGTCGCGGCACTCGTCGATAATCGCCTGGCCCGCCTCCCGGGCCTGGAGCAGTTCGCCCGTGATGTGGTAGCCGGCATGGTTCGCCGCCTCTTCGGCCCGGCGCAGCACCTGCTCAGCGCGGCGTGCTTCTGAGGTGAGTTCGGCGTTCAGCGGGAGCGTGCGCAGGACCTCGATCACGTGGACGACGTAGACCTTGCTCCGGCGGGCCTTCGCAATCGCGCAGGCGATGCCAACAGCCTGGATGCTGGCCGGGGAGTTGGAGACAGGGACGAGGATGGTCTGTTGATGCGCCATGATTGCAGCTAGTCGCGTGAGTATACGGGGCGCTGTGGGAATGGGCAGGTCACCCGTCATCGTCCTGGGCGAACCAGAGCCGGATCACGCCGTTGAGGATGAGGACGATGCCGATCGCCGTCCCGATATTCCAGCGGGTGGTCTGGCTCAGCACGAAGACGATCAGCGCGATACCGAGCACGATCGAGATGACGGAGAAGACGTAGTTCGCGGTTCGCATGAGTGCTGCGCCCTCGCGGGCAGCAAGAGTCCCCCCGGCTGCACTCCATGCTATCCCGGCGGCGGAGAACGGGGAAAGGCGCCGGAAAGCCGCCGTCCTCCGCCCGAAGGATGGGCGCGCCACACTGCCCCGGGCCCCGGAAATGAGACACGGGGCACGCGCCGGAAGCGCTCCCGCACCCCTCGTCCCTCCTGCACCCGGCCCGGGCGCGTGGACTACTCGGTACGCGCGGGGCGCGGCAGGCGGCGCCGCGTGAGCCGGAGGCCGAGCAGGGCCAGGCCCGCGGGGATTGCCAGCCAGAAGGCCCCGACAGCGAGCACCGCGGCCGCCGACGCCACGTAACGCGCGCCTTCCAACGAGGCCACCCAGGCGTCCGCGAACGAGTCCCCAACCCCCTTGGGGCCGTCGCGGACGCTCGCCGGGGCAGCCAGGGGCGCGAGCGAGAGCTCGATGCTCGCCAGTTCGGTGAGGTGGTCGAGGACGTTGATCCGGCCCTGCACCTGCTCAATCTGGCTGCGCACCCCGTTCAGGCGGTCAGTCAGGGTGAGGATATCGGGGATGGACTTCGCCTGCTCGAGGAGCTTCAGGTAGGACTGCTCCGTACTCTGGAGCACGCGAAGCCGGCTCTCGAGGTCGGTGTACTGCTCGGTAACTTCGCTCGACTTCGCGCCTTCGCGCATCACCTTCGCGCCCGGCAGGCCGCGCAGCTTCGCGAGCGTGTCTTCGTAGGCGGCGGCCGGGACGCGGATCGTCAGGGTCGCGCCGCGGTCCTTGCTGTTCGTGCCGTCGCTCCCTGAGAACGACGACTTCTCGACGTACCCACCGGCGACCCGGGCGATCGAGCTGGCGTCGCTGAACGCGGTGCCCACATCGCCGACCTGGAGATTGATGGTCGCGTTGTAAACGATCTTGCGGTCGAGCTGGGCGGGGAGGGCGAGGGCCGGACTGCCTTCGGAGCCGCCGGCACTCTGCGGCGGCAACGCGGCGGCCTGCGTCCCGGCGGGCGCCGCAGCCGAGTCGTTGACGGTGAAGCTCTCCGACGCGCTCGGCAGGCCACCCGTGCCGTCCAGGGTCATGGCCTCGTCATTGTCGGCGCCGCAGCCCGCGACGCCTGCCGCGAGGGCGGCCACAGCCAGTGCCCCAAACAGGATCCGAGGTCTCCGGTTCATGATCCCCTCCGCCGCGCTGTTGCGCTGGTGAGGGATCAACGAATGCGAAGCCCGCGTAGTTTCAGGGCACGGTAAAGGCACACGAAAGCCGGGCCGCCTTGCGGCGCCCGGCTCGCGTTGGGTGGGCTGGCGATTAGTTCTGGCTGCCGGCTTCGAGGACGCCGGTAGGCGTGATCTTGATGGTCTTCGCCCGCGCCTCGGCCTTCTTCGGGAGCGTGAGCTTGAGGACGCCGTGCTCGAAGCTGGCGGCCGCCTTCTCAGCATCGACGGTCGGGGGGAGGCGGAGCGAGCGCTGGAAGGCGCCGTAGCGAAGCTCCCGCCGGAGGTAGTTCTCCTCGTTCGCCTCGTCCTTCTGCTGGAACTCGCCCTTGATGGTGAGGACATCGTCTTCGACCTGGATGTCCACATCCTTCGGGTCGACCCCGGGGATCGCTGCCTTGACGACGTATTCCTCGTTGGTCTCGAAGACATCGAGGCCGAGAGCGGCGGCGCCGAGCTCCTCGCCGCCGTTGCGGAGGGCGGGGAAGCGGCCGAAGGACTGGTCAAAGAGGCGGTCCATAACGGATCGCATGCTCGCCAGCTCGCTGAAGGGGTCCCAACGGGTAAGGGTGGTTGCCATGGTGAGAGGCCTCCTGGGCAATGTGATAGGACGATCGTAGCCCGCGCAACGTCAATCCGTCAATACACATGCTAGTCTCATTATCAAGAAATCGCCCGAAAGAACACTTGGCGAACGTGCCACGCTCTGCTACGCTTGATGAACAATGGCGCGGAACTTCTACGACATCCTCGGACTCAAGCGCGACGCCACGGAGAAGGAGATCCGGACGGCCTACCGCAAGCTCGCCCGCAAGTACCACCCTGACGTAGCGCCGAACGACAAAGCAGCCGAGGCGAAGTTCAAAGAGATGAACAACGCCTTCGAGGTGCTTTCGGACCAGCCGAAGCGGGCGAAGTACGACAAGTACGGCGACCGCTGGGAGCACGCCGACCAGATCGAGGAGGCCCAACGCCGCCAGTCCCCCGGTTCCTGGGCCCGCCAGGGCCCGGCCGGCGCGGCTGGCGACGGGGCTGGCGATTTCGGCTCCATCTTCGAAAACCTCTTCCGCCGCGAACGGGGCGGCCCCCGCGGACAGCCCGCCGCCCGGCGGGGCCAGGACGTGGAGACGCCCGTCGATCTCACGCTTGAAGAAGCGTTCCGGGGCACGAGCCGGACCGTGCGGCTACAGGGCGCTGAGGCATGCGCGATCTGCGGCGGCACCGGCGAGATCGCCGGCGCTGTCTGTCACACCTGCGAGGGCATGGGCCAGGTCGGGCGAGAACGCCGCCTCGAAGTCAGAGTCCCGGCCGGCGTGAAGACCGGTTCACGCGTCCGGGTCGCCGGCGAGGGGCGGGCTGGGACCGGCGGCGGGCCGGCTGGCGACCTCTACCTCGTCGTCACGGTCGCCGCCCACAACCGCTTCGAACGGAAGGGCGACGACCTGATCGCCGAGGTCGCGGTGCCGTTCATCGACGCCATCCTCGGCGGCGAAGTCGAATTGCAGACGTTGGACGGACGTGTCGCCATGCGCATCCCCGAACTCACGCAGAACGGCCGCCAGATCCGGCTCGCCGGAAAGGGCATGCCCGTCCTCGCCCCGGGAGGCGGGCGGGGCGACCTCATCGCCCGCGTCCGGGTGAGCCTGCCGGAGACGCTGACGGCCGAAGAACGGGCCCATCTCGAAGCGCTGAAGGCGCTCCGCGCTGGCAGTCCCGTCGAACAGAGGGCCTGAGGCCATGGTAAGACAACGCAACCAACCACCCTTCGGCGACGAATTGATGGACGATGAGCCCATCTATGTCATCTCGATCGCGGCCAGACTGGTCGGGATGCACCAGCAATCGCTGCGCTACTACGAGCGGGCAGGCCTTATCGAACCACGGCGGACGCTCGGCGGCATCCGCATGTATTCGAACCGCGACATCCAGCGCATCCGCCAGGCCCAGCGCCTGATCGACGAGCTGGGCGTGAACCTCGCCGGCGTCGATATCATCGTCCGCATGGGCGAGCAGCTGAAAGAACTCCAGCTCGAGCTGGCCGCCGTCCGGGCAGAACTGGACCGAATCCGGAGCACCAGACTGCCGGCGCCCTACACGGGGAGGCACGAGGCATGAGGCGATGGGCATGAGTAATCCACCCTCGGGCATCACCTCATTTGAAGACCTCATCGCCTGGCAAAAGGCTCGAGTGCTCGCCGCCACCGTCAACGAACTGGCGGAGAAGCCGCCTATCGTCAATCGCTTCGGCTTCCGCGATCAGATCCAGCGCGCGGCCGTTTCGACCATGTCGAACATCGCGGAGGGGTTCGATCGTGGCAGCCGTGCCGAGTTCCATCACATGCTCTCGATAGCGAAGGGCTCATGTGCCGAAGTCCGCTCCCTTCTCTACGTCGCACTCGATGCTAACTACATCGACGAGCCAACATTCCAGCGAACGAGCCAACAAACACTCGAAGTCAGCCGTCTGATCGGCGGGTTACGAGCGTCGGTTGGGCGCCAACGCGACGAGGATCGAGCCCGGAAGTGAGTTCACGCCTCGTGGCCGACCCATCACGCCAACCAGAACCGGCCGAGCTGAGCCTCTGTACTCATGCCCCATGCCTGGTTCCCCATGCCTGAATCCGGAGGCTCCCCATGATGCGACAGGAACGATTCACCGAGCAGGCCCAGCAGGTCCTCGCCCAGTCCCAGGAGATCGTGCGCCAGCAGCGCAACAGCCAGTGGGCGGTCACCCATGTGCTCGCCGCCCTCATCGGCCTGGAAGGTGGCCTCGCCCAGCAGGTCCTCCTCAAGCTGAAGGCCGACCCGGCGCGACTGCGCGACCGCGTCGCGCGCGCCCTCGAGAAGCTGCCGAAGCTCCAGTACGACGTCGTCCAGATCTACACGACGCCGGAAGTGGTCCGCATGCTCGAAGTGGCCAACGCCGAGGCTGACCGGCTGAAAGACGACTATGTCGGCGTCGAGCACCTGCTCATCGCCATCGCCGACAACGAAGAGAGCGGCGCCACGAAGCTACTCGCCGAGTTCGGCGTGACGAAGGAGAGCATCTACCGGGCCCTCCAGGACGTGCGCGGCAAGAGCCGCGTGACCAGCCCCACAGCGGAATCGCGCTACCAGAGCCTGGAGAAGTACTCGGTCGACCTCACCCAGGCCGCCCGCGATGGCAAACTCGACCCCGTCATTGGCCGCGACATGGAAGTGCGCCGGGTGATGCAGATCCTCAACCGGCGGACGAAGAACAACCCGGTGATCATCGGCGAGGCGGGCGTCGGCAAGACGGCGATCGTCGAGGGCCTCGCCCAGCGCATGGCCGCGGGGGACGTGCCCGAGAACCTCCAGGAGAAGCGCATCCTCGCCCTCGACATGGGGGCGCTGGTGGCCGGCTCGAAGTTCCGGGGCGAGTTCGAAGAGCGGCTCAAGGCCGTCATGGAAGAGGTCAAGCAGTCGGCTGGCGAGGTCATCCTCTTCATCGACGAACTCCACAACGTCATGGGCGCCGGTGGCGCCGAGGGCGCGATCGACGCGAGCAACCTGATGAAGCCAGCCCTCGCCCGGGGCGAGCTGCACACCATCGGCGCGACCACGCTGGACGAGTACCGGACGCGGATCGAGAAGGACCCGGCCCTCGAACGCCGCTTCGCCCCGGTCTACGTCGAGGAGCCGACAGAGGAGGATGCGATCGCCATCCTCAGGGGCATCCGCGCGAAATACGAGGGCCACCACAAGGTCGAGATCACAGACGAGGCGCTCGAGGCGGCGGTGCACCTCAGCAGCCGCTACATCACCGAGCGGCGGCTCCCGGACAAGGCCATTGACCTGATCGACGAGGCAGCGAGCAAGCACGTCATCGACAGCCAGGAGATGCCGGACGAGGTGCGAGGCCTCCGCAGGCGGCTGGACGGCCTTTCCATCGAAGCCGACGCCGCCGGAGAGAAGCAGGACTATGAAGCGGCGGCGCGGATCAAGCAGGAGCTCCTCCAGATCCAGCAGGAGTACGCGACCCGGCGCGAGGCCTGGGCGAAGGAGCACGACATCGATCTCCGCGTGAGCGCCGAAGACATCGCCTCGCTCGTCGGCCAGATCACGGGCATCCCCGTCTCCCGGCTGGAGGAGACTGAGGGCGCGAAGCTCTTGAAGATGGAAGAGCACCTGCACGAGCGGGTGATCGGCCAGGAGCGAGCCATTGTCGCCGTGAGCGACGCCATCCGCCGCGCCCGGGCCGGCCTCAAGGACCCGAAGCGGCCGATCGGCTCCTTCATCTTCCTGGGGCCCACCGGCGTCGGGAAGACGGAGCTGGCGCGGACCCTCTCCGAGTACCTCTTCGACGACGAGGACGCGATGATCCGGCTCGACATGTCGGAGTACCAGGAGCGGCACACGGTCAGCCGCCTGATCGGCTCGCCGCCGGGATACGTCGGCTACGACGAGGGCGGCGGCCTGACCGAGGCCGTCCGGCGGCGGCCCTACCGGCTCATCCTCTTCGACGAGATCGAGAAAGCCCACCCGGAGGTCTTCAACACGCTCCTCCAGGTGCTGGACGACGGCCGCCTGACGGATGGCCACGGCCGGACGGTCGATTTCCGCAACACGGTCATCGTGATGACCAGTAACCTCGGCACCGGCGCCCAGGAGAAGTCGTCGCTCGGCTTCACCCGGCGTTCGGAGAGCAGCTACGACTACGAGCGGATGAAGGCTTCCGTGGAGAACGCCCTGCGCGAGCACTTCCGGCCGGAGTTCCTCAACCGGATCGACGACGTCATCGTCTTCGAGCCGCTGACCCGGGGCGAACTCGAGCAGATCATCGAACTGCTGATGGCGGAAGTCCGTGAGCGGCTGGCCGACCGCCAGGTCGATTTCGAGCTGACGCCGGCGGCGAAGGACGAGCTGGTGCGCGAAGGGTACGACCCGGCCTACGGCGCCCGGCCGTTGCGCCGCGTGGTACAACGTCGCATCGAAAACGAACTCGCACGGCGAATGCTCGCTGGCGAGGTGCACGAAGGCCAGTGCGTAACCGTCGATTTCGCCGGGGGCGAATACCGCTTCGAAGCGCGGGAGGCGGACCCTCGCGTCGTCGAGGGCGAGGTTGTGGCCGCATAGCGCGTATGCGGCACGCCGTTCAGAGAGGGCCGGGGGATATCCCCAGGCCCTCTCGTGTACCCCGGCTCGATCACCACCGTGTCCGCCGGCCCATCGAGGACCACCGTCCAGCGGGCCAGGACGTCCATGCCGAGCCGCGACTCGTCCGGTGGCCCGGGCACGACGAGGGCCTCGACCTGCTCGACGTGCAGCCGTCCGTCGTCGTGCCTGAACGTCAGCATCACGCGAATTCGACGGCCCGCAAGTGAGCCGAAGAGGTCGGTCGCGATTTCGATGTCGTCCGGCGCGAAGAACACAGGGTCCAGGTTGGGGAGCGTTTCCGCCGTCAAGACGGAAGCGCGACACCCTGGGTCAATAATGAAATCGACGTCGATCGGCCGGGTGAGCGGTGGCCCAAACACGCTGGCCTTGACCCTCGGTCGGCCGGACTCGAAGAACCCGGCGATCAATCGTCACGGGCCGCCGGGGAGGAACTCTTGCCGGGATTGCCGACGCGCCGGATAACCATGCCTACCGGGTCAACCCCGGGCTCATACCAGCCGTCGCGGATCAACTGCTCCTTGAGTTCCTCCCACGTCGGGGCGTATCCGAGGAGTCTCCCTTCGCAAGCCGCGGCGTAGCCGCCTTTGACGAGGGCGGCCACTTCGGGCTTGTTCAACACACACTCGTTCTTGCGGCCTTCATCGAATCCCCGGCGGATTCGGTCTCCGTGCTCGCTGAGGAACGCCGCGACTTCTTCCGGTGTGAACAGGGTCGGGCGTTCGAACGATACCCGCGTGCCCGCGCGCCCGATAACCATGCCTACCGGGTCAACCCCGGGCTCGTACCAGCCGTCGCGGATCAACTGCTCCTTCAGCTCCTCCCAGGTCGGCGCATACCCGAGGAGCCGCCCCTCGCAGGCCGCCGCGTACCCGCCCTTGACGAGCGCCGTGACCTCGGGTTTGTTCAACACACACTCGTTTCGCCGCCGCTCGTCGAAACGGTGGCGTATCTCGTCTTCTGGAGGGAGCAGCTCGGCGATTTCTTCCGGTGAGAACAGGATCGGACGGTGGACGGCCATGCAAGCATTATATCGCAACGCTGGGGCGCCAGGGGTCGAAAAACGGACCGCCGACCGGGTCAGCCCCCGGGCAGGACGGCTCTCCGGTCGCCGGCCAGGAGACGCGTTACCGGGAGGCGCAGTCCGGGGAAGGCCGTGCTCTCGATGACCCCGTCCTCATCCGGCTCGACCACCTCGTAGCGGCCATCCACGAGGCGGAACCAGAAGAGCTTCGCTTCGCGGACGACCCAGACGATGTATTCGGGGACGCCCGCTTCCTCGTAAATGCGCCGTTTGCGGACGAGGTCGGTGCCCGCCGAAGCGACCGCAATCTCAGCCACCAGGCCGGGCATGCCACTGAGGAAACCGTCCGGTTCGGGCTGGAGCGTGCCCTCACGGCAGAGCATGCCGTCAGGCGCGACGCGGTGGCCGGCCGGGAGGCGCACGAGAGCGTCGTCCCGGGCCTCCACGCCGGGCGTGAGGATGGCGTACGTCCCTATCCACACTTGGAGCAGGTTCTGTCCGGTTGCATGTGAATCGCCAGCAGGCGGCGGCATATGCACCCTCCCGTCGAGGAGTTCGACTTTAACGCCCTCGTCGATGAGCTGGATGCAGCGGTCGAACGCTTCCGGTGTTAGCGGCAGGCCGTCTTCGAGGGTGGCATCGGCTACGCGGGAAAGGACCATGCGGGCCTCCACCGGGACAGTATAGTGCAGCTGGGGCCGGGCCTGGCGCCGCACCTCTCCTTCCGCCGCAGCCTGAAACCATGTCCTGCGCTATCCTCAATCCACTTCGAACCACCGAACTGAGGAATCACATGGCTGTCCTTTCTTACTTCCCCATCTCCCTGCCGGAACAGGCCCGCGAGGGCTTCGAGAAGTCCTGGAAGACGCGCGTCGGCGCGGTCGATACGTTCCCGGGCTTCCTCGGGACGGAACTGGTCGCGCTGCCGGACCGGGGCGAATACGTCGTCCTCACCCGCTTCACGGACGAGAAGTCGTTCGAAGCCTGGATTACGTCGGACAACTTCACCAAGGGCCACCGTGGCGAAAGCTACGAGAGCTACAAGGACAACCCCGCGATGAAGAGCCACAAGCTGTACGAAGTGCTGGACTCGTAGGCCGTCGGCCGGTCACGGCAACGGAAACGCCAAGACGCCAAGGTCGCCAAGAGCGCCAAGAGCGCGCCACGAATAGGCGGACCGGTCTCTGGACGCCGGAGGCATGCTCGTTGAATGAGCCGCTGGCCGAGATGTTCCGGTATAACCGCTGGGCCACGGCGGCGCTGATCGCGGCCTGCCGGGAGCTGCCAGACGCGGTGCTCGACGCGCGGCCAGCGGGGATCTCGGGTACTGTGCGGCAGTTGCTCCTGCATGTCGTCGGCGGCCAACGCACGCAGGTGCTGCGGACGATGGGCCGCCAACACGAGGGTGAGTTCACCCGATCGAGCCCGTGGCCGGGGTTCGAGGCGCTGGCGGCGATGGCCGCAAGTTCCAGCGACGATC
>JBJXGC010000139.1:0-5093 GCA_046154545.1 Dehalococcoidia bacterium | reverse complement strand
TCGAGCGCCGCGATCATCACGCCCGATGGCCTGGTGAGCGAGCGCCACACCGGCGGCACGGCCCTCATCGACCCGTACTCCGTGACGAAGGCGGAGGCGGAGCAGGCCGTCTTCGCCGCCGTGGCGGGCGGCCTCGATGTGCGGATCGTCAACGTCGTCAACGCCTATGGGCCGAGCCCGCGCGGCCCGATGAGCTACAACCTGCTCATCCGGGCGGCCTGCGAGGGCGCCCTGCGCGAGGTGATCGACGCGCGCGTTGGCTGGGTGTTGGCCGAAGACGTGGCGAAGGGGCACCTGCTCGCGTACGAAAAGGGCGAGGCGGGCAAGCGCTACATCCTCTGCGGCGAGGTGGCGACGTTCTCGGCCTTCCTGGGCGAAGCGAAGCGGCTCTGGGGCAACCCGCCGCCGCTCACCGTCCTGCCGCCGGGGAGCGACCTCCCACCCGGCGCCCACTTCTTCGCCACCCGCTCCATGGTCTACGGCAAGCTCGGCCCGGTCACAACGGACGACGCGAACGCGAGGGCGCTCGGCTTCGCCCCGCGGGGGATCAAGGAAGGGCTGGCGCTCACGATCCCGTGGCTGAAGGCGGCGAGCTGACCCCGGTCCGTCATTTATGGACTTTCCGACGATGGCTCGGGCCCGTGAGGAAGTTCACCGGCCCGCCTCACCGTAGCGGACCCGAACGACCGGATGTATCTTGCCTCGGCAAGCGGGAGCAACATGGGCCTATTCGACAAGATACGCGCGAAGCTGGCAGCCGACTCCGAAGGCCGCAAGTCAGCCGAATCCGACAAACTCGCCTACCGTGCTGCGCTTGAGCTGATCGACTGGGTCGATGCTGACGCGGCCGCGCTCGCCGACCTACGAAGCCTCCGGGCGGGGGCCACGGTCGATGCCAAGGAACTCCGCGAACTGCAGGTTGCAGCCTTCCGCCGGTGCGCCGAGCAGGCGTTGATAGACGACATCCTGAGCGCCAGCGAGGAAATGCGACTCGTTGAACTCGGCGAAATCCTGGGAATTGGTGCCGAGGCTCTCCAGGGCGAGCTTCACGATATCCGCGATCGCCTGATCGTGGCCATGGTCAATGACGGACGCCTGCCTGAACTCGACCCGGCCGAGGCGGGCATTCTCCTCAAGCGCGGCGAGACTGCACATGGCACCACAGAGGCGACCCTCTTAAAGGGCGTGACTATCCGGGAGTTCCAGGCCGGGAGCCAGGGCGTCAGCTTTCGCATCGCAAAAGGCGTGAGATACCACGTCGGCCGGACCAAGGGCAAAGTGGTCGTGACGGGTCACGACCTCGTAGTCGACGACGTCGGTACGCTGACGGTGACCTCGCGTCGTGTCGTGTTCTCGGGGGCGAAGCGCGCACTCGAGTTCGATTACCGTAAACTGCTCGACATGGATGTCTTTTCGGACGGCATCAGACTGGCCGTTTCGAATCGCCAGACACCGTCAACGTTTCGCGTCGCAAGCGGCGACGTGATCGCAGCAATGATAAACGGGGCAGCCCAGAGGATTCCAGAGTGAAGAGACTTGGTTCCGTCGCATCCCTGACCGCCGTTGGCGTCGCGTCGGTGCTGCTGGTCCTGGGCTTCAGCGGCGCCAGGACTTCGGCGGCCGACACCCAAGTTCGCGTTCGCGCCCCGTTCGTGGCTTGCGATAGCTGCTCTCCGGCGACGGCGTCAGCCTCCGCCACGTCCTCCGCTTCCCCGTCAACAACCTCCACAGCGTCACCCTCTCCGACGGTCACTGCGACTCCCTCCACATCAGCAACGCCTACGACCACCGCGACGCCAACGGTTACGGCAACTCCCACGCCAACCGCCTCGCCAACGACGACCGCAACCACATGCGGCGCCGCAAACGCGACGATTACAGCCCTGGACAAGGTAGGCGAGTCGGTCTCTGTCACCGGCACAGGGAATCTGACCGGCTGGTACCTCATCAGCACGAACGGAAACCAGCGCTTCGACTTCCCGCAGGGGTTCACGCTCGCGGGCACGGTGCTCATCCGCTCAGCCGTCGCACAGTTCGCGAACAGCTCTTCGCAGCTCTGGTGGACCGCAGCCTCCCAATGGAACAATAGCCAGAACGACGACGCCGTACTCTACGACTGTCTCGGTACTGCACGCAGCACCTTCGATGACGGCCAGTGAGCGCGTTCGTTCGAGACAGTCGGGCGCCATCCCCATGGCGTCAATCTGGCTCAGCGCCGCTGAGTCGCCGGATTTCTGCGCGTAGCTCGCGGATCTCGTTCATCACGTCGGCCAGCTGGATATCCTCGCGTTCACGAACGAGGAACGCCGCGATGGTGGCCGTCAGCGCGGAAAGCGCGGCGATACCGAACAGCATGAGGAGCACGGCGACGCCACGGCCGGCCGGCGTAGTCGGGTACAGATCTCCGTAGCCCACGGTCGTCATCGTGGTCGTCGCCCACCAAAGGGCATCGCCGAACGAGTGGATGTTTGCGCCCTCTGCGCCCCGTTCCACGAGCAACACGAACAAGGCTCCGGCCACGAGCATGACCAGCAGGGCTGCGATGACGAACTGCGTCCCGCGTTGCCTGGCCAACGTCCGAAACAGGGTCACATTCACGCCCATGGCCGTCGCGAGGCGGGCGAATCGCAGCAGGCGGAGGAGCCGGAATGGGCGCAGCATTGGCAGCGCTACCATCGCCGCTTCGAGCCAGTTGTGGCGCAGGAACGCGACTCGTCGAGGCGCAACGGCCAGCTTGATGCCGAAGACGGCCGCGAACACGGCCCAAATAATCCAGTCCCCGACCAGGAAGGACTGCTCGACGGCGGGCGAGAGGTCGAACACCAGGGGTCCCAACAGCAGCGGGACCATGACCACCGCAAGCATCAGCAGCGGCAATTCCGTCGCGCGCTCAATCCGTCTAAGACGTTCCTCGCTTCGCATCGGCCGCATTGTAACTTCGGCAAGCGGGAACGCGGTCGCGCTGTCTCAGGCGGCGTTGCATACTGCGAGCCTCCAGGGCTGCGGCCGGGGCGGCGGATCGACTGAGGGCAGCCAGCGCCTCCTCGACCGTCGTACCACGGCGGTGTGCGCGTTGAGCGGCCCTCCCGGCCGCGCTCGGCAAGGCCGCGGGAGATGCAAGGTGCCGGTGCGCGCCCGCCATTTTTCGGAGCGCGGCCGGGAGGCCGCTCAACCGAGACCGTCCGTGCAGTACCGGCCCAACGCCTCAGCCCGCCTCGGGCCAGTACTCCACGTCGCCATTCTGCTGCACCAGCGCGGCGGAGCTGCCGCGGACGAGGTCGCCCATCTCGGGGGCTACCTCCGTCGTGGCCACGACGGGCCAGCGGGGCGTGCCCGTACGGGCCACGATCGCTGCTCGGCGGACCGCCCGCTCCAGGTCACCCGCGTCGGCGCGGGGCGAGATCTCCACCGCGGCCCTGCGGCGTACGCCATCGTCGTCAACGCCTTCGATGAGGAGGTCGAGCTGGAGGACATCGCGGAATTCCTCTTCGCTTATGACTCCTTGTTTGCAAAAGAACCTCAGGCCGCTCGGACAGATTACCCGGACCTTGTCCAGGGGGCCGGCGAACACCGCGGTAGCGCGTCCGCGGTACCGGCTTTCGAGCAGCAAATCCTGGAGTGTCCTGGACGCCATGAACCCATGGTACCACGCTCAAAATGCCCCCAGAGCGCAGCCGTGGAAACCCTGTATAGTGCGGCCCTACCCCATACCTCGGAGTAAGACGCATGGCCCAGATCTCTGGCGCGGAAATCGTCGTCAAGGCCCT
The DNA here is from genome assembly GCA_046154545.1 of Dehalococcoidia bacterium. Taxonomy (GTDB): domain Bacteria; phylum Chloroflexota; class Dehalococcoidia; order Tepidiformales; family Tepidiformaceae; genus JBJXGC01. The sequence continues at coordinate 1,326 of JBJXGC010000139.1, read as the reverse complement.
GAAACAACAGGGCGTCGAATACATGTTCGGTATCGTCGGCTTCCCCGTGATCCCGATCGGCATCCAGGCCCAACGGCAGGGCATCAAGTACGTCAATATGCGTAACGAACAGGCGGCCAGCTACGCCGCCGCCGCCGTCGGTTACCTCACCGGCCGGCCGGGCGTCTGCCTCGCCGTCTCGGGCCCGGGCATGATCCACGGCATCGCCGGGATGGCGAACGCCTGGTCGAACTGCTGGCCGATGATCCTCATCGGCGGCGCTAACGACAGCTACCAGAACGGCCAGGGCGCCTTCCAGGAGGCCCCCCAGGTCGAGACCGCCCGCCCCTACGCGAAGTACGCGGCGCGCGTCGATAGCATCCCCCGCCTGCCCTACTACATCGAGCAGGCCGTCCGTTCGACCATTTACGGGCGCCCGGGCGCGGCCTACCTCGACCTTTCCGGCGACGTCATCTCCGGTTCCGTCGAAGAGGACAGCGTCCACTACCCGCCGCGCTGCCCCGACCCGGCCCGCACCCAGGCCACGCCGGAGGCTGTCGATAGCGCCCTCGACGCGCTGAAGTCGGCGAGCAACCCGCTCGTCATCGTCGGCAAAGGCATGGCCTACGCCGAGGCATCGGACGAAGTGCGGCAGTTCATCGAGGCCACCCAGCTGCCCTACCTGCCCACCCCGATGGGGAAGGGCGTCGTCCCCGACGACCATCCGCTCAGCGTGGCTGGAGGACGGACGTTCGCGCTCCAGAACGCCGACGTCGTCTTCCTGATGGGCGCCCGTCTGAACTGGATCCTCCACTTCGGCGCTCCCCCCCGCTTCCGCCCGGATGTGCGCATCATCCAGCTCGACATCGCCCAGGAGGAGATCGGGACGAACGTGCCGACCGAAGTCGCGCTCGTCGGCGACGGCAAGGCGATCACGGCCCAGATCAACGCCCGCCTGAAGGAACGTCCCTGGCAGTACCCGGGCGAGACCACCTGGTGGACCGGGCTGCAGGCGGCGATTGACAAGAACGTCGCCCAGACCGAAACCCAGAAGAACGACGACTCCTCGCCGCTCAACTACTACCGCGTCTACAAGACGATCGTCGACCTTATCCCCAAGGACGCGATTATCCAGAACGAAGGGGCCAACACCATGGACATTGGCCGCACGCAGATGCCGAACTACTTCCCGAAGCACCGGCTCGACGCCGGTTCGTTCGGGACGATGGGCGTCGGCCTTGGCCAGGCGATCGCGGCCGCGGTTGTCCACCCCGGCAAGAAGATCATCAACGTCCAGGGCGACTCGGCCTTCGGCTTCGGCGGGATGGAGATCGAGACGGCCTGCCG